>JALOLB010000224.1 GCA_025456225.1 Thermoanaerobaculaceae bacterium
TCTCGAGTCGGGTCAGGGAGGCCACGAGCCTCCACCAGGACGACATGGCCGTGCTCCGGAGGGGAACCAAGGAGATGACGCCGGAGGTGCGGATCACCGACGCCACGGGCCGGTCCCGCCTGATGCAGGCAATCAGGATCCCATTCCGCTTCGGCGCCGCCCGTCGTCCGGCGCTGCTCGTCGTGGCAATGGACATCACCGATCGCAAGCGCGCGGAGGACACCGCGAGGCTCAACGAGGCGCGCCTCGAGGCGCTGGTCGGCCTCAATACGATGGTCAACGCCTCGCTGCAGGACATCTCCTCGTTCGCCATGGAAGAGGCCGTGCGGCTCACCCAGAGCACGGTCGGCTACATCGCCTTCGCGAACGCCGACGAGACCGTCCTCACCATGTACGCCTGGTCGCGGAGCGCCATGGCCGAGTGCGCGATCGACGACAAGCCCATCGAGTACCAGGTGGCAGCCACGGGCCTCTGGGGCGAGGCCGTGCGGCAGCGACGGCCCATCATCACCAACGACTACGCCGCCCCCTGCCAGTGGAGGAGGGGGATCCCCGTCGGCCACGTGGCGCTGACCCGGCACATGAACGTGCCGGTCTTCGACGACGGCCGCATCGTCATCGTGGCCGGCGTCGGCAACAAGGCCACGGAGTACGACGACTCCGACGTGCGGCAGCTCACCCTGCTGATGACCGAGATGTGGCGCATCGTGCAGCGGCAGCGCGCCGAGGCAGCGCTCCGCGCCAAGACCGAGGAGCAGGACCGCTTCTTCGGTGTCGCCCGGGACCTGCTCTGCATCGCCGACACCTCCGGGGTCCTGCACCGGGTCAACCTCGCCTGGGAGAGGACCCTCGGCTTTGCCAGGGAGGAGCTGGAAGGGCACAGCTTCATGGACCTGGTGCACCCGGACGACCGGGAGGGCACCCTGGCCGCCGTGGGCTGCCTCGGTGCGGCCGAGGACGTCCTCGACTTCATCAACCGCTATCGCTGCAAGGACGGCAGCTACCGTCACCTCGAGTGGCGCTCGACGCCCGTCGGGAGTCTCATCTACGCGGCGGCCCGGGATGTCACGGAGCGCGAGCGGTCGGCGGAGGCGCTGCGGACCAGCGAGCAGATGCTGCGCTCCGTCCTCGACCACTTCCCGGGCGTCGTCTTCTGGAAGGACCGGGAGTCCGTCTACCAGGGCTGCAACCGGGCGTTCTCACGCGGCGCGGGGGTCGGCGAGCCGGACATGATCGTCGGCCTGACGGACCTCGACCTGCCCTGGGCGCACACCGAGGCCGCAGGCTACCGGACCGACGACCGGGAGGTCATGGACAGCGGACGACCCAAGCTCGGCATCGTCGAGCCCCAGCTCCAGGCGGACGGCCGCACCGTCTGGTTCAACACCAACAAGGTGCCGCTGTTCGCGGCCGACGGCTCCGTGGTCGGCGTGCTGGGCGCCTCGCTCGACATCACCGAGATGCGTCGGCTCGAGGAGCAGTACCGCCAGGCCCAGAAGATGGAGGCCGTCGGGCAGCTCGCCGGGGGTGTGGCCCACGACTTCAACAACCTCCTGCAGATCATCACCGGCTATCTCGAGCTGGCCATGCACAGGCTGCCGCCGGCACACGCCGCCCTCCACGAGCTGCACGAGGTCGAGCGAGCCACCGCCCGTGCCTCGACCCTGGTGCGCCAGCTCCTCACCTTCAGCCGGCGCGACACGATGCGCACCGAGGTCGTCGACCTCGACCAGCTCATCGCCAACCTCACCAAGATGCTGCGGCGGATGATCGAGGAGCACATCGAGCTCCGCACCACGAGCCACCCGGAGCTGCCACGGATCGTCGCCGACCCGGGCCACATCGAGCAGGTCATCGTCAACCTCTGCGTCAACGCCCGGGACGCGATGCCGGAGGGTGGCACCCTCCTTATCGAGACCTCCCTGGCGACGATCGACGCGGACGCTGCCGCCCGCGCTCCCGGAGCCGTCGCGGGGCAGTACGTGGTGCTCTCCGTCTCGGACTCGGGCACCGGCATGCCGCCCGAGGTGGTGGAGCGCATCTTCGAGCCGTTCTTCACCACCAAGGAGGTCGGCAAGGGCACCGGGCTCGGGCTCGCGACCGTCTACGGCATCGTCCACCAGCACGGTGGCTTCGTCGAGGTCACGAGTGAGCCTGGCCGGGGCAGCACCTTCCGGGTCTACCTCCCGGCCGGCGCGGGGGAGCAACAGGGAGGCATCGAGCCGCAGATCCACACCTGGAACGCTCCCCGGGGGGACGAGACGGTCCTCCTGGCCGAGGACGACGACCAGGTACGCTCCTTCGCCTCGAGGATCCTGCGGGATGCCGGGTACACCGTGCTCGTCGCCAGGGACGGCGAGGAGGCCCTGGAGATCCTGGCGCGGAGCGGCCACGAGGTCGACCTGCTGGTCCTCGACTCGGTCATGCCGAAGAAGGGCGGCCGGGGGGTGTACGACGCGTTCCGGGCGATACACCCCGACACGAGGGTGCTCTTCTGCACCGGCTACAGCTCCGACCCCTTTGCAGGCGTCGGGTCTTCCGGGGAGCGCCCACCGGTGCTGCTCAAGCCCTTCACCCCGCAGGCGCTCCTCCAGCAGGTGCGCGCTGCACTCGACGGTCAGTAGAGGACCCGTCAAACCCCCTCAGAAGACGGACCTGAGCCCACCGACACGAGGCCGAGAGTGCCGGCTTCTGGCTCGCGGAAACCAGCACGCGGCCAGCGTCCCCACCTGTCCCCTGGGCGGGCGGAGGCCTCTCGACTCTTGACTTTCGACTCTCGACCGGCCGGGTGGGGGTCAGATCTTGACCAGCCAGCCGAGCGTGTCCGGGGCCCTTCCGAACTGGATGTCGGTCAGCGCCTCGCGCAGCTTCCTCGCCACCGGGCCCTCGCCGCCGTCGCCGACCTTGTAGGTGGTGTCCCCGTCCTGGAGCTCGCCGATCGCCGAGACCACCGCCGCCGTGCCGGTGGTGAACATCTCGGTGCAGTCGCCACTCTGCAGCGTCTGGAACACCTCCTCGATGTGGAGGTGGCGCTGCACGAACGGCAGGCCGAGCTGCTTGCAGAGGATGCCGACCGACTCCCGGGTGATGCCCTCGAGGATCGTGCCCGTGGTCGGCGGCGTGGTGACGACGCCGTCCATCACGAACATGACGTTGGCAGCCCCCACCTCCTCGACGTGGCGGCGCTCCACGGCGTCGAGCCACAGCACCTGATCGCACATCTTGCCGCGCGCCACCACTCCGGCCAGGATCGAGCCGGCGTAGTTGCCGCCGGTCTTGGCCGTGCCGGTACCCCCGGGCGCGGCCCGCACCCAGTCCCGCGCCACCATGATGCGCAGCGCCCGTCCGCCGGTCCGGAAGTACGGCCCGGTCGGCCCGGTGATCACGAAGTACATGTACTTCTTGGAAGCGTGCACGCCGAGACCTTCCTCGGAGGCGATCATGGTCGGTCGCACGTAGAGCGAACCCTCCGGGGGCGGCACCCAGTCCCGGTCGCGATCGACGAGCTTGCACATGGCCTCGATCTGGAGATCCACCGGCACATCCGGCATCGACATGCGGCGTGCCGAGCGGTTGAGGCGGGCGGCGTTGCGCTCCGGGCGGAACAGGTGCACGGACCCGTCGGGGTGACGGAAGCCCTTCAACCCCTCGAAGATCTCCTGGCCGTAGTGGAACACCATGGCAGCAGGCGCCAGCGAGATCGGTCCGTAGGGGACGATCCGCGGGTCGAACCATCCGCGTCCATCCTCCCAGTCCATGATGAACATGTTGGGCGAGAAGGTCCGGCCGAACGGCAGGTTGTCGGGATCCAGGGGACCCTGGGGGGGCCTGATGACGGCGTTGTCGCGAATCTCCACGGGAGGTCCTTTCTCCGGCTGGCGCCGGTGCCGAAGGTCTGCCCGCACCGCATGGGCGGCATAAGAGTAGCGCAAGTCCGGGATCCGGGGTCCGGGGTCCGAGGCGGCCGATGGCCATCGGCCGCTACGCGTTCAGCGTGCGATGGGATAAGCTCTGCGGCATGAGCGCCGTGACATCGTCTCCGACCCGCGGGCGAGTCGTCCTCGTGATCCTGCTCTTGTCAACCCTCTTCCTGGGCTTTCGGGTCATCAGGCCGTACCTGAACCCGATCCTGCTCGCCATCATCCTCGGCTCCCTGCTGCACCCCGTGTGCGGCTGGCTCCGCAGACGCCTCGGCGGCCGTCGCTCCCTGGCCGCGTTGCTCTCGCTGCTGCTTGTGGTCGTGGCGATTCTCGGCCCCCTCGCCCTCGTGGGCATCGCCCTCGTCAGCCAGGGGATGGAGTCGGTGGAGGGGATCCAGACCTGGGTGCGGGACGGCAACCTCGACCGCCTGCTCCAGCAGCCCTGGGCCGAGCGCTTTGCGTCCTTCACCAACCGCTACTTCCCGCTCGTCGATCCCCAGCGTCTCGACGTCAAGGCCCTCATCCTCGGCGCATCCCAGAAGCTCGGGGCCCTGCTGCTCGCCAAGGGCGGCGCCATCCTCTCGGGCACCGGCGCCATCCTCGGCCAGTTCCTGCTCTTCCTGTTCGTGCTCTTCTACGTGTTCAAGGACGGGGAGGAGATGCTGACCTCGTTCCGGCGCCTCTTCCCGCTCCGCGCCTCCCAGGAGGAGATGCTCCTGGCCCGCATCAAGGGGGTGTCCCGCTCCGCAATCCTGGGGGCCTTCGGTACCGCCGCGGCCCAGGGCATCGTGGGCGGCATCGGCCTCGCCATCTGCGGGCTGCCGGGGCTCTTCTGGGGCACGATCATGGCCTTTGCCAGCCTCATCCCCCTGATCGGCACCACTCTCGTCTGGGGTCCGGCCTGCGTCTTCCTCGCCTTCACCGGCCATCCCGGCATGGCCGTGTTCCTCGCCGTCTGGTGCGGCATCGGCGTCGGCTCCATCGACAACTTCCTGCGCCCCCTGCTCATGAAGGGCGAGGCCGAGATGTCGACGCTGTGGATCTTCTTCTCGGTCCTCGGGGGCATGCAGCTCTTCGGCCTGCCAGGGCTCGTCTACGGCCCGCTCATCTTCGGCCTGGGCGCCGTGCTGCTCTCGCTCTACGAGTCGGAGTTCCACGACTTCCTCGAGGAGCAAGCGAGGACATAGCCCCCACCCTGCCACCCAGGCCTCAGGTTTTCCACCCGCCCAACCACCCGGCCTCAGGCCTCAGCTCCCCCACCCTGCCACCCAGGCCTCAGGTTTTCCACCCGCCCAACCACCCGGCCTCAGGCCTCAGCTCCCCCACCCTCCCAGCTCTTCCCTGTTATTCCTGAGGCCTGAGGTCCGAGGCCTGAGGCCTGTCTTGCCTGAGGTCCGAGGCCTGAGGCCTGTCTTGCCCGAGGCCTGAGGTCCGAGGCCTGAGGCCTGTCTTGCCTGAGGCCTGAGGTCTGAGGCCTGTCTTGCCCGAGGCCTGAGGTCCGAGGCCTGATGCCTGTCTTGCCCGAGGCCTGAGGTCTGAGGTCCGAGGCCTGGGTGGGGGGAGGGGGTCAGACCGGGTTCGGGAAGTCGAAGAACTGGACCTCGAGTCCCTGGCGCCGGGTGAGAAACTCGCCGAGCGACCACAGGCCGAAGCGCTCGCTGGCGTAGTGCCCGGCAGCAATGTAGTGCACACCGTCCTCCGCGGCCCGGTGCAGGACCCACTCCCGCGCCTCGCCGGTGATGTAGGCGTCGAGGCCGTCGGTGACCGCCTCGTCGAAGCCGTGCGGGGCGCCACCCGTGACGATCCCCACCGATGCAACCATCGGCGGGCCGCCGGCGAACACCTGAGGCTCCTGGCCACATGCCTTGCTCACACGCGCTGTCAGATCCTCGACGGTGATCGGGTCCCCGAACACCCCGGCGAAGCCGAGGGCGACGCCGCTGAAGTAGCCGAAGCGCTCCAGCCGGTCCAGGCCCAGGCCGCGCGCCAGCACCGCGGCGTGCCCGTGGACCGGATGTCGGTCGAGGGGCAGGTGATAGGCGAGCAGGCTCAGATCGTTGTCGAGCAGCAGCCGCACCCGCTCCCGAAACGAGCCCACCAGGCGCGGCGGCTCGTCGTCCCTCCAGAGCAGGCCGTGGTGCACGAGCACTGCGTCGGCACCCCAGGCCGCCGCCTGCACGAACAGCTCCGCGGACGCCGAGACCGCTGTGGCGAGCCGCCGGATCTCCGGCCGGCCGGAGACCTGCAGACCATTGAGCGACGCGTCCTGAACGTCGTCCACGTCGAGGAGGTCGTCGAGGTAGGCCACGAGCTGGTCACGATCCATGCGCTGATTGTAGCCGGCCCAGGTTCACGAGACTGCAGCCTGGGCGGGCGGGGGAGCTGAGGTCTGAGGCCCGAGGCCTTAAGGCGGTCGGGTGGGT
>JALOLB010000225.1 GCA_025456225.1 Thermoanaerobaculaceae bacterium
TGTCTGCTCATCAGCACCTCGGCGAGAAGCAGGTCCCACCGTGCGCTGGCTTCCTTCTTCGCTGAGCCCCTGAGCCGCTTGCAGAATCCGACTTCTCAAGGGTCACCACTGCGGTCCCCTCGCCCCGCGGAGCGGGGAGAGGGGGAGGAGCGGAGCGCCGTGGGTTCTGCAAGCTGATCCCCTGATTCGCTGATCCGCCAACGGGCAACACAGTACAATCAGTCGTGATGCCCGGAGGCTCCGCCACCGTCTTCGCGACCTACCTTCTCCAGGCTGCCGTCGCGGTCCTCCTGGCTACCTTCCTCGTCGTCTTCCACCGGCGCTACCGGCGTGACCACCTGCTTCACTGGGCGTGGAGCTGGTGGGCGCTGGCCGTTTACCTGGCAACCGGCGCCTCCTCCCTGGCACTGGCCACCGAGCTCGGCCCGGGCCACCCGCTGCGCCTCGCCCTCTCCAGCCTCTCGCTGGCATGCTCCTACCTGCAGGCGGGCTGGCTGTTGGTCGGCGCATGGGAGATCGCCCGGGCCCTGCCCATGACCCAGCGCCGCATCAGCCTCTGGCTTGTGCTCGCCGCCGCCGCAGGCGCGACGTCCTCGATGCTGTTCGTGGGCGTCGGCGGCACCGGTGCCATGCGCTTCATGGTGCGGGTGGGCATCCGTTCCCTGCTGACCGGCATCGCTTTCGTCGCAGCGGCGTGGGTGATCTGGCGAGTCTCGCACCGCGAGGGCCGCATGGGCCGCCGGGTCCTCTGCGGGGCGTTCGTCGCATACGGCCTCCAACAGGCCCAGTACTTCGGGGCTGCCTTGCTGCAGCTTCAGGGCGCCTCGGCCTTTCCCCGCTACAGCATCTACCTCGGGTACGTGGAGGTCTTCCTCCAGGCTCTGATCGCCCTGGGGATCACCATCTGGCTACTCGAGGAAGAGCAGCTCCGCGTCGTGACGGCCAGCGAGGAGCTGGAGCGCCTGGCCTTCCACGACCCACTGACGGGTCTGGCCAACCGGAAGCTGCTGCTGGACCGTCTCCAGCAGGCGCTGGCGGTGGCCCGCCGGAGCGGTGAAGGGCTGGCTGTCGTGGTGCTCGACCTGGACCGCCTCAAGGTGGTCAACGAGACGCTCGGGTACGCGGCCGGCGACGAGCTGATGCGGGCGGCCGCCCAGCGCCTCAAGCAGGAGATTCGCGACGGGGACACGGCCGCCCGCCTCGGAGGCCATGAGCTCGCCCTCGTGTTGCCGAGCATGGTCACCGAGCCGGCGCTCGCCGAGGCCGTGGAGCGCCTGCAGCGGCGGCTCGGGGAACCCTATGAGCTTCGCGTCCATCAGGTCGTCACCTCCATCTCGGCCGGCACGGCCTGGTTCCCGTCGGACGGTGACGACGGCGAGACACTCCTCCGCCGCGCCAGCGCCAGCCTCGCCCAGGCCAGGGCGGAAGGCCCCGGGTTGAGACGCTCGTGGGCCGGCCAGGCCGAGCCTCTGCCGGCCCGTCGCATGGCGGAGGAAGCTCGGCTGCGGCAGGCTCTGCCCGCAGGGGAGCTCGTGCTGTACTACCAGCCCGTCGTGAGCCTTGCCAGCGGCAACATGGTGTGCCTGGAGGCGCTCCTCCGCTGGCAGCATCCGGAGCACGGCCTCCAGAACCCGGGGCAGTTCCTTCCCCTCGCCGAGTCACTGGGGCTCACCGACGGTCTCGACCTCTGGGCGTTGCGCACTGCCTGCCGGGAGCTCCGTCACCTGCACGCGGAGGGCCTTGCAGAGCTGCGCATGGCGGTGAACCTGTCCGCCCGCACATTCCGGCATCCGCGACTGCTGGCCACCATCACCGAGGCGCTCATGACCAGCGGCCTCCCCGCGGACAGTCTCGAGCTGGAGGTGACCGAGACCGTGGCGATGCAGGATGTCGAGTCCACCCGCAACGTGCTGCGCACGCTCAAGGAAGTCGGCATCCGCATCGCTCTCGACGATTTCGGCACCGGCTACTCCTCCCTCTCGTACCTGCGCACCTTCCCGATCGACACGCTCAAGATCGACCAGTCATTCATCCGCGATCTCGGCCACGGCCCCGAGGCTGCCGCCCTCACGGCCGCCATGGTGGCGCTCGGCCACAGTCTTCACCTCACCGTCGTGGCCGAGGGCGTCGAGACCGAGGAGCAGCGCATGATCCTCCGGCGCCAGCAGTGTGATCAGATGCAGGGATTCCTGTTCGCCCGCCCGCTCCCGAGCGAGGCCTGCAGGGAGCTCCTGCTGAACCTGCAGTCGCGCTCCCCCAGCCGGCTGCGCGCCGTGTGAGCCGCGGTCGTGTGGCCGGACCGCTGGAGGAAATGCGGGATAGAATGGACCTGATCAAGGCTGGAGGCGCGCATGGAGGAGCGGCGGCACAATCATCGCTACGCGGTGCAGGACGTGCGGGGTACGATCCTCCTCAGCAGCGAGGCGCGGATCCTGAACATGAGCCTGACCGGCATGGCGGTCGAGACCGACACCCGGCTGCGCCTCGGCCGCACCTACTCCCTCAGGCTCCAGCACGACGACGAGCTGGCCGTGCCCCTCACGGCCACGGTCGTGTGGTGCCAGCTCCGGCAGGCCAAGCCACCGTCGAGCGGCGAGGGCCAGATCGTCTACGTCTCCGGGCTGCAGTTCGAGGGCGTCCTCACGGACAAGGCCCAGGAGGTCATGTCGTTCCTCAAGTCGGCTGCCGTGGTCTCGGTGCAGACGCGAGTCTGCGGCCGCTTCCGGGCACGCTTCGAGGACACGATCAACCTCAACACGGAGTATGAGTTCGAGGTCAAGAAGATCTCCGTCACGGGGATGCTGATCGTCACTGACCTGGTGGCCGAGCAGGACTCGCTCTTCGACATGGAGGTGCAGCTCGACGACGGGGTCTGCCGCGCCCGTGGCCGGGTCGCGTACGTGCGCCCCGCCTCCCCCCGCCGGACCGAGGGTGCGGTCGAGCTCGGGGTGGAGTTCACGGCGATCAGCGATGCCGATCGCGCGCTTCTGATGAGCTTCATCGGCCGCCAGCTCGCCTGAATCCCCCAGGAAGACAGTCGCGAGCCGAGCGCCGAGTAGAGAGTCGGGAACCGTCCGGTTTCGCCGAATCCGGGCTCGGCCTGGCTCCAGCATCGCCGGGACCGCCGACCGGTTCCAGGCCGAGCGTTTGGGTTCCTCCTGCGTGGACCCCGACCCGGCACCGGGCAACTCGGCGTTCAAGCGTTCAGTCGATCTGCTCGACACCTGGTCCAAGAACGGAGACTGCACACCGGGTGGAGCTCGGGCGGGAGTCCTCCTTGTGGAGGTCGTTCGCAGGTTGCACAGAGCGCACACCGAAGGCGGCACAGGACAGGGCACAATTGTCTGGTCGGGCTGGCCTGTTTCCAGCCTGGCGGAGGGGAGACCCCTCGGCGAGCCCCCGTTTTAGGGGACTCCGGTGGGTTGCGTCGACTCTCAATGATGCGCGACCGCATCGCGGGGCGACACCACGTGCCGGCCACCGTCCCTGCGGCGCAGGAGCAGCAGCAGGGCCAGCAGGTAGCACCCTGCGGTGAGCCATGTGAGTGCGTTGAAACCTATCAACATGGAGAGCATGCTGACCACGCCTCCAACCAGCGAACCGAGAATGTTGCTCCCGAGGGCCAGGTCCTTGCGGTCGGCACGCGCCCAAACGGATACGAAGATCAACCCGGAAAAGAGCACCGGCAACGCAAGGAAACCACCACCGAGAACCACCCTGAGCGAAAGAGGCAGCACGGCGAAGACCCTTGCGGGCACGAGTGCCATCAAGACCAGGCTGAGGCACAGCCCAGTGAAAGGCCAACCCAGTCGCAGGCCCGGTCTCAGGCTGGCAATGAGGTTTGCGAGCAAGATCATGATCATGATGGCCGCGACCAGGTACGCATTGACGGTCCATGTCGTGCCGAACAGCAGTGCTGCGCGGTTCACCGCGGAGACCTCGAGCAACATGAAGGCCATGCCGAGCAGCAACATCGGCACGTCGAGCCCGCCGCCGCCCGGAAGCACGCGGCGCCGGAGTGCGACGCCAAGCCCAAGACAGATTGCCCCCACAATCAGGTGGTACTTGGGAATCGAGGGACGCTGGAGATAGAGGTAGGGCCAGTCGTCAGTGGTCAGGACGGTCTGGCGGGGCCACGCCTCGTCGGGAATCAAGCGCGTTGCCATGAGAGGGTCGCGGAGCACGCGCTGACGGACCTCCGACAACACCGGAGCGTCTCCTGCCACCAGCATGAGTCCTCCGAAGCCGAGGCACGACGTGCTCGAGAACACGCGCATGCCGAGGGGCATCGAGCCGAAGGTCTCGCGCAGCAGAGACGCCAGGCGATCTGCGATCCAGGGTGTCTGCGGCTCAAAGAAGAGCACGACCACACCGCCAGGCGCGAGGAGGCGCCTGACGTCGGAGAGGCTCTCCCGTGTGTAGACGAAGTGGTCCAGGCGCACACTGGTGTACGCCGAGGCGGTGGTGTGGGAGTCGAGCAGCCCAAACCAGATGAGGTCGTATTGACCCTGATCCTGGCGGAGGAAGGCACGAGCGTCGTCAACCACGAGGCTGACTCTGGAGGAGCGATACGGAGCGTTGGGGTGCACCTCTTCCCCCCAGCGTGCAATCACGGGATCGATCTCCACGGCCCGCACGGTCTCGGCACCGGCGAACAAGGCCGCCGCGACGTCGTTGCCGGCACCTGCTCCCAACACGAGGACTCGCCGGGGCCGGGGCACGATGCTGTACGGGTAGATGTAGTGCGAGGTGGGGACTTCCGCCGGGGGATACAGCTCTGGATCTGCCTGGATGTGCCGGGGATCGAGGTTCAGGAGTACCTGGTACACACCGTTGTTCACCTCGATGTTGACCCCGCATGGTTTGCCGCCACGGACTGGGGTGTCAGGTCCGTACAGCTCTGTGAGAGTCAGCTTCTGGTAGGGGGACCAGATGGTGGGCGCAGCACTGGGCACACGAACGAGCAGTGGCAATACACCCGCAAGAAGAAACGCCACGACGCGGGACGTGCGGGTGCTTTCAGGGAGGAAAGCCAGTGCCATGAGCCCCACCCCGCAGACAGCGAGCCACACCCAGGGAGGGGAACCTACAATGGTGGCGACCTCGAACAGGGCGATGCCCCCGATGCTGCCGACGATGTTCGCGGTGTAGGCCCTGATGGGCTGGGGGTGGGCCGACAACCAGCGTCCGAGCCATTGACCGAGAGGAAAGAACGCCGTAGCCACCGCTCCCAGCAGGATGGTGGTGAGGGCCACCGAGTAACTGACCAACGCTCCGAGGAGATAGGTTCGAAGCGGAAAGAGGCCACGGTCCTTGGCCCAGACCACTGCGTCCTGAAAGGCCGACAGGCCCTGGTTCATTGCCTCGGCCAGCTCCCAGTGAAGCGGGTCGCGAATCACCAGGCCTATGAGCGTCACGCTCAGCACGGACCACAGTACGTGGGACCGTGCCCCGGCTCGGTGGCACCCCAGGCCCAGGCCGAGGAACGAAGCCACCAACACGGCGTTTTGCAGGTAGGCGAACACCCGGATCTCCGTGCTCACCCAGCGGATGAGTGCCATCTCGAGGAAGAGGATCAGGACCGAGAGCCCGCCGATGGCCCAGAGCGAAGGTCGGTCTTTCGGTTCGGCCATGTCGTCATTCTCCTGCCAGAGGCTGGGGATTCGCGTTCTCACCCCACCGAGGGTATACACCGGCGGGAGGCGCTGTCAAAGCTGCCGAAGGGTCGCCGGAAGGCACCGAGCGCCGCGGCGCGCACGGTCGGGCGGTACCGGCACAGCCCACGACCCTTTCACCACGAGGTCGGGAGGAGTCCAGCTCCGCAGGTGCCGCACCACACGCGGGCGAAGCCCCATGAGAAAGCCGCAACCGAGCTGGGTGCCGATGGCTCTCTCGACACGGCCCCCCAGAGCCGGAAAGACCCTTGAAACGCTTCTCTTGCTGGCTGCGCTCCTTGCCGACACGTGTTTCGACAGGCGGCAACCCGCGTCGCCTCGGCGTGGCGCCGACGATTCGGCGCGCGAGATGGAGAGGCCACAGCTCCCCGGAAGGCAGTCGAGAGCCGAGAGCCGCTCAGCTCCTGCCCGTCGACCGGACCACAGCCCGGCCTTGCTTCAGGAGAGGCCGGGCAGAGCGGGTGAGAGTCAGCACCTTTCCGGCCTGGAGGGGGCGCGCTCAACTCTCGACTCCCGACTATCGTGGAAGGATCTGCTGCGATCGCAGCTCCCTGATGCGGTCGCGCAGGGCGGCGGCCTGCTCGAACTCCAGCCGCTTGGCGGCGGCCCGCATCTCCTTTTCCAGGTCGACAATGGCCTTGGCGAGGGACTGCGGGTCGCTGGTG
>JALOLB010000040.1 GCA_025456225.1 Thermoanaerobaculaceae bacterium
CCCCAACCCAATTTGCAGCACTTGACAGACACAACTGGCCCGAGGCCGGGCGGTGGGGTGGGTGGAGATCCTGAGGCCTTTCTCACCTGAGGCCTGAGGTCCGAGGCCTGAGGCCTGGGTGGGGGGGCGGGAAGGACTTGACACGTGGGTGCATTCTAGAAGAGTGGAGTTGTGTCAATGTCTGACCTGAGGCGGGGCGCGGTCCGGGTGCTGCTGGTGGCAGTGGTCGGGCTGGCTGCAGCCTCCGGATCGTCCCCGGCGGGCGAGTTCCTCGACGTGCCTCCGGTGGCGGCCCTGGGGCTGGCCGTGGCCGGCGCAGCCCAGTCGGACCTGGCCCTGGCTGGGATCGACCAGGACATCGAGTCCGCCCTCACCACCCTGGCCGTCCCGGGTCTGGCGATTGCCGTGGTCGCTCAGGACCGGGTCCTCCTGGCCAGGGGGTACGGCTGGAGGGACGTCGGCGAGCGGCTGCCGGTCAGCGCTGACACGGTCTTCCCGATAGGCTCCGCCACCAAGCCGTTCACCTCGTTCGTGCTCGCCTCCCTCTGGGACGAGCACAAGGTCGACTTCTTCGCGCCGGTGCGCGACGTGCTCCCGGAGTTCCAGCTCCAGGACCCGCTGGCGACCGAACGCGCGACGGTGGCGGACCTGCTGACCCATCGCACGGGTGTGCCGCGGCATGATGCGGTCTGGTTCGGGCACGTGTCGCCAAGTCGCAGCGAGCTGGTGGCAAGGCTCCGGTTCCTGCAGCCCTCTGGCCGCTTTCGCGGCAAGTTCCAGTACTCGAACCTCATGTACGTGGCGGCTGGCCACCTCGCGGAAGTGGCCTCGGGGCAGTCCTGGGAAGATCTCGTGAGCTCCCGCATCCTCGATCCCCTCGGGATGTCCCGCACGTTCTTCACGGTGGAAGCCACCGAGCAGGCGGGGGACTTCGCCCGGCCCAACCGCGGCCGGGGCGACGAGGTGCTGCAGGTGGACTTCCGGGACGCCTCGGCCGTGGCCCCTGCCGGAGGGCTGTGGTCGTCGGTCAATGACCTGGCGCGCTGGGCGCAGATGCTCCTGGGACGCGGCGAGTGGAGAGGGCAGCAGCTCGTCGACCCCGGTACCCTCACGGCCCTGTTCCGCCCCATCACGCCGACCCACATGAACGTCAGCGGGCGGGAGCTGACCCAGCCCTACTACGGGTTGGGCTGGTTCGTCGACACCTACCGGGGTCGGATGCGCGTGTACCACGGTGGCAACCTCGACGGCTTCACGGCCCTGGTCACCCTCTTCCCAAACCAGGGGTATGGTGTGGTCGTCCTCACGAACCTGGGCGCCACGAGCCTCCCCGAGGCGATCGTCCGCCTTGTCGCGGACCGTCTGTTCCGGCTCACTCCCCAGGACTGGATCAGCCGGGCCTCGCGAGCCCGCGAGGGCGCCCGGGGCGCTCGCGAGAAGGTGAAGGCGGTGCAGGCAAACCGCCGCGTTGCGGGCACGGCGCCGGCATTTCCCCTCGCGTCGTACGTCGGGCGGTATGCGAACGAGGGCTACGGCGTGCTCACGGTGGGCCTCGAGGACGGACGGTTGTGCATGGTCTTCAACGGTATCCGCTCACCTCTCGATCATTGGCACTTCGAGACGTTCAACGTCGGGACAAGTGATGATCCGAGCTTCGAGGACCTCAAGGTGACGTTCAGCAGCGCCGGGGATTCCTGGCCCACCGAGGTACTGGTACCGTTCGAGCCCGCCGTCGCGCCGATCGAGTTCCGGCGGGAGGGCCCGCCATGCCCTGACACGCTGTGGCTCGCAGCGCTCGACGGTGCCTACCGCGACGGGGAGACCGCGGTCAACGTGATGCAGAAGGACGGAGGTCCCTACCTCGTCTGGCCGGGGGTGGGGGAAGGGGCCCTGCTGGCTGGACCCTGCGGCGAGGTCACACTGGCGGCCGCGACGAGAGGAACCCTCCGGTTCACGCCTGCTGCCGGGTCCGATCCGGCTCGCCTGCTGCTCTTCACGGCCGACTCCGTGCGAACCGCCACCCGCAGCCAGTCCTGAAGCCACCAGGCAACCGACCCAGCCTCGTGCAGCGTCCGACTCTTCAAGTGCCACATCTCCGGTCCCCTTGCCCCGCAGGCCGATACACCACCTTGCTTGCCCCCTCGCCCCGCGAAGCGGGGGAGGGCAGGGTGAGGGGTCCTTTCTCTCTCAGCACCAGGAGCGTGCACCCCGTCACCCCGGTCCTCTCCCCCTGCGGGGCGAGAGGGAAGAACGGAGCCCCGAGGGTGCTGCAAGCGGCTCAACTTTGTGTAAGATATGCGTGCGACCACGGCACGGGAGTGGTCCGGAGCGCGGAACGATCCAGGCATCAGCTCGAGTCGGCGACCCGCTCAGGGGTGCCGGGAGGAGTGGGCATGGGCAAGCTGATAGTCATCGTGGACAACATTCCCGCAGTACGCGATGCGTTGCGCGAAGCGTTCGAAGCGATGTACGAGAGGCTGGTCGCGGCCGGTGACGTGGTGGTGGAGGCGCTGCCGGACGGGCCATCCCTGCTGGCGCGCTCCGCCAGCCAGGTGCCGGACCTCGTGTTCATGGATGTCGACATGCCGGATGTGGATGGTATCGACACGTTCTACCGACTGAAGGAGCAGTACCCCGAGGCCGCCCGGGGGGTGTTCTTCCTCACCGGGCTGGCCGGGGCGCCTACCACCAACCAGCGCCTCGACCAGGCCGTGGTCGATGGCGCCGGGGGTTTCATGTCGAAGCCGGCGAGCGCGGCGGCCCTCGAGGCGGTGGCGGAGCGAATCCTGTTCGGCCGGTAGCTACGGCGCAATCCTGCTTCGCCAGAGTGTGACGGCGCGACCCCGAGCCCACGCGAAGGTGCGGTGCTCTTCGAAGCCTTGGCCCTGCAGGCAGGTTGCCAGGGACGGGTCGGCCCGCAGGTCGCTCGCGTAGAGCGCCACCCAGGCCGCGCCTGGAACGGCCGCAGCCAGCTCCACGACGGAAGGTGGAGTCGCCACGTCGCGTACGCCGACGGCGTTGCCGAGCAGCAGCCGGTGACCGTACGCCCAGGCCTGGGAGAGCACGACGGCCTCGCCGGGCCCCGCAGCGACCATGTGCGCCGCCGCCTCGACGGCCGGACCCGTGGTTCGGGTCAGGAACCGGAGGCCGAGCATCCCCCACAGGACCGACACGACCGCCAGCGTGACGGCCAGCACCGGGCGCACGCGCCGGCGGAGGGAGTCGAAGCCGAATGCCGCCAACAGCATGAGTGGCGGCAGCACGCCATGCAGGTACCGGAGCTCCTTGTGGTGGATCACCGAGAGTGCCAGGAGTGGAAGCAGGACCCACCCCCACAACGGCCACCACTGGCGACGGCGCACCGTGAGGGCGAGCCCGGGCAGGAGGGTCAGGGGTAGCCAGAAGGGCAGACGCTGCAGGTACCACCAGGGAGGCTGGCTGGCAACCCGGGACGATGACGCCCGGTCCGCCAGGGTGTAGCGGGCGAAGGCCGTCAGGCTGGCGAACGGCCGACCCCAGGTCAGCCAGTCCCAGACACCCACGGCGACGATGGCGCCGGCGCCGAAGCCCAGCACCACCAGGAGGGCGGCCCGCACGGATCGTCCGGGGCTCCTGGCTGCGGCCAGAAGGGCGACCGGGAGCAGGAAGACCGCCTCGCTGTAGCGGCACGCGAACGCCACGGCCACGAGGCTGCCGGCTCCCACCAGGCGCCAGGCACGAGCCTGCTCCTCGCAGGCCAGCAGTGCTGCCCCGAGAAGGCAGGTGACGGCAGCGGTGCGGGGATAGGTGGTGGCGCCGTACCCGAGCGGCAGCCAGTGGAGGGCGTACAGGCTGGCCGCCGCGAGGGACGCCTGCTCGTCGAGGCGGAACCGGCGGGCGAGGAGAAAGAGCAGGAGCACGTTGAGGGAGGCCAGGGCCACGAACGGGAGACGCCCGACGAGGACGAGGCTGGACGGGTCGCGAGCCCCCAGGAAGCCGGCCACGCGCAGGGCGGGCGCCACGAGGACCTCGGGCACCAGCAGGTTCCGGATCTCCCATGGGGTGAAGTGGAGGCCCCGGGCGGCTCGGAACGCGGCCTCCAGCATCTCGACGTCGTCACCGCCCACGAAGCCGGGACACAGCCATGCGAGGGCCAGACGGACCGCGGCCGTGCCGGCGAGCAGCGCCAGCAGGAGACGGCCGACGTTCCCGGTCCAGAGGGCGCGGGCTGCAGGGGGGCTGATGCCGTGCACGGCGCGGAAGCGCTACTTGGTCGGCGGTCCGAGCACGCGGTGTCGGAGCCTGCCCAGCGAGACGTTGACGGGGTTGCTCCGCCCGAGGAAGCGGACGACAGGGGGGCGCCGTCGTCCCAGCTCCTCCTCGAGCTCCTTCAGCCCGACGTGGCCCGGCTCGACCGAGAGGCCGCGGTGGATCGCCTCGATGGCCCGGCTCCGGGACCGGCCCGCCACCCAGACCTGGGCGAGGTTGAAGTAGTACTCCGCCTTGAAGAACTCGCGGTCGATGGCGGCCTGGCAAAACTGGGCTCCTTCCCGGTAGCGGGCCCGGTGCATCGCCACGCAGAGCCCGTAGAAGGAGAGGATGGGTGCCAGGGGCTTGCTCTCGCCGATGCGCTGGTGGCGGTCGTAGGCTTCCTTGAGGAGGATGTACCCGCGCTCGTAGTCCTGGCGTCGGGCCGCGTCGATTCCACGCCGGGCAAGCTCGGCCGGATCCTCGGAGCCAGCCTCGGCGAGCACAGCCACCGGGTCGAGAGTCTCGCGTACCATGCGGCAAGTATACTCGGTGGTGGGAGGGTCGCGCGGATGGTCGAAGCTTGCCAGAAGGTCCTGTTCGTCGACGCGGCCACCGGGTACTACCGGATGCAGCGCTACCGGGTGGGCGATTTCTTCGGGCCCGTGGACCTGGGGCTGCACCTCTCGGGCCGCTTCAACTCGCTCAACATCGGCACCGGGCTGCTTGCAGGATCGATATTCCCGGGCTCGAACCGACTTGTGTTCACCGGCTTCTCACCCTGCTGGGGCGGGTTCTTCGTCTCCTCGATGGGCGGGGCCGCTCTCGTCTTCGAGAACCTGGGCATCAACATGGTCTCCATCGTGGGGACTGCGCGCACGCCGTCGGTGCTCGTGCTCAACCGGCAGGGCAGCGAGGAGATCGAGGTGGAGCTGCAGGCCGTGGACCTGCCGCGGGTGTGGAGGGAGGGCCGGACCGGCGTCTACGCCCTCCTGGACCACGTGTTCGAGCGGTTCTCCCCCCGGTACCAGACCGCACCGCGCATCCTGGCGACCGGGCCGGCCGCCCTCGCATCGGACATTGGGGCGATCTGCTCGGTGCCCGTCGAAAACGGCAAGCTCACCTTCGTGGACACCTGGGCGGGGCGTGGTGGCTTCGGGACGAAGCTCCTGAAGGAGCATGGCATTGCTGCCGTCATCTACGGCGGCTCGTTCGTCGACGAGGACTTCCGCGACCGCAGAGTGGCCGACGAGTGGTTCCAGCAGCGCTACCAGAAGAAGCTGGCGGCGAAGGATTTCGAGGCGACGACGAAGTATCGGTTCGATCCCAAGTTCCACACCGGCGGCACCTTCGGGGTCAACTACGCGACCGTCAAGGGCGCCATGCTCTCCTTCAACTCGTCCAGCATCCACTGGGACGAGGCGCAGCGGATCGACGTCCACGAGCGTCTCGTGCTCGCCCACTACCTCAGGCAGTTCAACGAGGAGACCATCAGGCCCAAGAAGCAGCACACCTGTGGCGAGCCATGCGCGGCGGTGTGCAAGAAGATGCACGGCCCGTTCAAGAAGGACTACGAGCCCTACCAGACCATGGGTCCCCAGTGCGGCATCTTCGACCAGCGCGGTGCGGAGCGGCTCAACCACCACGCCGACGCCTACGGCTTCGACGCGATCTCGGTGGGGGGCGTGCTGTCGTGGATGCTCGAGTGCCTCCACGAGGGGCTGCTGACGCCAGAGGAGCTCGGTGTCAGCGATCGGCCCGCCTTCACGCCGGCCGGGTTCGCCGCCGAGGCGGACTCGGCGCACAACGCCGAGCTCGGGTGCCAGCTCTTGGACGGGATCGTGGCCGGCAGGGGGCACCTCCGCCTCGACCAGGGGGCGCGGCGCCGGGCCCGCCACCTGGCCCGGGAGAAGGGCCGGCAGGTCATGGACCTCTTCGTCTACACCGCGTTCGCGCGCAAGGGCTGGATGGTCCCGAACCAGTACTGGACACCGGGCGCACTGGCGCCCATGCCCATGATGGGGAAGTACTACATGTTCTACGGCCAGGAGTTCGTGCCGCCGCGCGAGCTCGGGCGGATGAACGCCGAGCGGCTGCGGCGCGAGCTGATCCTCGACAACCTGGGCATGTGCCGTTTCCACCGTGCGTGGGCGGAGGACATGCTGCCCGAGGTCGTGGAGTCCCTGTTCGGCCTTCGCGACACCTTCATGAGGGGGATCGAGGTGACCGCCAGCCGTATCAACTCGCGCAACGCCTCGGTGTTCTGGGAGTCGGAGCGGTCGATCGACTGGGTGCACCTCTTCCTGCAGCGCAAGCGCGACGTCGAGGGCAACCAGGATCCCGAGCTGGGGCGCTGGCTGGACCGCTTCTCCGCCGACAAGCACGCCGCCGCCCTCGACTACTGGTACGAGATGCACAAGGGCGCCCATGAGTCGCTGCGGGAATTCTGAAGACAGGCCTCAGGCCTCAGGCAAGACAGGCCTCAGGCCTCAGAGACCGTGAATGAACCGCCGAGCGGTGGTTTCCACAGAGGTCGTCACGCAAGAAGGGAAGGGTGGGTGTGCCACGTCGTAGTCCGAGGGATTTCGTTCTGGTTGCGGACGTGGGATCGCGAAGGGCCGGCGCTTGACCCTGAAGGTGACGTCAGGGGTCTGATTCGGGCGAAAGAAGCGGCCTTTTCGTGGTTTCTAGGCTGGTTGCACGGCGAGCGTGCGCAGCGCCACCGTACGCATGAAGTTGTGGGCGAGGGCGAAGAGCAGGGCAATCGCCCGCACCTTGCGTTGGCCACGGACGGGGAACTGGTGGAGACCGCGGTTGCGTGCCAGCGCATTGACGCACTCCGCGGTGGCGGCACGCTGCTTGTAGATGACCTTGGCTCCATCGGTGGCCATACGCCGGCGCCAGGCGGCAATCACCTCGCTATCCCCAGGCTTCGGCAGAAACTGGTCAATGCCCTCCACCCTGGGCATCGCGACAGGAGCAAAGACCACGCAGGTGCGATCCGCTTGTGCCAACCGTTCAATGTCCTCCTTCTTCGTAAACCCCCCGTCAACCAACATTTCGCGCGGCACCGTGTCGTAGCGTGTGACAAGCTGGTCCACCATCGGTGCCATCTGACCTTGGTCGCTGCCGGACGTGCTCACATCCACACCCACAATGACCTGGGTCGCCGTGTCGGTGGCGAGCTGGACGTTGTACGCGGGGCGAAATCCGCCGTCCGCCATCTTCATCACCGTGGCCTCAGGGTCGGTTGTTGAGACCCTCGCTGCCTGCTTGTCCTTGGGCTTCTTCTTCGCAGCGAGCTCCGGCAACCGCCGCAGTGCCGCCCGCACGCGCTGGAGGCGCTCCGTCCCTGCTCGCTGCCGCGCCGCCTGCTGCCGTCGCTGCGTTGCCCCGGGATCCTCTTCGAGCTCTTTGCGCAACGTCCGCACCTGCTGGGCCGCCTCCTTCAGGCACCGCCGCAGCGTCGGTCCCCGCCGGAACGACGCCGCCCCAGCCGACGCCCGCACCCGGACGCCATCCTGCGCCACCCGCTCGAGCGTCACCACCCCTTGCGCCATCAGCACCGCCACGCCCTGACTCAGCAGCTCGCTCAAGACGTCATCATGCTGGACACGGAAATCCGCCAAGGTGTGGTGGTTCACCCCAACCCCGCCACACAGCCATTGATAGGCGACGTGCTCATCGCACAGACGCTCGAGCGCCCGCGCGCTCCCCACCCCCTGCAAGGTCGCATGCAGCCACAGCGCGAGGAAAATCTTCGGGTCGGTGGCGGCGCGCCCAGAATGCCCATCGACGGCCTTGATCGGTTCGTACAACGCGGTCAGATCGAGCTCCTCGACGTACGCCCAGATGGCACGGACTTGGTGGTCCTGGCTCACCAGCCCGTCGAGATGCACCGGCCGCAACAGGACCTGCTCGCGGACGGCCTGCCGCAGACGGGGCGCCGGTGGCGCAGAGGCGAGGCCACCCGTCTCCGGACGCGGACGCGGATCTTCGGTGAAGTCGGGGAAGAGACCTTCTGCATCGCTTTCAAAATTGCTATCGCGTGACGGCTGTCTCATATGCGAATCATACTACATAGTAACACTTCATTCAAGAAGATCCCCGGATCGCACGACGGCCGCCGCTCCACATCACCCCGTGCACCCCAGCCTCGCGATTTCTTCACACGCTCTCAGGCCTCGGGCAAGACAGGCCTCAGGCCTCAGGCAAGACAGGCCTCGGGCCTCAGGCAAGACAGGCCTCGGGCCTCAGACCTCAGGCCTCAGGCCTCAGACCTCAGGCCTCAGGAACAACCAGCAGCGCTCTGGTCGGGTGGGGATGCTGAGGCCTGAGGCCGGGTGTGGGGTGGGTGGAACCCCTGAGGCCCATTCCACCTGAGGCCTGAGGCCGGGTGGTGGGGCGGGCGGAGAACCTGAGGCCAGGGTGGGTGGGGGAGGCTATTCCAGCTCCACCTTGATGGGGCCGACGATCCTGGCTGCGAGGTTGTAGAGGGCCGCAAGCAGGGCGCCGGAGACGAACCCGACCACCAGGTAGGTTCCCGGCACGGCGACGAGCGCCAGCACGGCGACGAGGCCCTTGCCGAGCGAGAAGAGCCCGCGGGCCGAGAGGGGCATCGGCACCAGCAGGATCATGAGCGCGGCGCCCAGGCCGATCAGGAGGCCGAGAATGCCGTGGAGCGCCGCGGTGACCTTGGCGGCCGTCAACACGTCGATGCGCTTGACCGCGAAGCGGACCGATGCCTCGGCGGAGAACTGGGCCGGCGGTCCGTCCTGAAGCTCGTCCGGCGGGGCGGTCGGGGCCGATCCGAACGGCTCGGCCGGCATGTCCGGGGGTGCGGGGCGCGGTGCAGGAGGCTCCGGTGGCGCCGCGGGCTGGGGTGCGACGCGGAAGCCCTGGCCGCAGTGGGGGCACTTGAGGGCCCGCCCCAGGTACCGGTCGGGGACCACCAGCTCCTTGCCGCACTGCTCGCAGATGTGGGAGATGTTCGCCATCTTTTTGCCCTCGCAACAGTTGGCGCGAGTATACCGGGTGCGGCAGGGGGTCGCAATGCAGCCACGGTGCGCCCAATCACCTTTCAGAGATCCGGCTTGATGACGAAGCTGAGCTGGAGAAGGGGGCTGAGGGCGAGATCGGCCGGTGAGGTGTAGGCGGGGCGCTCCGCGGCGAGGGTGATTCCACGGGAGCGGTAGGCGGCCGCCACCAGCTCCGAGCAGAACCAGTAGCGGTCACGCCAGGCGCGTGGCTTGCGGCGCAGCACCAGGACAGCCAGGAAGCGCAACAGGCCAGCGTGGTCGTACAGCTTGCCGAGCTGCTGGAGGCAGAAGCTGAGGGCGCCACGGCGTTGCTCGGGGGTGGCCTCGACCAGTCGGTAGTAGTCGATGCCGCCGTGGTACTGGCGCACGGCCTCGGACATGAGGATGAGGCGGACCCCCTTGCCGACCGCCTCGACGCAGTAGACGCGGCCCTCGAAGAGCATGACGAGCCCGACATGGGAGTAGGGGCTCGCGGTGAGGGCGCGGATCGTGCGGCTCATGGGCCCCCGCCCGCGGAACAGCAGCACGTCGCCGTCGGTGAACTCGGGGCGAGCCTGGGTGTAGCTCTCGCGGCGGGCCGTCTCGCGGCGGCTCCGGATCTCCTGGCGCATCGCGCGCCAGGCCCTGGAGGTCATGACGGCCTCGCGGCGGCCCTGCTGGAGATCATCCATGGCGGCTCAAGGTAGCACGGCCTCGCGGCGGCCAAAGGGCAGGCGGACCTCGAAGGTGGAGCCCTGGCCCAGCGAGCTGCTGACGAGAATCCGACCGCCGTGCGCCTCGACGATGCCGTGCACGACCGCGAGGCCCAGGCCGGTGCCCTGCCCGACCTCCTTGGTGGTGAAGAAGGGATCGAAGATACGGGTCCGGACGTCATCCCGCATGCCGAGCCCGGTGTCGGCAACCGCCATCGCCACCTCGACACTGTCGCTGCGGGTCGACAGCGTCAAGGACCCGCCTGCCGGCATGGACTGCACCGCATTCGCCACCAGGTTGACGAGCACCTGCTGGAGCTGGGCGGCGTCGGCCGGGATCGGGGGCAGGTCCGGCTCGAGCCGCAGGATCACCTGGACCCCGGCTCGCTCGCACCGTCCGTGCATGAAGTGGAGGACCTCGTGCACCACCACGTTGAGGTCGGTTGGCACCAGGCGGGGGGGGACCTGGCGGGCGAAGAGGAGGAGGTTGCGCACGATCTCGCGGGCGTGCAGGCACGCCTTGACGATGCGGTCGAGGTCGGCCGCCGACTGCTCGGGCAGCGGCGACGCCTTCTGCACGAGCTGGGTGTAGCCCAGGATGGCGCCCAGGGGCTCGTTGAGCTCGTGCGCGACGCCGGCGGCCAGGCGACCCACGCTCGCCAGCCGCTCGGAGTGGCGCAACCGTTCCGCCAGGGCGGCCCGCTCCTCCTCGGCGGCCCGCCGGTGGACGAGCTGGCCGACCTGCCGGGCGACCTCGTCGATGAGATTGCGCTCCTCCCGGAGAAACGGGCCTTCCTCCGCCTGGGGGAACACACGAGCGTAGGCCACCTCGACGCGGCCGCGCTCGACCCCGTCCACGAGCACGGGTGCCGCCTGGGTGGCGACCTCCCCGACTGAACGCGGAGCCCCGAGGGTGCGCCCGTCCAGCACGATCCGGGCGAGGCAGGCATCCGAGTGCTGCCAGGCGAAGGGGAGCAGCCTGGCGATCGTGAAGAGAGTCTCCTCGAGGCTTCCGCCCTGGTCGCCGAGCTGGGCGATCGCGTACAGGCACGACAGCTCCTTGACGCGCTCTCCCAGCGCCCACCGCGCTTGCTGGTAGGCCAGGCACGCCGCCACCTCGACCGCGAGCCTTCCCAGGACCTCGGGGTCCCGCCACGCCGAGGCCACACCCTCCAGGCGCAAGGCGCCCAGGGTCTGCTCGCCGAAGGAGAGAGGGATCGCCACCGGGAGGGGGGCAGGGCTCACCGCGTCGGCCGCCGGGCGTGACGCGAGAGTTGCGGCCAGGCGCGATCCCGGGCTGAGAACGGTAGTGGTGGTGCAGACGCCACCGTCCTGGAGGAGCGCCTGGAGGTCCTCCGCGAAGGACGTCCTCGAGGCACTCTGACGCGCGAGCTGTCGGAGCCCCTCCCGCAGGGTCTCGATGCACCCGGCAGGCTCGGCCGACGGCTCGGGGGCTCCACGCATCGGTGCGGATGGTACCTCGTCCCGGGTACCTGCCCGTGATGTCGAGGTGTGTGGCACCGCTCGTCGCCTGCTCGGCGGCTGCAGAAACACTGCTCGCCTGGTCCCTGCCTCCTCGCTGGCCTGGGCGGCCGAGAGACTGGAGCCTATATTGGTCGTATGAACAGGACGCTCTGGATCGGCGCGGCGGGTCTGCTGCTGGCTGCGGCGGCGGTGGCGCAGCAGTCGGGGCAGCTCTTCGGAGGCCAGAAGCAGGGCTTCCAGGGTTGGCTCTACGAGGGTGCGCACTGGCTCAACAACGGTGGAGCCAACGATGCCCTGTTCCGCGCCTCGGACTACCTGTACGAAGGCAACGACGCTCTCTTCTCGGTCTTCGGCCAGGGACGCCGCCGGCACCAGCCGTGGTGGCAGGAGCAGTACCTCCACTTCCCGGGCCCCAGGTACGGGTCGGAGATGGTTGTGCCCGAGCCACCGCCGGGACCGGTCGAGCGGCTGACCATCTACAGCGAGGTACGGCTGGCGCCCGGGGAGATCGCCGAGCTCCGGCTGCACCTCAACGGCGTGCAGCTCGTGCTGGACCTGGCGCCCGAGATCGTCGTGGACGAGGCGCCGGCAGGGGGGTTCCGCTACGGCATTCAGCTCATCGTGCGCCGGGAGGGCTCGGGTGAGGTCCTGCAGAGCCTGAGCGGCTACGGTCAGGTCACCCTCGGCCCCCACCAGCAGACCGTCTTCCTCACCCGCCAGGGCGACACCGTCATCCTCAAGTAGGCAGACCTCAGGCCTCAAGAAGGCCTCAGGCCTCAGACCTCAGACCTCAGGAACACCAAGGAACTGCCTGGGAGGGAGGAGCTGAGGTCTGAGGTCGGGTGGGTGAGTGGGTGGAGAACCTGAGGCCTGTCTCTCCTGAGGCCTGAGGTCTGAGGCCTGAGGCCTGTCCTACGCGGTGTCCCGCTTCGCCACCGGGCGGGGGCCGGACTGGGCGATCGGGAAGAAGGCCTTGGCGCGTCGGCAGATGCCCTCCACGTCGAGGTCGAGGCGGGCGCGCAGGAGGTCCTGGGAGCCGTGGGGCTGGTACTCGTCGGGTACCCCCAGGCGCTCGAAGACCACGTCCCGTGCGCCGAGCTTCGAGGCCGCCTCCATGACCGCGGAGCCGAACCCCCCGTCCAGGGCGTTCTCCTCCACGGTCATGATGCGTGCCCCGGGGCGCAGGTGGGCGGTCAGCAGCTCGGTGTCCAGCGGCTTGACGAAGCGGGCATTGACCACGGTGAGGTCCGGACCGCCCTCGCTGACCAGACGCTCCGCGGCACGCAGGGCCTCCGTCGCCATGATGCCGATCGCCCAGATCACGCCGTCGCGGCCGGAGCGGAGCATCTCCGCCTTGCCGACCGGCAGCAGGCGCGGCACGCCGTCCATCTTGACCCCGTACCCGTTGCCGCGGGGGTAGCGCAGGGCTGACGGGCGGTCCAGGGCGATGGCAGTGGCCAGCATGTGACGCAGCTCGTCCTCGTCCCTGGGGGCCATCACCACCAGCTCGGGCAGGCACCGCAGGAAGGAGAGGTCGTAGACGCCGTGGTGCGTGGGCCCGTCGGAGCCGACCAGGCCGCCGCGGTCCAGGGCGAAGACGACCGGCAGGCGCATCAGGCAGACGTCGTGGAAGACCTGGTCGAAGGCGCGCTGCAGGAACGACGAGTAGATCGCCACGACCGGGCGCATGCCGCGCGTGGCGAGGCCGCCGGCGAAGGTGACGGCGTGCTCCTCGCAGATCCCCACGTCGAAGAGACGATCGCGGTGCGCGCGGGCGAAGACGTCGAGGCCGGTGCCCTCGGCCATGGCCGCGGTGACGGCCACGATGCGGGGGTCCTGCCGGGCCAGATCGGTGAGGGTCGCCGCGAAGACCTTGGTGTAGGAGGGCGGGCCGGACGACTTCTTGACCTCGCCTGTGGTGATCGTGAAGGGGTTGGCGCCGTGCCAGAAGACCGGGTCCTGCTCGGCCGGCTTGTAGCCCTGACCCTTGCGCGTCACGACGTGGACGAGCACGGGGTGACCGTAGTCGCGGTACTCCCTGAAGGTCGCCACGAGCTGGGGAATGGAGTGCCCGTTGATCGGCCCGACGTACTTGAAGCCCAGCTCCTCGAAGAGGTTCCCGGGGACCAGGAGCTGCTTGCCCATCTGCTCGGCCTGCTTGGCCCACTTGATCATGCCCTCGCCGACGCGGGGGATCGAGCGCAGGAACTGCTCGACCTCGTCCTTCAGGCGCCGATAGGGTTGGCCGTGGATGATGCGGTTGAGGTACCCCTGCCAGGCCCCGACGTTGGGCGCGATCGACATCTCGTTGTCGTTGAGCACGATCATCATGCGCTTGCCGAGGAAGCCGGCCTGGTTGAGGCCCTCCATGGCCAGCCCGCCGGTGAACGAGCCGTCGCCGATGATGGCGGCGACCCGGAAGCTCTCACCCTTGAGGTCGCGGGCCGTGGCGATGCCCAGGGCCGCGGAGATGGAGGTGGAGGCGTGGCCGGCGTTGAAGACGTCGTACTCGCTCTCCTCGCGCTTCAGGAACCCCGAGATGCCGCCGTAGGTGCGCAGGGTGTGGAAGCGGTCGCGTCGGCCGGTGAGGACCTTGTGGGGGTAGCACTGGTGCCCCACGTCCCACACGAACTGATCCCGCGGCGTGTCGAAGGCGTAGTGGAGGGCAATGGTCAGCTCGACGGCGCCCAGGCTCGAGGCGAGGTGGCCGCCGGTCTGACTCACGCCGGAGAGCAGGAACTGCCGCAGCTCCTCGGCCAGCTCGGGCAGCACCTCGCCCTCGAGCTGGCGGAGGTCGTGGGGGCTGTTGACTCGGTCCAGAATACTCATGGCTCCCCTAACGGTCCCGACTGGCAATGTAGTCCACCAACGAGGCAAGCTTCCCTCTGGGACCTTCGAGCTCCCTGGCCTCGGCCCGCAAGGTGGCGGTGATCCGGGTCAGCTCCTGACGCGCAGCGGCCAGGCCGTAGACGGCGGGGTACGTCAGCTTCCCTGCGGCCACGTCCTTGCCAGGGCTCTTGCCGAGACTCGCAGCCGTTCCCGTCACGTCGAGGATATCATCGGCGATCTGGAAGGCGAGGCCGAGGCTCTGGCCGAACGCCGCAAACCGCTGGCGCGTGCTCCGGTCCACACCCGCGAGCACGGCCCCGAGCTCGACCGAGGCTGCCAGCAGCGCCCCGGTCTTGGCGCGGTGGATGCGCTCGAGGCGTTGGGCGTCCGGGGCCTTGCCGGTGGCCTCGAGGTCCTCCACCTGCCCGCCAACCATCCCCCGCGAGCCCACGGCCAGCGCCACCAGGTGACAGGCCTCGGCCCGGCGCGACGCCATCGCCTCGCCCTCCGGATGGGTGCCAAGCACGATGAACGCCTCGGTGAGCAGGGCGTCCCCGGCCAGGATGGCGAGCGGCTCGTCGTACGCCACGTGGACGGTGGGACGGCCCCGCCTGAGGGAGTCGTTGTCGAGCGCCGGCAGATCGTCGTGGATGAGGGAGTAGGTGTGGATCAGCTCCAGGGCGCAGGCCGCCTCGAGGATGAGGTCGGGGTCCCCGCCGGCGGCGCGGCACGCCACGCGGGCGAGGATCGGCCGCACCCGCTTGCCACCGCCGAACACCGCGTAGCGCATGGCCTCGTGCAGGCGGCGTGGCCAGGTGTCGTTCGGAGGCAGAACCCGCTCGAGAGCGGCGTCCACTGTCTCGCGCTCCGACGCCAGGAAGGCCAGGATGCCCAACTCAGGCCTCCTCGGTTGTGAAGGGCCTCGTGGCGGGCTTCTCGCCGTCGGCGGCCTCGGCCAGGAGCTGCTCGACCCGGGACTCCACCTCGGTGAGCTGCGAGCGGCAGCGCCGCGACAGCTTGACGCCCTTCTCGAAGAGCTTGAGCGCCTCCTCGAGGCCCACCGAGTCGTCCTCCAGGCGCTTGACCACGTCTTCCAGGTGCGTCAGGGCGTCCTCGAACGTTTCCGTGCTCATTGCCCCCTCCGGAACCAGTCGAGAGTTGAGAGTCGAGAGTCGAGAGCTCCCCCTCCCGCCCGGGAGGGAGTGGCAATGCCTCGCCAGGGGTGGCGGGCAGGGGTCGTTGACTTCCGACTCTCGACTCTCGACTCTCGACTCCTCTCCCTCGACTCACGACTCTCGACCTTGGTGTTGAGTCTTACGACTCTCGACTTTCGACTCTCGACTTGCATCAGGTTTCCTCTTCGAAGAGCGAGCTCTGGGAGCCCTCGCTGCCTTGAACCATCGAACGTACCTCCCCGTGGGCGAGGCGCGTCAGCAGGCGCTCGCCGGGGAGCACGGTGCCGGCGTCACGCAGAGGCGTCGGGTCGTGCTCCCGAGCGGTGATCGAGTACCCCCGCTGCAGGACGTTCTCAGGCGAGAGGGCGGCCAGCGCCCGCTCCTGGCCGGTCAGCTCGACACTCCGCCGGCGCACCAGGGAGCGCACGCGCTCCGCCGCCACGGCCAGCCGCGCCGTCACCAGCTCCCGGCGCCGGGGAGCGCCGAACCGCACTGGCCAGTGGTAGAGGCGGGACGCCGCCCCGTCGAGGCGGCGGTGCCGGAGCTGAACCAGCGCGCGCAGCAGGTGTGGCAGCGCCTCGAGACGGCGCACGCGCTGGTCGAGCTCCTGCAGGCGGGCCGGGAGACGCGCGAGGCCACGGGCCCCCTCCGCGCCCTGGAGCCGGAGCCGGGCCCGCTCCAACCGGCCCCCGAACAGGTGGCCGGCGCGCTCGGCAGCCTGCTCGACACGGCGGAGCTGGCCCTCGAGCCGGGCCACCACCAGCTCGGCGGCCTGGGTCGGCGTGGCGGCGCGGATGTCGGCCACGAAGTCGGCGATGGTGAAGTCCACCTCGTGGCCCACTCCGGAGATCACGGGAATGGGCGAGGCGGCGATGGCACGGGCCACCATCTCCTCGTTGAAGCTCCAGAGGTCCTCGAGGGAGCCGCCGCCGCGCACGACCAGGAGCACGTCGACGAGGCCCGAGCGGCCCAGATACCGCACGGCGCGCGCGATCTCGCCCTCGGCGCCCTTTCCCTGCACCCGCACGGGGTAGAGGAGGACCTCGAGGTGGGGCCAGCGGGTGAGGACCTTGAGCACGTCGCGCACGGCGGCGCCGGAGGAGGACGTGACCAGCCCGAGGCGCCGGGGCAGGGCCGGGAGAGGCCGCTTGCGTTCGGGGGCGAAGAGCCCCTCGCCGGCCAGCTTGGCCTTGAGCTGCTCGAAGGCGAGCTGCAGCTCGCCGATGCCCTGGGGCTGCACCTCCGAGACGATGAGCTGCAGGGAGCCGCGGCCCGGGTACACCTCGAGCTTGCCGCGCACCAGCACCGCCAGGCCGTCCTGGAGCTTGAAGCGCAGGCGGTCGGCGAAGCTCGCCCACATCGCGCAGTAGAGCACCCCGTCGCTGTCCTTGAGCTGGAAGTAACGGTGGCCGGAGCCGGCGATTTTGACGCCCGACACCTCGCCCCGCACCCACACCTCGCCGAACCCCTTGAGGCTGGCGTTGACCGCGGCGATGAGCTCGCCCACCGACCAGATCTGCGCGGACATCACCCCCGCCCACCCGGTCGAGAGTCGAGAGTCGAGAGTCGGCGGAGGGGAGTCGAGAGTCGAGAGTCGAGAGTCGAGAGTCGGCGGCGGGGAGTCGAGAGTCGAGAGTTGAGAGTCCAGAGTCGAGAGTCAACGACCCCAGCCACCCAGTCGGCGCGAGCCAGGGCCAAACCCTCCCGGGTGGGAGGGGGAACTCTCGACTCTCGACTCTCAACTCTCAACTTGCCCCCCTGCACTCTCGACTGGTTCATTCGGGACCTCGCTCGGCCATCCCGACACCGACCCCCATCACGACCAGAGTCAAGTACTGTACGGGCGCCGACCAGAAGTTGTACTCGAACAGCCCGGCGACGGTGATGCCCAGGATCGCCACGAGAGACGATGCGACGGCCGCCCGGCGCACCCCCCGAAGCCCTGGAAGCGCACGCCAGGTCGATGCGAAGAACGCTGCGAGCAGCCACAGATAGGCCCCCAGCGCCGGCAGGCCCCGCTCCGCGGCGATCTGCAGCGGGTTGTTGTGGAGGTGGGGCACCTTCCATCGCGGCGCGTCGTCGCGGCGGTAGAGGGGATACAACCGCGTGACCATGCCGAGGCCGACCCCGGTGAGCGGGTAGTCCCGGACCATCTGCACCCCCGAGATGGCCATGCACAGCCGGTCGTAGTTGGAGTGCTGGCGGGGGTCCACGGCCGAGAAGGCGCGGTCGAGCACGGTGCGCGGAAGGGCCAGCCAGATGACCAGCGCGATGGCGGGGTACGCGAGCAGCAGCCACCGCCTCCAGACCGCAGCGAGCAGCAGCAGCCCGACCGCCAACCCCGCCCAGGCGTTGCGGGTGAGGGACATGAGGATCGCCAGGGATCCCCCGGCCGTCGGGACCAGCAGCAGCCATCGCTGGCGGCCAGGCCGGAGGAGCAGGTCAGAGAGCAGGACCAGCACGGCGAGGAGCATCCAGCCGGAGTAGATCATGTAGTGGGACATCGGTCCCTGGATCCGGTTGTCGAGGTTGTCTGCGCCCTGCAGGAACTGGACGATGCCCCACACCGCCAGGACGGTGGTGACGATGCCGAGGGTGACCACGAACCGCCGCCACCAGCTCTCGTCGATGAGAAACGCGGCAAGCGGGACGAACGCCAGGATGAGATGCCGCGGCAGGCCGTCCAGGCTCTCCACCAGGTCCAGGGACGCCACCGCCGAGACCAGGGACGTCGCCACGAAGAACGCCAGAGGCCCCAGGAGCGGCCGCGCCCAGGGTCCGCCGGTCAGCTCGCCGCGACGCCATGCCCACACCAGCGCGGCGAGGAAGAGGGCAAGCAGTGGGTTGGCGATGCCGAGGCGGGAGGAGGTGACGGCCACGGCCACCAGCAGACCTGCCGCGACGGCACAGGGCAGCCCGGCGCGGGAGAGCACGAGGAGTTACTCCTCCGCCGGCAGGGCCTCGTCCACCAGCATGACCGGGATGTCGCTGACGATGGGGTACGTCTTGTGGCAGCTCGTGCACCGCAGGCCCTCGTGGACCTCCGGGACCTCGTCACGGAACTTGTCGCGATAGCGGTCGACCAGCATGCTGCAGGTCGGGGCGGGAAGTGCACGCATCTCCAGGTCGGCCTTGCAGGTCGGGCAGACCAGAAGCTCCAACAACTGTGGGTCGACGGCCATGGCAGCCTCCGCCGGCATCGTACCATGCCGCCTGCCCACCCAGGGGAGAGGGGACGGGAGAAGCAATTGGGGTCCAAGGGTCGTCGGGTTGGTTGGGGTGCGGGGTCCGGGGTCCGGGGTGCGACCCCCACCCACCTGGTCGATGTTGGATGGCGCCCACGTCCACCCTCCGAGCACCGACCACCGATCACCGATCACCGGGTGGGGGTTGCGGGGAGGGGGGGTGGCAGGGGAGGATGGGCGGGATGAGGGTGCTCCAGATTGTCGCGGCCGACCGGTGGACCGGCGCCGCCGCCACCGCCCTGCAACTGGCGGAGGCGCTGCGGGAGGCGGGGGAGGACTGTCAGCTCGTCTTCCGGCCCGGTCGGGGTCTGGAGGAGCGGCTGCGGGGCCTCGATTGGTGTCACGCCATCCTGGCCAAGGAGCGAGGCCCCGGAGACCTCCTGCGTGCCGTCCGGCGCGTCCGCGCGCTCGCGGCCGGGTGTGACCTCGTCCACTGCCATCTGCCGCACGACCACCTGCTGGCGAAGCTGGCGCTCGGAGGCAGGGGAGAGGGGAGAGGGGAGAGGGGAGAGGCCCCCAACCCGGCAGGGGACAGGGCACGGGGGACAGGGGACAGGGGACGGGCCCCGGACCCCGGGCCCCGGACCCCGGTTCTCGTGAGGTCCGTGCGACACCCGGACCACCTCAGGCCGAACCTCTTTCACCGCTGGCTGTTCCGCGGCACCGCCGGGCTGGGTCTCGCCAACTCCGCGATGGTCGACCTGGCCCGGTGCCTGCCGGTGCTCCGCACGATTCCGTCGGAGGTGCTGCCGGTGGCGCTCGAGCCGCGGTTTGCGCCGGGCGGGGACCGGGAGGGTGTGCGCGCCCGACTCGGAGTGCCGGCGGACGCGGTGGTGGCCGGAACCATCGGCAAGATCGACGGGACCCGCGGGCACGACGTGTTCATCCGCGGCGTCGCGGCGGCTCCCGGCGTCTGGGGCCTGATCATCGGCAAGGGCCCCGGGGTCGCGGCGTTGCAGACCCTGGCGGCGAGCCTCGGGGTGGTGGAGCGGCTGGCCTGGGCGGGGTACGTCGAGGCCGGGCTCGAGGACCTCTACGCTGCCATGGACCTCTTCGTGTTTCCGGCCGCCGGCTCGGACTGGGGGCATCGCGCCATCGCCGAGGCCTCCGCCTGCGGGCTGCCGTCCCTGGCGGCCGACCTTCCCGGGGTGACGGACCTCGTGGAGCCCGGGGCGACCGGGGAGCTCTTCGCTGCCGCAGATTCTGCGGCACTTGGTCGCCTGCTGCGCTCCTGGGGGACCGAGCCCGCACGCCTGCGGAAGGCGGGAGACCGGGCCGTGGCCATGGCGCGGGCGCGCTGGAGCCCGCCTGCCCTCGTGGAGGCGGCCCGGCGGCTGTACACGGCCGCCCGTGCCGCCGGGGGCCGCACAACCGATCGCAGCACCCGTCCCTGAGGTGCCGACTGCCGGGAGCGGCCAGCGGACGGCATGTGGCGTCCCGACGCGCCTCGGGTAGAATGGCCGGCATGGAAATCAAGGGCGCGGGCGGCACTCCCGGTGGCTTGTGGATGTTCTTTGGCGGGCTGGCGATGGTCGTGGTGGGGGGCTACCTCCTGCTCAACCAGGTCGAGGTGCACTCGGGGTTCTGGTCCTGGTGGGGAGGCCAGACCTTCGGGCTGACCCTCGTGCCGTTGCTGGTGGGGATCGGCTTCCTGTTCTTCGACGGCAAGAGCCTGGTGGGTTGGATCGTGACCGGCGCCGGGGCGCTGATCATCGTCGCCGGCATCCTCGCGAACCTGCGCATCTACTTCCAGCCCACGAGCCTGTACAACACGCTCCTCATGCTGGCGCTGATCGCGGGCGGTCTCGGTTTGATCGCCCGCTCCCTGCGCCGGTCGGGTGCCGGTCAGTCCCAGTAGGCCCGCCCAGGCGTCAGGCTTCAGGCTCAAGGCTTCAGATCCACCGCCCACCCGGGGAGGCTCAAGGCTTGAGGTCCACCACCCGCCCGGGAAGGCTCAAGGCTCAAGGCTTCAGGTCCACCGCCCACCCATACCAAGGTAGGTTCACCTCAAGGGAGGGCGGGGGAGCCATGAGCCTTGAGCCTTGAGCCTGAAGCCCGGGCGGGCGGGGGGCGGCGGTTGACTTGCCCG
>JALOLB010000446.1 GCA_025456225.1 Thermoanaerobaculaceae bacterium
GTGGGCCGGGGCATCAGCAGCGAGGCGAACATCGAGGTCGCCGAGGACCTGGCCGATGTGCTTGGTGGTGCCGTCTGCGGCTCGCGCCCGGTGATCGACCAGGGTTGGCTGAAACAGGACCGCCAGGTCGCGAAGACGGGCGTGACCGTCAATCCCCGCCTCTACTAACCTGCCGGGATCAGCGGTGCCCCTGAGCACGTCGAGGGCATGAAGGACGCTGAGCTGATCATCGCCGTCAACACCGACGCCGGCGCACCCATCTTCTCCGTCGCCGACTTCGGCATCGTCGATGACGCGACCGACGTCCTCGAGGCGATGGCCGAGGCCGTCCGGAAGCGGAAGGACTAGCGCCGGTGCCGGACCCGACCGCCGCGACATACCTGGGGATCCCGGGCTCCGTCTACCTGTGGGGGTTGGCAGCGGTTGCGTTCGTCCTCTTCGGCTGGCGGGTCTACCGGATTCTGGGGGTCCTGGCCCGGGGTCGGCCGGAACCCCGCTGGGATCGGCTGCCGCGCCGTCTCTGGAGCACCCTGGTCACGATTGCGGCCGAGCGCCGGATGTTCGACAACCCCGGGATCGGGCTGGCCCACCTCGTCATCTTCTGGGCCTTCGTGTTTTATGCCTCCACCTTTGCCTGGAGCCTGCTGCGGGGTCTGCTCCCGTTCCTGCCGATCCCATACCCCGACGAGATTCCCCTGGTCTCGGTCCCGATGGTGCTCATCAGCATGGCCTGTCTCGTCGCGCTGGCCGGCGCCGCCGTCCGCCGCTACCTCCGTCCTCCGCTGCGACTGTCACAGTCGCGGGACGCGACGATCATCCTCGCTCTCATCACCCTGCTCGTGGTGACGTTCCTGGTCGGCCAGGCTGCAAAGGCCGGGCTGGGCGAACTGTCGACATCCGCTGCCGAGTCGCTGTACGTGGCGATGTGGTGGGTGCACATCGTGACGGTCCTGGTGTTCCTTGCCTACCTCCCGTACTCGAAGCACCTCCACCTGCTGGCATCTCCGTTCAACGTCCTGACCGCAGCCACGGCCAGCGGGGGCGTGCCGCCGCCGTCGGAGGGCGCCGCGCGCCTGGAGGAGTTCACCTGGCGCGAGCTCCTCAATGGCATCTCCTGCGCCGAATGCGGCCGGTGCGACCGCGCCTGCCCTGCCTTCGCCGGTGGCGGGGTCCTGTCGCCCCAGGATCTCGTCCATGACGTGAAGCTGATGGTCCTGGGGGCTGCATCGGGCCGGAACGGAACCTCGAGCCTCATCGATGTCGTCGGCGCGGACGCCATCTGGGCCTGCACCACCTGTGGGGCCTGCATGGAGCGCTGCCCGGTGTTCAACGAGCACATCCCGCTCATCATCCAGATGCGCCGGCACCTGATCGGCCAGGGCGAGGTCGGCGCCGGCGTCCAGGACATGCTGATGGGCATGACCCGCTACGGGAACTCGTTCGGCCAATCGCCCCGGAGCAGGCCGAAGTGGACGCGCGACCTCGAGTTCGAGGTCAAGGATGCGCGCAAGGAGCCGGTCGAGTACCTCTGGTACGTGGGCGACTACGCGTCGTTCGACCCGCGGGTCCAGGAGGTCACCCGGACGACGGCGCGGGTCTTCAACCGGGCCGGCCTGGACTTCGGGATCCTCTTTGATGGCGAGCAGAACGCCGGCAACGACGTCCGCCGCCTCGGCGAAGAGGGCCTCTCGACCGACCCCCACACGTACCACGTCCTCAAGCACGAGTACGGCCTGGACGGGAGGGTCAGACACTACACGGAGGTCATCGAGGACCTGATCTCGTCCGGGCGTTTGCCCATCGTGCGGAGCGGCGGTGCCCGGGTCACCTACCACGACCCGTGCTACCTCGGCCGCTATGGCGGGGTGTACGAGGCCCCCCGCCGCGTGCTGGCGAGCCTGGGCGCGGACCTGGTCGAGATGCCCCGCAACCGGTCCTCTGCCTATTGCTGCGGCGCTGGGGGAGGGCGGATCTGGATGGAGGACGTCGCCGTGGGCGGGGAGCGCCCCGCGGAGAGCCGGGTGCGGGAGGCCGCGGGCCTCCAGGGGACGGGCACCATGGTCGTGGCCTGCCCCAAGGACCTGGTCATGTTCCGTGATGCCCTCAAGACCACGGGGCTGGAAGGGACGCTCGCCGTACGAGACATTGCTGAGCTGGTGGAAGAAGCCATGAGCGGGATGCAGGACGCCGGGGGCGCGACGCTGGAAGCCGTTGGTGCGACGCAGAGGAGTGACCTATGAGCCCGACCGACATGAGCGGCAACGGCCAGCCGAAGATCGGGGTATACGTCTGTCACTGCGGCACCAACATCGCCGCGACGGTCGACGTCGAGGCGGTGCGGAGCTACGCGGAGGGCCTGCCCGGCGTCACCGTGTCGCGGGCCTACAAGTACATGTGCTCCGACCCAGGCCAGGAGCTGATCAAGGAGGATATCCGGGCCAGCGGCCTTGAGCGGGTGGTGGTCGCCTCCTGCTCACCGAGCCTCCACGAGGCCACCTTCCGGCGAGCCACCGCCGAAGGCGGGATCAACCCGTACTACTTCCAGATGGTGAACATCCGCGAGCAGGACTCATGGGTCCACACGGATCTCGCCGAGGCGACTGCCAAGGCAAAAGACCTCCTGCGGGCGGCTGTGCACAGGGTCCGGTTCCACAAGCCGCTCGAGCGGTCGCGGGTCCCCATCAACCCGGCGGTGATGATCGTGGGCGGGGGCATCGCCGGCATCCACGCCGCCCTGACGATCGCCAACTCCGGCAGGCACGTTTACCTGGTGGAACGGGAGCCGTCGATCGGCGGGCACATGGCCCAGTTCGACAAGACCTTCCCGACGCTCGACTGTGCCGCCTGCATCCTCACCCCGAAGATGACGGAGGTCCGCTCCAACCCGAACATCACCCTGTGGACGATGGCTGAGGTCGACCGGGTGGACGGCTACGTGGGCAACTACACCGTGAAGGTGCGCCACAAGCCGCGCTTCATCGTCGAGGAGGCGTGCGTCGGCTGCCTCGAGTGCATCGAGGCCTGTGTCTACAAGGTGGGCAAGACGCCGGACGCGTTCAACCTCGGCCTGAATATGCGCAAGCCGGTCTACATCCCCTTCCCCCAGGCGGTGCCGCAGGTCGTGGTCATCGACCAGGAGGCCTGCATCGAGTTCAAGAGCGGGCGCTGCAAGAAGACCTGCGTCGAGGTCTGCGCCGACCGCAACGCCATCGACTTCACCCAGACCGAGACCTTCGACACCGTCGAGGTGGGGGCCATCGTCCTCGCCACCGGCTTCAAGACGTTCGATCCCAGGCGGACCCCGGCCTACGGCTACGGTGTCTTCCCCAGCGTCTACACGGCGATGGAGATCGAGCGGCTGGTGAACTCGTCGGGGCCCACCGAAGGGCACGTCACCCTG
>JALOLB010000041.1 GCA_025456225.1 Thermoanaerobaculaceae bacterium
ATGGACCATGGGAGGGGCAAGCCCCTCCCCTACCGCAACCCGCGCTTTTCCAGGTCCCGGGAGGGGCAAGCCCCTCCCCTCGACTTTGGCCATTTCGAGAAGGTCGGGGTGGGCGGGGTCACGTCATGGCGTAGGTCTCGCGAGGTGACAGGTTCCAGCCAGGCGCGCTGAATATTGTGTCGGGTCGAGGTGCGGGGCGAGGTCGGAGCGCGTCGTGAGTCGCCAGGTCGTTGCGCAAGAGCGTGATGAGGTCGGCTTGGGAGGGGCGAAGCTGGGGCTCTCGACGACGCCAGAGCGGCAGGGGTGGAAACTCGGCGGCTCGGCCTGGGCCGAACGTCTCGAGAGCGGCGAGCGTCAGCATCGCGAAGGCGGCGACGACGGCGGAGTGGAGACGAGAGACCGACTCGTCCGACCAAACCTGGGCTTGACCGAGGCCAAGACCTGACTTGAGGTCACGATGGAGGACCTCAATCTGCCAGCGATCGAGATACGCTTGGATGAGTGCTTGAGCTGGGGACGTGAGGTCGGTGGTGATAAGGAAGGCGGGATCCCGGTAGAGGATGCGGCCGACCCGGCCGGGACCATGATAGGGCGTGGGCGCGATGACCAAGAGACGCAGCACACGGCGCCCACATCCTCTGCGCCAGAGCACGTTAGAGAGTTCCTTGTAGCGGACCGTGCGCCAGTCACCACCGTAGTGACAGGTCACCGACTGATACGGTCGACTCGGATCGACTCGGACCTCATCCGGGGTGGGGAGTCGGTCACCGTAGATGCGCCGTCCGCCTGGCTGTGCCGGAGTGAACAAGACAATGTCCTTCCGCGTGCGGCCGAGCAGGTCGACGCGGTCGGGCAGATTGCGAAGGACCCGTTGATTCGTGTAGCCGCCGTCGACGACCGCGAGGAGTTGTCGGGTCGAAGCACCGAGCGAGTCGAGCCCGGCGCGCAGCCGTGTCAGCGCCTGGACACCCTTCATCGGGAGCGACATTGCATCCTTGACACTGAGGTACGCCGCGACCTCGGCGGCGGTCGCCTTGCGCCCCGGCTTCTTGGCTGACGGCGCCAGCTCGAAGTCGATCGAGATCGCACGGGCACCATGGCCGTGCTTGTACAGGGGCAGTGCGAGCGCCAGGTGCAGGCAGCGCAACCCGTACTTGAGATTGACGTGGAACGGTGGTGACAAGGCATCCCGCAGCCAGCGTGCCGCCTTGATCACCCGGCTCCGCTTCCGCAGGGAGGTGTCGTCCATCAGTGCCGTGATAAAGCCGGTCTCCGGCAAATGGGGCAGTGCCGTCGCCAGAACGCCCAGGAACAGCTCACTGGCCTTCCATGGCGATCGTGAGAACGCTCGGTAGTCGGCAGCCCAGTCAACCTGAGCACGTCCTTCAGCGCACAACGCTCGGGACACGGTCCTCCGACCATACGTCGTGAGCAAGCCGAGGAGCAGCGCCGCTGCGCGCAGGAATGTCCGCTCCTGGGGAAACACGCCACACCAACGCTGCCGAAGCACCTGAACCAGATGATTGAGAAGCATCAGCGTTGATCGCGCGCGGCGAGGCCGAACGTATTGGGCGCCGTGCGAATGAACGGCCCGTGAGGGGCAAGCTTCTTGGAGAGCGCCGATGCGAGGGCGTCCCGAGAGGTCGTAATGCCGAGTTGCGTCAGCGCATCGAGCAAGGTAGCGACGTGGAGCGGGTGTCCTGCGTCAGTAAGTACGTCGAGACACTGATTGATGTTTGACGTCCGCTCTCGGGGGCGAGCCTGCGATCCCGCAGCAACTGGACCGCGCGCCCGCGCCCGTCGCACTTCGCGAAGAGCTGCAGTAAGAGCGCTATCGATGACTTCCAAGATATCCGGCAATGAAGTGGGAGTGTCAGACATGAGGGGCTCCTCTCATGGGAACCGTAGCATGTCATGGTACATCGGTCAACGTCGTACGTCCCACCGATCGAAAAATGGCCAAAGTCGAGGGGAGGGGCAAGCCCCTCCCTACATGCTCTCGTCGTGGACGTGGTCGGTCTCCCCCCGCCCTCGTCCACGTCGACGTCCACGTCGACGTCCAGGTCCGGGAAAAGGACCCTGGGAGGGGCGAGCCCTTCCGCTACCGCAACCCGCGCTTATCCAGGAGTGGCTCGACGGAGGGCTCCTTGCCGCGGAAGCGGACGTACATGGTCATCGCGTCGTCCGAGCCGCCCTTCTCGAGGACGTTGGTCCGGAACGCCTTCGCGGTGGCCTGGTCGAACAGCCCCTTCTCCTTGAACGCCTCGAAGGCGTCGGAGTCGAGCACCTCGGCCCAGATGTAGGCGTAGTACCCCGAGGAGTAGCCGCCGCCAGGTCCGAAGATGTGCTGGAAGTAGCTCGAGCGGTAGCGCGGCACGATCGTGCGCGGCATCCCCATGCGGGCCAGCGCGATGCGCTCGAACGCCGCGGTGTCGGGCGCGGCTGGGGCGGCCAGCGTGTGCCAGTCCATGTCGAGGAGCGAGGCCGCCAGGTACTCGGTGGTCGCGAACCCCTGGTTGAACTTCGAGCTCGCCTGGAGCTTCTGAACGAGCTCCGCCGGGATGACCTCGCCGGTCTTGTAGTGCTTCGCGTAGACCTTCAGCACCTCGGGCTCGAACGCCCAGTGCTCCATGATCTGCGACGGCAGCTCCACGAAGTCCCGCGGCGGCCCGGCCAGGCTCTTGTAGTGGATGCGCGAGAGGATCGAGGCGAGGCCGTGGCCCAGCTCGTGGAAGAGCGTCTCCACCTCGTCGCCAGAAAGGAGTGCCGGGGTGTCGCCCGCCGGCCGGGAGAAGTTGCCGACGTTCACGACGATCGGCCGGATCTCCTTGCCGTTCTTCCAGTACTGCCCGCGGTAGCGGCTCGACCACGCCCCGGTGCGCTTGCCCGCGCGCGGGAAGTAGTCGCAGTAGAACACCGCCAGGTGGGACCCGTCGGCGTCCTTGACCTCGAACGCCTTTACCTCCGGGTTGTACACGGGGACGTTCTTCAGCTCGGTGAAGGTGATGCCGTACAGCCTGCTGGCCACGTAGAACGCACCGTCGCGGACGTTCTCGAGTGAGAAGTACGGCCGCACCGCCGATTCGTCCAGGTTGAAGCGGGCCTTGCGGACCTTCTCGGTGTAGTAGAACCAGTCCCACGGCTCGAGCTGGAAGTCCTTGCCGTCGGCCTTGATGGCGGCCTGCAGGTCGGCGGCCTCCCGGGCCGCGACGGCCTTGGCCGGTACCCACAGCCGGTTGAGCAGGTCGTACACCCGCGCCGGTGTCTTCGCCATGTTGTCGTCGAGCACGAAGTCGGCCCAGGTGTCGTACCCCAGCAGCCTGGCGCGCTCGGCGCGCAGGGCCGCGATCGAGGAGACGAGAGCCTTGGTGTCGAGCTCGTTGCCGTGGTCGCCGCGCGTCGTGTAGGCGGTGAAGATCCGCCTCCGCAGCTCGCGGTTGTCGGCGGCCTCCAGGAACGGCCACAGGCTGGGTCCGTGGAGGGTGAACACCCACTTGCCTTCGAGCCCGGCCTTTCTGGCAGCCTCGGCGGCTCCCGCCCTGACCCGCTCGGACAGGCCCGCGAGATCGGCCGGATTGTCGACCACGAGCTTGTAGCTGTTCATCTCCTTGAGGAGGTTGTCCCCCACCTTGGTGCCGGTCGAGGCCAGCTCGGTGTTGATGGCGCGGAACCGCTCCTTGGCCTCGGGCGGGAGCAGCGCGCCGCCGCGCACGAACCCCTTCCAGGTCTCGTCGAGGAGCTTCGCCTGCTCGGGCTGGAGCTTCAGGGAGGCGCGGGCGTCCCACACGGCCTTCACCCGCTCCAGCAGCCTCGGGTTGAGGGCGATGTCGTCCCGGTGCGCGGCCATCATCGGCGCGGTCTTCCGGGAGATCTCCTGGAGCGCCTCGTTGGTCTCGGCACCGACCAGGTTCTGGAACACGCTCATGACCTTGCCCAGCAGCTCGCCCGAGGCGTCGTACGCCTCCACGGTGTTGGCGAACGTGGGCGCCGCCGGGTTGTCGACGATCGCCGCGATTTCCCTCTTCTGCTCCGCCATCCCCTGCTCGATGGCCGGCAGGAAGTGCTCGGGCTTGATCTCGGCGAACGGCGGCAGACCAAAGGGCGTCGTCCACTCGGCAAGCAACGGGTTCGCGGGCGTCGTCGGGACGCTCGCCGGCGTCACGGCCAGGCCGGGCAACGCCAGGGACAGCAAGACCAGGGACACCATCCACGATCGTCTCATCAGGGGTCTCCTCCCTCCGAAAGCGGGCACGGCCGAGCCTCGGCCGCACCGGTCGTGAATTGTACGCGCCGGCTCGGAGATGGTTCGCATCGCCGGCACCCGACACGGTTCCGTCCCCCCACCGTCTGCCGTACCATGATTCGGCGAGGACTCCACCCATGCACCCCACGCACCCCAGAAAGGTCAAGATCGTGGCCACCCTCGGCCCGGCCTCGGCGAGCCCGGCGGTGGCCCGCAGCCTCATCGAGGCGGGAGTCGACTGCTTCCGCATCAACGCCTCACACATCAAGTGGCCGGACATCGGGCCTCTCGTGGCCCTGGTGCGGGCGGCGGAGGCGGACGCGTGCCGCCCCGTGGCCGTGCTCTGCGACCTCGCCGGACCGAAGCTCCGGGTGCGCAAGGGCACCCCGGTGCGCAGCGTGGCCCTCGGCGAGGAGATCGAGCTGTCCGCCGACCCGGCGCTCTCCGCCATCCCCATCGAGGGGTTCGACCCACGCGGCGACAGCCCCCCTGGCAGCCGCATCCTGGTCAAGGACGGCAAGGTGGTGCTGCGCGTCCGTGCGCTGACATCAGCCGGGGTGCTCGCCGTGGTCGAACGCCCGGGCGACGTGGGCGGCGGCATGGGCGTCAACCTGCCCGACGGCGAGACCACGCTGCCCTCCCTCACCGAGCACGACCGTGCCTGCGCTGCGGCCGCCCTGGCCGCCGGGGTCGACACCCTGGCGCTGTCGTTCGTGCGTCGCGCCGACGACCTCGATCTGCTCCGGGCCCACATGGCCACCTGCACGGTCTCGGTGCCGGTCGTCGCCAAGCTCGAGAAGGCCCAGGCCGTGCGGCCCGAGGTCCTCACCCAGGTGCTGCTGGTCTCGGACATGGTGATGGTGGCGCGCGGCGACCTGGGCGCCGAGACGGCGCCCGAGCGGGTGCCGATCCTGCAAAAGCAGATCCTCCGCACCGCCCGTTGCCTCGGGGTGCCGGCGATCACCGCCACCGAGATGCTGGAGAGCATGATCCACGAGGAGCGGCCGACCCGGGCCGAGGCGGCCGACGTCGCCAACGCCGTGTTCGACGGCACCGACGCCGTCATGCTCTCGGCCGAGACGGCGATCGGCCAGCACCCGGTCCTGGCCGTGACGGCCTTCGCGTCGATCATACGCGAGGCCGAGGCGCACGGGGAGTTCGAGACGAGCTGGAGCTGCCGCTCCCAGATCCCGGAGAGCCGCGACCCCGTCGCCGACGCGGTGGCGATGGCCGCCGGCCGCGCCGCCGACCAGCTCGAGGCTGCAGTGCTCGTGTGCTTCACCAACTCCGGCCGGACCGCGCGGCTGGTGGCCCGCCACCGGCCCCGCACACCGATCCTCGCCCTGACACCCTCCCCGCAGGTGGCGCGCGGCCTCGCCCTCGTCTGGGGGATCACTCCCCTCATCTGCCCGGAGCGCCCCGACGACCACGAGGCCGTGCTGCGGCTCGCCGAGTCACTCGCTCGTGACCAGGGCCTCGTCGAGGACGGGGAGCTGATGGTGGTCACCCACGGCGCTCCGGTCGGCGCCCAGCCGGCCACCAACCTGCTGCGGGTGCACCGGGTCGGCACGAGATGAGCCCTGGCCGCTCCGGAAGCACCACCCACCGGCGAAACGGCCGCCAGCGCGTGTGAAGAAATCGCGAGAGAGCGATTGGAAGGGCCGTGTGGGCCCTCACGGCGTCAACCTGGACGTGGACGTGGTCGTGGACGTAGACCCGGTCCCTTGCGTCGGGGCGCTGTGAGGCAAGAAGAAGTCCCACGAAGTGCTTCGGTGACGGCCTTGCGGCGAACGTCAGGCTCGCAGCCTTCCGTCCACGACCACGTCCACCTCCACGTCCACGTTGCCAGCGGTCACGATCGGCGCCCCGAACGTCCTCGCGCCATTGGTTCACAACCTCTCAGCCGTCGCCGAGCACCTGTCGGAGGAGCCGGAAGGCCTTCCGCTTTTCCTGACAGGCTCCTAGAATGCTGAGCAGGGTTCACACCGCCATGGGAATCGAGAGCACACTGATCCACGCACGGCTGTCACGGCCCGAGCCGGGAGCTGGAGGATGACTGACGCCCAGGGCGTCGGCTCGGTCCCTGCCCGGTCGTCGCCCGCGACCAACCGTGAGGGGCGCCCGGCGACCGCGCGGCGCGCCGCCCTCGTGGGGGCGGGTGGCGCCGTGGCCGCCATCGAAGGCGTGACCATCGAGGTCGTGGAAGGCCCCATGGACGGGGCGCGGTGGAGCGGATCGGCCCCGCGCATCACCATCGGCCGGGCAGCCGGGAACCTCTTCACGCTGCCTCTGGACCGCTCCGTCTCGAGCCGGCACGCCGCCCTGAGCTGGGACGCCACCGCCGGCACCTGGGTGATCGAGGACCTGCGCTCGACCAACGGCACCTGGGTGGAAGGGGCGCGCATCACCGCTCCCCAGCCGATCCCACCCGGCAGCGACTTCATCCTCGGCTACGCCGTGGTGCGGCTGACCCTGGGTGCCGTCGAGGAGACCGGCAATCCGGACCCCGAGCTGCTTCGCCGGGAGGCCACCCGCCTGGCCACCCGCCTGTCGCCGGCGGCCAGCCAGGGTTTCGGGGCCGCCGTGATGCTGGCTTCCCAGGAGAAGCGTGCCTACGTCACCGACCGTCAGATGCTGATGGGCCTGGCCAGCCTCAACCCCGACCTGGTGAGCTCCACCTCCGCCGCGGGCCTGACCGCAGCCTTCCTGAGCGAGACGCTGCGCCGCAACGAGGTGTGGACCGGGCCACGGGTCTGGATCGCCCGCCACCTGCGGGCCGTCGCGATGGACGAAGCGGTCCTGTTCGTCAACGAGATGCTCATCACGCCGCGGCTGGTGAGGCTGCTCCAGCTCGCCGACCGCGAGGCCGGAGAAGCTCCGATCGACCCCCTCCACATCCTGCGTGCGATCCTGGCCGACGGGAACAACCGCCCCTGCGAGCTGCTGCGTCGCGAGGGCAGCAGCCCGGCCGACGTGCTCTCGATGATCCAGGTCCCGAGCGCCCCGCCAAAGCCCCGCGTGACGGCAGCCCAGCCGGGATCGGTCGACGACTCGCTCATGATGCAGGTCCCGCTCTCCAGCGGCGATCTCGCCATGGACGGCCGCGCCCGCGACACGGCTCAGACGCTGGAGGGCCTGGCCGCCCTGTACCACCTCGCCGATCCCGAGGAGCGGCACAAGGCCATGCGCCAGCATCTGGTGGAGGAGGTCGGCCGGCTGACGCCGGCGAACCGCCGGCGGTTTCTGGACCAGCTTCGCCGGTTCTTCCCGGTGATGCCCGGCTCCAAGGTGGATCTGGCGGAGCTGGCGGCATTGCGCCAGCGCGTCGCCGAGCTCGAGGGGGCCACTCCGGTCCCGACCGCACCCGAGCCGGCCTCCGCGGCACCGGTTTCGTGGGCACGGCTCCTGGACGAGGTCAAGGGCGCCCCTCCTCCCGAACCGGGCCTGGCGGCCGCCCGGGCCGTGGTCGAGTTCGCCCTCACAGCCGAGCGCTTCATCGCCGCCACAGCCCACAACCTGACCACCCGCGGCAACGTCACGGAAGCCGTCGCAATCCCGGGTTTCCGCACCTCCATGCGCAAGCTCCTGCCGCCGGCCCTGGAGGGCAGGCCCGGAGCCCTCGACGAGCTCTGCCGGTACCTGTCGGCGATCGAGCGCTGGCTCGTCGCCACGACGGCGGCCTACCACGAGAGCCCCGCGATCTGGTTTGGGGGGTTCTGGTCCCGGATCAGCCCGGCGGCCATCGAGGCGGCGCTGTCCGAGGCGGGGCGCAAGAAGGTCTTCCGCATCGAGGCGGTCGAGTCGGAGCTCGTCGCGGACGAGGTGCTGTTGGTGACCGGCAAGCGGGCCTTCGAGCAGTTCGAGCGCTTGCAGGAAAGGAAGGACGAGACATGAGCCTGCGTGGACGGTCCCGCACACGTGCATGGGCGGCCCTGGGTCTGCTGGCGGTCGCGCTGGCCGGCTGCTCCTCCACCAGCACGGTCGCGTTCCGCTGCGATGCGGTGGTCAACGAGGGCCTGCTGCTGACCATCGACCTGGTCCAGGTCAACGAGGGCGAGGCCGCGCAGATCCGCCAGGAAGGAGCTCGCTGGTTCTACTCGCCGTTGCGCCAGCAGCTCGCCCTCCGCACCCGCACCCTGGCGGTGAAGGGCGGGTGCATCCAGAGCGTGAGCCTGACGCCCCAGAAGGGCTACGACATCCTGGCGATCGTCGCCGACTACCGCACCGCCCCGTCCGACCGGGTCGAGGGCCTGATGCAGTTCCGCACCCGCAAGGAGTGGCAGGGGCAGTCCCTCGAGGTGCTGGTGCGGAGCGCGTACTTGACGGTGCAGGAGGCCCGCTAGGGCCGAGGGGAGGAAGCGTGCGCGTACACCCCGACATCCACTGGTCGGAAGGGATGCTGCTGCGTCCCCAGCACCTGCAGGTCGCAGCCCGCAACCTGGGCGGGAAGGCCATCGACTCCGCCCGCCTGGCCAACCCCTTCCTGTGGGGGTTCGAGGAGCTGGAGATCGCGGACGACCTGCTGGAGGGCTTCACCTTCGGTCTGCGGCGGGCCACGGCCGTGCTGAAGGACGGCACCTTTCTGCAGCTCGCCTCCAACCTCCGCCTCGCCCCGCGCGACGTCAAGGACGCGCTCGCCATGAGCGACGGGCGGTTGCCCGTGTGGCTCGGCCTGCCCCAGCGTCGGGACGGCGAGCCCAACGCCGTCGACCCGGCCCTCGGCCTGGCTGGCCAGGACCGACGCTGGGTGGTCGAGACCCAGGAGGTGCCGGACGAGAACAGCGGCATCCCGGGCCAGCCCGTCGCGCTGCGGAAGCTCGCCGGGCGCTTCTTCCTGGGGAACGAGAGCCGGGAGGGCTACGAGTGCCTGCCCGTCGCGGTGATCCAGCGGGGAGGAGCCGGCAGCAACAAGCCGACCCTGGTCCGCGAGTTCGTCCCGCCGGTCACCGGCCTGGCCGCATGGCCGCCGCTCGCCGAGCTCGTGGAGTCGGTGCTCCACCGCGCCGAGGCCAAGCTGCGCTTCCTGCGTGCAGAGGTGACGGAAGGCCGTCTCGTCCTGGACGCCACCAACCCCACGGGGTGGCAGGGCGTGCTGAAGCTCCAGATCCTCGGCGGGTTCCTCCCGGTCGCCAGGCAGCTCGTGGCGGCCCCGAGGCTGCACCCCTGGGCCGCGTACCTCGAGCTGGCGCGCCTGGCCGGCCAGCTCGCCATCTTCGAGGAGGGCGGCGTCGAGTCGGTGGCCATCCCCGCCTACGACCACGACCGGCTCGGTGAGTGCTTTCACCAGCTCGTCTACACCCTCGAGAAGCTGCTCGAGAAGATGCTGTCGGGCCGGTTCATCCGCCTCGAGCTCGAGCCCAGGGGCGAGCTGCTGCTGGGCACGTTCCGCGAGGAGTGGCTGGCGGCCGACAACGAGATCTACCTGTGCATCGAGTCGGACCTCGACGACCGGGCGCTCATGAGCCGCATCGAGACCGCCAAGATCGGGGCGACCGGCGACATCCCGCTTCTCGTGCAGCGGCGGCTCTTCGGCCTCGACATCGAGCTGCTGCGCCGCACGCCGGGTGGCCTGCCGGCGCGCGAGGACTTCCACTACTTCTCCATCTCCCGCGAGGGCCCGTACTGGGCCGCGGTGGAGAAGACGCGGGAGCTGGCCGTGGCGGGCGGGCTCGACGCACGGCTGCGGTTCGTCGTCTACATCGTGACGCGGCAGCAGGGCGGCCCCGGCCGCGAGTGAGGTGGCAGCATGGAGACGATTCGCGACTACACGACCCAGCTCTTCCGCCTCGCGACACCGCTGTTCCTGTTCCTGGTGTCGTTCCGGCGCAAGGTCACGAAGGGCTTCCCCGTCAGCGACACGATGGTGAAGAGCGAGCTGGAGGAGATCTTCGCGCGCATGGAGCGGGAGGCGCGACAGGACCCGCGCCTCGACGCGCTGTACGCTCGCGCCAAGTACCCGCTGGTCGTGCTGGCCGACGAGGTGCTCCTGTCCTGCGAGTGGCAGCACACCGAGGTGTGGCAGCGCCAGCACCTGCTCGAGCAGGCGTACTTCCAGTCCAACATCGGCGGCGACAAGCTGTTCCAAATCGCCTCCGAGCTGCGCTATGACGACGTGGAGATGGCCTCGATCCTCTACACCGCCATCTGTCTGGGCGCGAGGGGCACGTACCACCGCAAGCCCGAGAAGCTGGCCGAGATCAAGGCGAAGCTCTACCGGCAGCTCTCCGAGTACCTGGCCGAGGTCCAGAAGCAGATCACTCCGGACGCCTATCACGTGAGCGCCCGCAAGGCCGTGAAGGTCTCCCCCGCCGTCACCCTCGCGCGGGTCGCCATCGTCGCGGTGGGCATCGTCGTCCTGTACTTCCTGATCTCGAGGGGACTGTGGGCAGGTCTGGTGTCCGACCTGCGCGGCGTCGTGTCGAGCCTCGGATAGGAGGGGAAGATGATCGAGCTGCTCCGCGTCCTGCAAGCCTTCCCCCGGCCGATCAAGGTCCTCGCACCGTTCGTCATCTTCCTGCCGGTGAGCTTCGTGGCGGCCCGCGCCCTCGGCCTCAACAACAAGATGGCCGGGCTCTTCGTCCTCGGCGTGCTCCTCATCATCCTGCTCTTCATGGGCTTCAACGCCCTCCTGAAGGCCGGGCAGCGCAAGAAGGCGCGCAGCTTCGAGGGTACGCTCGGCGCCCACTCCCGTCAGGCCGGCGTCGGCAAGGAGGAGATCCGCGAGGCGCTCGCCGAGCTGTCGGAGAAGTGGCAACTGGCCGTGCGGCAGCTCCGCGAGGCCGGGATGTCGATCTACGACCTCCCGTGGTACCTGCTGATCGGCGAGCCGCAGTCCGGCAAGAGCACGACCCTCAAGAACTCGGGGCTGGAGTTCCCGGTCGGCCAGGAGGCGCTCTCCGGCGCCGGCGGCACCCGCAACTGCGACTGGTGGTTCTCCAACGAGGCGGTGATCCTCGACACGGCGGGGCGCTTCACCTTCCAGGAGGAGAGCGCCCCCGACGCCCACGAGTGGGAGAGCTTCCTCAAGCTCCTGGTGCGCAACCGCAGGCACTGCCCGATCAACGGCATCGTGGTTGTCATCCCGGCCACCAGCCTGGTCGAGGACGCACCGGAGGAGCAGGAGCGCAAGGCCAAGAACATCCGCGCCAAGCTGATGCACCTGCAGAAGGTGCTCGAGATCCGCGTCCCCGTCTTCGTGCTCGTCACCAAGGCTGACCGCATCCTCGGGTTCACCGAGTTCTTCACCCGCCTCGACCCGATCGACCAGCGCCAGCTCTTCGGGTGGTCCAACCCCGACCCGATCGAGAAGGCCTGGGATCCCAAGAGCTTCGGCGAGGTGTTCGCGACCATCGTCAACCGGGTCCACAAGCTGCGGCTCCGGCTCATGCAGGACGAGCCCAACCTCTCCCAGGTGGACAAGATGTTCGTCTTCCCCGAGGAGCTGGAGGCGATCCAGGAGCCACTGTTCGGCTACTTCCACACGATGTTCTCGGGCAGCCGGTTCGAGGAGCCGTTCATCTTCCGGGGCTTCTACATCACCTCCGGCGTCCAGCAGGGGCGGCCGATCGCCCGCGCCTGCCGCGACCTGCTGCGCGTGTCGGCCGGCGACCCCCAGGGGGTGCTCGAGAACCTCGAGCAGGTCTTCACCAAGGCGCGAGCGTTCTTCATCCGGGACTTCTACGAGAAGAAGGCGTTCCAGGAGCAGGGGCTGATTGCCCGCACCCGGGCGGCCCAGAAGCGCGACCGGGTGAACCGGTACATCCTGTACGGGCTCGCGGCGGTCGTGATTCCCCTCCTCGTGTTCGCCCTCGGCACCGCCGCCTTCAACCTCTACACCCGGCTGCGGCCGATCGACAAGGCGGTGGCCGACGCCCGGCGCTGCCTGGACGCCAGCCGGCCCTGCACCCTCAGGGAGAGCTGGGAGCTGGTTGACCGGCTCGAGATGCAGAAGCGCCACCTCACCGAGTCCAGGTGGCTCATGCGCCTCATGCTTCGCGGCGGGGCGCGCAACGAGATCACCGCGCAGCTCATCCCCGCCATCCAGGGGCAGCTCCTCGCCAACGGCGTGCTGCCGCCGCTGCTGGCGTCCTTCGACACCCGCGCCCAGGCTCTCCGCTGGGGCGAGCACTACCAGGACTACCTGTCGTTCCTCGGCGGCTTCCAGACGATCCTGCGCATGACCGAGCACCGGGCCGCCACCCAGCCGGAGCGACTGCCCGAGCTGCGCCGCGACCTCCGCCTGGAGCCGATCCTCTCGATCTGCCTCCGCACCCGCGGCCTCGACCCGTCGACCAGGGGCAAGGAGATCGACGACTGGCTCGCCAGTCAGGTCAACAGCGCCGACGTGGACGCCATCTTCCGGGCGGCCGTGGCCGCCCGTCCGGCGGTGGCGTCGGTGCCGGCCCCCGAGCCGGTGGGGTGCCGGCGAGCCTTCCGGGAGTTCTGGACCGCGCGCAACCTCGGGCACTGGGAGCCGACGCTCTACTTCAAGACCTACGCCGACCTGCAGGGCGAGATCCTCCGCATGGACGCCGCCTCCGGCGCCGCCGAGGGCACCCTGGGCGGCTTCGCCGACGTCGCCCGCCGGTTCGCCCAGAACTACGACGACGGCGCCTCCATCATGAAGGGCGACCGCCCCGAGTCGGCGGCCCGCCGGCCCGGCCTCACCGTGACCGACTGGGTGGCCAACTGCAGGGACGACCATGCCGCCCTCACCGCCATCTCCCCCAGGGCAGGCGTCGAGGGGGGCCGCTGCAGCGGCATCCCGGCGGAGTGGGAGTCGCTCGTGGGACGCCGCGAGGACTATCGTCACCTGTACCTCGAGACCCCGGGCCAGGGTGCGGGTGTCACCTGGTCCGAGAACGCGGGCAAGCTGAAGGTGGCCCTCGCCGACCTCGCCAAGCTCGCCGACAGCGCCGAGATCAAGGTCACCACGACCAAGCTCGAAGGCACCCTCGCCGGCCTCGGCTCGGCGAGCGAGCGCCTCGACGAGGCGGGGCGCTACTACAAGGACCAGGAGAAGCTGGTGCTGGCCCCGGCGGACGCCGTCTCGGCGTGGGACGCCGCGAACCCTCCCGCCCCCTTCGAGTCGGTGCGGACCGCCCGGCGCGTCCGGGAGCTCTCGGCCCTCACCCTTGCCGCCCGCACCCTGTCGCCGGTGGCGTCGTTCTTCGCCGACCAGGTCTTCCGCGGCTGCACCGACTGCTACACGAAGTACTACGCCTCCAACAACGTTCCCGCGGCCAACAAGTTCGTCAACTGGGCGCGCCGGACCTTCGAGCCGATCCGCGGCCAGGAGCAGGTGTCGCGCGCCGTCGATGCCGTGAACTCCGCCATGTACGACTACCTGCGAACCATGCTCGGCCGCAGCGGCGGGGGGGGCGGCGGCCCGTCGCTCAACGTCCCCGATCGCGCCCTGCGCGCCTACGCGTGGGCGGAGTTCGTCCGCGAGATGCGCACATGGCGCGTGGTCAGCGAGGGCGGCGGCTCCTCGGGCGGCGGAGGCGGGCTGACGGTCGACGACATCCAGGAGTACGTGCGCGACAACGATGCGCTGCGGCCGCTGCTGCGCGAGGCCGGGGGCGGGCGCCGGGGCCCGTCCGCGGGCCCGCCCGAGGAGCTCCTGCGCAGCGCCCAGGCGTTCCAGCGCTGCGTCTCGGGTCTCGAGGAGACGGCGCTGCGGGCCTGGAAGCAGCTCGTGGCCGAGAAGGCGCTGCTCGCCGACTTCCACGGCATGACGGCCAACCCGCGCCTGCGCGGCGTTCCCGAGGCCGACCGCCTGCGCCCCGTCGAGGCCAAGGCGGCGGAGCTCCTCGTCAAGGAGATCCGTCCCGACTACCAGGAGCGCTCGAAGGAGCTGTGGAAGCGGGTCGACCGGTGCTGCGCCGACCGCTTCCCCTTCATCTCCGAGCGGAACCTCCGCAGGCTCCGCGACCTCTACGCCCGCGGCCCCCAGCGGGTCGCCGGCAACGAGCTCTGGAGCCCCGTCACCCTCGACACGACGCGTCGGGAAGCGACCGTCACCATCACGCTCGAGACCGCCACCCGCGAGTCGCTCGATCAGTTGCTCTACGAGGACGAGACCTTCGACCGCCTGTTCTCCGAGTTTGCCCTGGTGCCGATCGTGGACGGCGAGGAGAAGAGCGTCGACTTCGTGGGCGAGGACAAGGAGCGGCTGCGCGCCATGCGCCGCTGGCAGGCCTTCCTCTACCCCGAGGACCGGGCCGAGCGGGGCCGCAAGCCGGAGGTCACGATCCGCCTCATCGAGCGTGGGCGCGGGGGAGGCCAGACGTTCATCGGCGAGCGCGTGGGGCGCGTGGACCTCTTCGGACCCAACACCATCCGGCCGTCCAACCCGGCAGTCGCCACGCCGGCCCTGCCCCTGCTCTTCGAGGACCGGCCCCTCGCCGTCGTCGGCGTCAACGAGGACCGCAACGGCTGGACCGGTCGTCTCGACCTGCGCGGCGGCCCGCTCAAGCTCGTCTACTTCGTGCTCCTCGCCGCCGAGGGGCGACCCCGTCAGGAGGACCGGGTGTGGACCATCCGCGTCGAGATCCCGGACTTCGAGCGGCCGGACCTGCGCCCTGAGGGCCTCTTCGAGCTCACCTTCGACCGGCCGCTTCCCGCGGTCTTCCCGGAGGGCGCAGCCGGTGGCTAGCCATCACCTCGCACCGGAGTTCGTGGCGAGAGCGCGCAGATGGCCGTCATGGTGCGCGCACGGAAGGGTGAGAGCCCGAGGCGTACTTGACGGTACGCCGCAGGGAGTGAACCCTGAGTACGCCCGCCAGGGCGGCCATATCCGCGCTCGTAGCAGAAGGCTGGTGCGAGGTGATGGCTAGGTTCAACCCGCCGACCGGCGGGTTGCTGCAGTCGCTGCTGGGGGGACCCAGGAGGGTCGAGCTCCCCCTCTCGCTCTACGGCAAGCTCCCGGTTTACAAGGACTTCTTGCGAGTGAACGTGACCGGGGCGGAGGCCACGGCCCTGCGCGCCTGGCTCGACCGGGGCTTCTCCCGCTTCTGGGAGGCGGACGACGCCAGTCGGGATGCCGACCTGCCGCCCCATGCCTTCCTCCTCCACCTCCCCGGTGCCGACGGCGCGGTGCTCGGCCGCCTGCGCGGCAGCCACGACTCCGGAGGCCTGCGCCGGTTCCCGCTCGCCCTCTTCGTCGTCCAGCCGGCCGGCAGGGGTGCGGGTCGCACCCTTCCCCTTCTCCATCTTCTCGGGCAGTCCCTCCCGGCGCTCCTGGCGGCCGACCAGGCCGTCGCCGCCGCCGGGGACGTCGAGGCGCTGTACGACCGGGCTCGCGAGCTGACGCTGTGCGGGTCGATCCTCGACACTCAGGGTGTGCTCGTAACACTGGGGGACGACCTCGCCGGGAAGACCGTGGCCGGGTTCGCCCGTGCCCTCTACGGACTCGAGGCCGAGCGACTCTGGCCGGCACTCCGACAGCTCCTTGCCCGGGCGGCCGGCACCGGGCGGATCGCGGTCCGGCTCCCGGTCACTCCTGAGCTCCCCCTCGTCGCCCAGGCCCTGCTGTGGGTCTCGGTGCTGGTCGGGCAGGAGGGACGCCGGCAGCAGCCCGTGTCGATCCTGCTGCCCCTCACCGAGCCTGCCGCCGGTCTCGTGCTCCTCCAGCGTGACCTCAGGCCCGATGACGCGCTCCTGTTCAACCCGGCCTGCAGCAGCTTCGAGTTCGTCGAGGACCTCCGGCACGAGGTGCCCGGCGCAGGCCCCGCCGAGCCGCTACCCGACCATCCCCTCGCCTCCCTCCTCCCCCACTGACCACCCACCAGCCACCCTGCGGATCAACGTCTCAGCGGATCAGGGTGTCCTTTCCCACCCGCGATGGCTCAAGGCTCCAGGCCAAGGCGCAAGCACCCCCACCCAGCCGACAACCCACAGCTCCCTCTTGCTGATTCGGCGGTTCGCTGCTTTGCTGCCTGAGTTGAGGCATGATGGTTGAGCGCGGTTCGGGAGGTACAGAATGCCCTACGTGCTCGGCACCGACTTCGAGGCTTGCCTGAAACCCTTCGCCGGGGCACTCCCGTATGGCGAGGACCCCAAGGCGGACTCGACGTTCTTCGACCTGCGGGCGGAGATCCAGAAGCTGACCGCCCACAGCTCCACCCAGGGCGGCGTGGACTGGAAGGCCGTGAAGGCGTGGTCCCTGGAGATCCTCGGCAAGAGGTCCAAGGACCTCACCACCGCCTCGTACCTGAGCCTGGCCCTGTTCCTGACGGACGGCTACAGGGGGCTGGCGGACGGCCTCGCCGTCCTCACCGGCCTCGCCGGCGAGCACTGGGACGGCGTCTTTCCTCCGGTGGCGCGGCCCCGCACGCGCGTGACGGCCCTCGAGTGGCTGGTTGCCCGCCTGGCACCCCTGGTGGAGGACCGGCCGCCGGCCGCCGACGAGCAGCCGGTGGTGGCGGAGATCCGCGACCTCGTCAACCGCCTGCAGGAGGTCGCCCAGAGCAAGCTCCTGCACGAGGCGCCACCGTTCGGCGAGCTCCTCTCGGCCGTCTCGGCCCGGGTCGCATCGGCCCAGCCCGCGCCAGCACCGGCCACCGAACCCCAGCCCCCAACTCTTCAGCCCTCGGCAGCCCCCGCGCCGGCCGCTCCACCCCCTGCGACCTCGACGCCAACCCCGTCCTCCCAGCCGATTGCCGTTCCGGCCGCGGCCATTCCCGCCACGGGCGCCAGCCTCAGCGACCTCAAGACCGCCTTCGCGCCACTGCTGGCAGCGTGGAGGCAGGTGGAGCCCGTGAACCCCGCCCACCTCCGCATCGCCCGGTCGCTGCGCTGGGACGAGCTCGCAGGTCCGCCGCCGGCCGATCCCGCCTCCGGCCGCACCCGCCTGTCACCTCCGCGCCCACAGCTCCGCACCGCCCTCGATGGCGCCTTCACCTCCTCCCGCTGGCAGGACTTGCTGCAGGCCAGCGAGGGCGCCTTCGGCGAGCCCGCCGGCACATTCTGGCTCGATCTCCAGATGTACAGCGCGATCGCGGTCGAGAACCTGGAGGGTGCCCGCGGCAAGGTTGCCGCCGAGACGGTCAAGTCCGCCTGCCGCGAGCTGCTGCAGCGCATGCCAACCCTGCCCGAGCTGAGCTTCTCGGACGGCGCCCCGTTCGCGGCGGAGCGGACCCGGAAGTGGCTCGACGAGATCTGCGAGGAGGCCGCGCCCACCCTCTCCATCGGCGGTCCCGCCGCCGCGGGGGCGCAGGGGTCGGCGCTGGAGGCCGGCGAGATCGCCCAGGCCCGCGAGCTGTTCGGGAAGAAGAAGCTCGGCCAGGCTCTCGAGATCCTCCAGCGCGGCATCGAGCGGGCGGGCACGGCCCGCAGCCGCTTCCACACCCGGCTCGACGCGGCGCAGGCCTGCCTCCAGGCGGAGCAGGAGGGGTGGGCCCGCACCCTGCTGGAGGAGCTCGGCCGGGAGATGGAGGGGTTCACCTTCGAGCGCTGGCAGCCGGAGACCGCGATCCAGGTGTACCAGTTGACGGCACTCTGCTATGCCCGCCTGGCCAAGGACCGCAAGACCGAGAACCGCGAGACCCTGCGCGCCGAGGTCGAGAAGCTCAAGGCCAGGCTTTTCCGCCTCGACATGCGCGCGGCCGCGGTCGTCGAGGAGATGCTGCGGTGACGAGGTGCCGTTGTCTCTGGTGGAGCGGTGGCGACAGCCCTCCAATCCGGTGCGATGCGAGCGCTTGACCGCCTCCTGCAGGGTTGGCGCATCCGCGCCGCCGCCCGTTGGATCCCGGTCGGAGCGTCAGTCCTGGATGTCGGCTGCTTCCAGGGAGAGCTCTTCGAGACGCTGCGGGGCCGCCTCGGGCCGAGTGTCGGCATGGACCCGCTGGCGGCGCCGAGGGAAGCCGCGGGCTACCGCATCCTCAGGACCACCTTCTCCGGGTCCCTGCCCTTCGACGATCAGACCTTCGACGCCGTCGTGATGCTTGCAGCCCTCGAGCACATCGTCGACAAGGTGCCGCTGGCGCGCGAGTGCCGGCGCGTGCTACGCCCAGGCGGGCGTGCCGTCCTCACCGTGCCATCGCCCGTCGCGGACAGGGTGATCGAGCTTCTCGTCGCGGTGCACATTCTTGACGGCATGTCGCTGGACCAGCACCACGGCTTCCACCCGGGGCTCACGCCCGGGATCTTCCTGCCTCACGGCTTCCGGCTCGAGCACCACTCCCGGTTCCAGCTCGGCCTGAACAACCTGTTCGTCTTCAGGGCGGCGGGTGACGTCCCGGTCACGGTTCCGGCGGCTGACGATCGCCGTGCATCTCCTCCATGAGCAGGCTGGCGCGGCGGATGTAGTCGACGCCCGAGACGAGGGTCAGCCCGAGGGCCAGGTAGAAGCACACCAGCAGGATCACCTCACGAACCGGCCAGACGTTCGCCACCAGCACCAGGGCCACGGTGACGATGTGCGCCACGGTGGTTGACTTGCCCCACATCGAAGGGGGAAAGGCCCGAACGTCAGCGCCCAGGTAGAGAACGAGCGCGGTGAGGACGATCAGGAAATCCCGCGACAGCGCCAGAACCGTCAACCAGACCGGGATCCGGACCATCCCGGGCTGCGGCCAGGTCAGGGTGACGAACGCCGCCACCAGGAGCGCCTTGTCGGCGATCGGGTCGAGGTAGGAGCCGAGCAGCGACCGCATGCCAAGCGACCGCGCGAGCCAGCCGTCCAGCCCGTCCGACAACCCGGCCACGAGGAAGATCCCCAGCGCCAGAGCGAAGTTGCCCTCCACCACTGCAAGGATGAAGAACGGAACCAGGGCGAGCCGGACAAGGGTGATGCCGTTCGGGATGGTGAAGGGCCGCAGGGCGTCGCGAACCTCCCTGGCGGCCCGCTGCGCCACCGGCGAGCGACGGCGTGCCGGTGCGGGCTCGTCGGGTTGCCTGCCCGGTTCGGCGCCTGGAAGGGCTTGCGCGTCCGTCACGTCAGCTCCCCTCCTCGACCAGCACTTCCTCCCGCAGGTAGCTCATCTTGCCCTCGTTCACCACCAGGCCTCTCGTCTCGAGGTCGGTGATGAGGCGTGTCACCGTCTCCCGGGAGGTCCCCACCGAGGCCGCGATGTCCTGGTGGGTCGGGCGCCGCACCGCCACCCAGCCATTGCCCAGCAACTGGCCGTGCTGCCGGGCCAGGTTGATGAAGTACCGCGCCAGGCGCCCGACCACGTCCAGGGTGACCAGCGACTCCATCTGGGCATTCGCGCGCCGCAAACGCATCGACAGCTCCCGAAGGAGCTTGCGGGCAATCGACGGGTAGGCCTCGACCAGGCGCTCGAAGTCGGCCCGCCGGATGCGGTAGACCGTGGTGGGTAGCTGGGTCACGACGCTGGCCGAGCGCGGCTCGTTGTCCAGCAGCGCCATCTCGCCGAAAAACTGTCCCGGACCCAGGGTGGCGAGGATGATCTCCTTGCCTCCCGAGGACGACACGCTCACCTTGACGCGGCCGCTCACCAGCACGTAGAGGCCGTCCGCGGGCTGCTGCATGGCGAACACCGTCTCGTCCCGGCTGTACTCGTGGCGCTCCGCGGCGGTCGCCAGCGCCTCCAGCTCGGAAGGCGCCAGCTCGGCGAAGAGCGGGTTGGCTGCCAGCAGCTCTACTACCGGGGCCGACATGGCGTGTCCTCCCCTCCCACCAGGTCGTCGGTCAACGCCGCGGCGGTGGCACCGTCCACTACCGTGGGAAGTGTGACACAGACCCGGTGGTCGTCCTCGTCGCACCACGTCAGCGGGCGGCGTCCCAGCGCCGTCGCGAGCCGTCCCAGCACCGCCTGCAGCTCGCGGGGCGTGACAGCGTGCTCGGCCCCGAAGCGCCGCGTCACCGGGTCGCCAGCCATCACGCCACTCCGGACCACGGTGATGATGTCCCGCCGTTCGTTCAGATTGACGATGTCCTCGAAGACCGATGCCGGGCCAGTCGCCTGGCTCGCGAGCTCCGGGGCCTTCCACACGAGGATGGCCGCGAGGCTCTTCCTTGTCAGTATCCTGGCTCCAAACGCCTTGGTCAGATAGGGCGGTGCGTTGACCAACCGCCACTGTTCCCGGGCGGTGCGCAGGAGCTCGCACCTGCGGGGGTTGGAGCTCGGGAGGCGTCCGTAGAGGTCCACGGCCAGGTCCCACTGACCGAGGCGCTCCGCCACCTGGCCCTTGAGCTCGATGCCCTCCTCGCTGTCCGGGAGGGCGGGCACGAGCATCGCCGCGGCCTTCGCATCCCCCATCGCGAGGTGGGCCCGGGTGGCCAGGATCCTCGCCCCGGTTGCCGACGGGGTCAGCTCGAGGACCTCGCTGGCGACCCCGAGGGCCCCTGCCGCATCACCCCGCTGCAGCATGGCCCCGCCTTCGGCAAGACGCTTGTCGGTGAACGTCTTCTCCCACCTTGCGGCGGTGTCGCTCCACTCCCCCGGCAGACCCAGCTCGGCGGCCTTCCGTGCCGCGGCGACCGCCTGTCGGACGTCGCCCTCGCGGTGCCATGCAAGCGCCAGCACCCCCCAGGCCGAGGCATAGGAGGGGAACTGGGAGGTCAGCTCCTTCACCGCGGCCGCGGCGTTGCCGTTCTGGAGGAACACCACCTCAAGGGAGGCCAGGCGTACCGCCGGGTGGTCCATGGGGAGTGTCGCCAGCTCCTTCTCGGCCCTGAGGAACTCCCCCGACTCTGCGATGGCCACGGCCCTGCGCAGGGCAGCCTGCTGGTCGGTGCCCAAGACGGCACCGGGAGCCGCGGGCACGAGGGGATCCGGGACGCGACTGATGCGCGCCGGGGGTGCCGCCGTGCGACAGGCCAGCACGGACAGGCACAGCCCTCCGAGAAGGAGCCTACTCCCCGCCCGGCCCAACGTGCTCACCCTCGCCGAGGCGCGCCAGGCACACCGTGGCCACCGAGTGCTTGTAGATGAGGTTCTCCAGGCCATGGCTCTCCACCACCAGGGCATAGCGGTCGAAACGCCGCAGGACACCGGTGACGCGCTTCCCGGTCAGGAGGTACACGTGGATCGGCTTCGCCTCCCGACGAAGCGCGTAGAAGAAGCTGTCCTGGACATTAACCGGTCCCTTGCCGCGCTCTTGCGTCTGGTCCACGTCGCGCCTCCAGAAGTGCCACCACCTCGTCCACCACGGCCTCGCCGAAGCCGGCGAGCCACTCAACTGCCGGCTCGCTACGCAGCCACGTCTGTTGACGCTTCGCGAGCCGGCGCGTGGCAACAATCATCTCGTCGCGGGCCCTGTCCACGCTCCACTCACCGTCCAGCACCCGGGCGCACTCCCGATACCCAATGGCCTTCAACGCCTGAGCACCGCGCGGTACACCCTGCAGCAGGAGCGACCTGACCTCGCCAAGCAGTCCCGCCAGCAGCATGGATCCAACCCGCGTTTCAATCCTAGCATGGAGCTCGCCCCGGGGCGGGACGATCCCGAGCATCACGTGCTCGAAGGCCGGCAGGCTCGCCTGCTGCGCCCGCCACAGCTCCGACATCGGCCGGCCGGCCACCAGGCCGACCTCGAGCGCGCGCAGGGTCCGTTGGCGATCCCGGGGAGGAATCCGCGCCGCCGCCTCGGGATCCAGGCCCTGGAGCCGGGCTCGCACGGAGGCAGGGTCGGCCTCCCACTCGGCTTCGAGCCGCTCGCGCAGCCCGGGGTCCTTGGGCGGCTCCGCAAAGAGGCCGTGGAGCAGGGCGCGCACGTAGAAGTGCGTGCCGCCCACCACCACCGGAACCCGGCCGCGCGCCTGGATGGAGGCGATGGCGAGCCGGGCATCGCGCACGAACGCCCCCGCCGAGTAGGTTTCGCGTGGGTCGGCGATGTCGATGAGGTGGTGAGGGATGCGCTGTCGCAGCTCGACGGGCGGCTTGGCGGTGCCGATGTCCATCCCCCGGTAGACCGCGAAGGCGTCGGCCGAGATCACCTCGCCGCCAAGCCGCTCGGCGAGCGCCGCACCGAGGGCCGTCTTGCCTGCCGCCGTCGGACCCGCCACGACGACCAGCGGCCCGCTCACCTGTCCGCTCCCCACATCGGCAGGCACACCGGTTGCCGTGTGCCGATCATGATGGCGCCATCGGAGCTCCACCACAGGCGGGAGACCTCCTCTGACTGCAGCACCATCACTGCAGGCAACGCCCGGACTCGCGCTCGCACGGAAGGGTCGGGGTAGGCGAAGCGCGGTCTCAGGCCCGTACCGGCCAGCGTCACCCGCGGCCGGGAGGCCCCCAGCAGCAGGCTCGACGACGAGGTGCGAGAGCCGTGGTGCGGGAGCTGCAGCACCTCGGCGCGCAGGTCCTCCCCGCCGGCCACGACACTGGCCTCCCCGGCCGCCTCCACGTCACCGGTCACGAGCACACGCTTCCCTCCGACGGTGAATACGGCCACCAGACTGAGGTCGTTGTCCTCGAGCCCGCCTCCTGCGGGCGGCCACGCCACCCGGCACCGGATGTCGCCCCACACCCGATCCTCCCCGGCGGCCACCCGCACCACCCGTACGCCCCGCCTGGCTGCAAGAGCCAGGAGCGGCTGCACCTCCCCCCGCCCGGCAATCGCCTCCGGCAGCACGAGATCTCCGACGCGCACCCGATCGAGCAGCGTGGCGGCGCCGCCCGTGTGGTCCGCGTCGGCATGGGTGAGGACCAGAGCGTCGAGCCGGCGCACCCGGGCCGCCGCCAGGCCCCGCAGGGCGTCCATCGCGCTGCGGCCGGTGTCGACCAGCACGGCGGTGCCGGACGACCGCAGGAGCAGCGCCAGCCCCTCCCCGACCGGCAGCAGTCTGGCCTCACCAGCCGGGCGTGCCGACCAGGCGGGTGCCAGGGTCCACGCAGCACTTGCCGCTGCAAGCGCGACGGCGGCAAGCCATGCGCCGCGGATCCTCGTCAGCCCAACCAGAAGCAGGGACGCACCCGCAAGGAGCAGCGGCACGGGCACCGGAGCGAACAGCCAGGCCGTGCCGCCGCCCAGCGTCGAGACGCCGAGCAGCGCGGCGTCCCCCAGCCCCACGAGGGAGAGCAGGGGTCCGGCGAGGCCGAGCGGCGCCAGCAGCACGGTCACCAGGGCGACCCCCACCAGCGGCAGCCCGAGTGGGGCGGCCAGGAGGTTGGCCACGGCCCCCCACGGCGGCACGCATGCGAAGGTCACCCCCACGAGCGGCCAGGATGCGAGCTGCCCGACCGCGGCCACCGCGAGAGCCGAGCCCAGCCATCGCGGCAGCATCTCGGCGGCCTCAACGAGAGGGCCCACCCAGCGGATGAGCGCCAGGGAGACGCCGGCAGAGAGCTGGAACCCCGGCTGCAGCAACGCGGCGGGCTCGAGCAGCACCAGCCCTCCGACCACGGCCCACATGGCAGGAAGCGGGAGCACGGGCCGACCCGCCTGGCGGGTCAGCAGGTACGCCAGCGTCGCGGCGGTCGCACGCAGGACCGGGGGAGATCCTCCGGCGACCAGGGCGAAGGTCGCCAGAGCCGGCATGAGGAGCCATCTGCGGGCACGCGGCGGCACCCCGGCGATCGTGAGCGCCCCCCACAGGATGGCCGAGACCAGGACCACGTGCAGGCCCGACACCGAGAGGATGTGCGCCAGGCCGGACTGCCGGAGCGCGCTGACCGTGTCCCTGTCGAGTGACTCCTGTCTGCCCAGCACCAGGGCGGTGGCGAGTGCCGCCCCGGCCTGGCGCCGGGGGTGGCTGCCCGCACTGGCCTGCAGCGCCGCAGCGCAGCGCTCTCGCAGATCATCCACGGACCACCACGGTGGAGGCTCCGACCTGAGCAGCAGGCTGGTCTTGATCCGCAGGAGCGGGGGCCGGAGGGCCTTCTCGGGGCTGTAGAGCAGCTCGCCGGCTCCCCAGCACCGACTGCCGGGGGACGGCAGGCCCTCCGCCCTGAGCTCGCCGCCCACCACCATCGACAGCTCGCCAGCGGTCCTCACCGGCCCCCGGGCACCCTCGATGCGCTCGACGCGCACCCTGGTGCTCCAGCCACGCGGACCGCTCGCCCACCCGTCCCGGACCGCGACCTCGAACCGCACCGGCACGGTTCGGGCGACACCTGCCCTCGGAGCCGCGGCCGTGGCCGCCAGCCCCAGCAGCAACCCGGCGCCTCCCCACAGGACCAGGCTGCCGGAGCGAAGCGCCACGACGCCGGTCGCCGCCACCAGGATGGCCAGCGGCACCGTCCAGCCCGGGGCGGGCGGCCAGGCGTTGCCCACCGCCGCTGCCACGACGACACCGACGGCGAGCGCCTGGAGTGCCCCTCCCGGCGGCTCAGCCTCAGGAGGCCACGAGGATGGCCACCATCTCCACATGGTGCGAGCCCGCGAAGAGATCCCACAGCTCGAGGCTCTGCAGCCGGTACCCGGCCCCGGTCAAGGCCGCGAGGTCGCGCCCCCCGGCCGCCGGGTCGCATGACAGCAGGACCACGACCGCGGGGTGCCACGCCACGAGCCCCTGCATGGCTGCCCGGGACAGGCCCGAGCGGGGCGGGTCCGCGAGGGCGAGGCAGCCCTCCGGACGACCCGGGTCGTCCAGGAAGTGCTCCGCCATGACCGCGTCGACCCGGGCACCCGGCAGGTTGCGCGCGGCCGCGCCCGCCGCCAGGGCATGGCTCTCGACGACCGTCAGGTCCTCCACCCCGGCGTGCCGTGCGGCCGCCGCCAGGAAGCCGACACCACCGTAGAGGTCGACGACCCGCCCTGGGCGCAGCTCGCGGACGAGCTCCACGACCCGGTCGAAGAGCCTGGGCGCCAGGTACCGGTTACCCTGGAAAAACACCCCAATCGGCACCTCCAGCGGCACCGGCAGCTCCATTCGAACGCTCGTCGCGCCCCAGCCACCGACTCGCGTCCAGCCTCCGGCGTTCAGCCGGTGCCATCCGTCGAGCCCGGCAACCGGCCCTCGGGGCACCCGCCCCGGTCCCAGCCACGATGCCACCGCCTGGGTGCCGTCGAGGCTCTCGACCCACTCCAGCTCGCCATCCGGGCACCTGGCGCCCGCCAACACCGCAGCCACGCCCCGGTGCGCCGCGCTCAGCCCGGGACCCAGGATCCGACAGGGCGAGATGTCCACGACGCGGTGGGACCGGTGTCCCAGGAAGCCGAGCTGCCGCCCCAGCGCGTCCCAGTGCAGGCGCGCGCGCATCCGCCACGCCAGGGGCGACACCTCGACCGGGGCGGACTCGATGGCGGCAGCGAGAGCGGACGGCGCATGGCGCAGCGCCCCCCGCACCACGGCGCGCAGCGCCTCGGGCGCGGCTTCCCGTCGCACGTGAGCGAGGTCGCACCCGCCGCACACCCCGGCCACCGGGCAGAAGTCCGGCTCCCGCCAGGGGCTGGGCCGCTCGACAGCGACCGCGCGCGCCTCCACAATGCCGGCCCGCTGCCGCTCCTCGACCGCCTCCACGAGCTCTCCGGGAAGGGCACCCCGCACGAACCAGACCTTGCCCTCGTGACGTCCCACCCCGGCCCCACCCCCGGCCAGCTCCATGATCTCGACTCTAGCCATGATCCAGCTCCAGACGGGGCAACCCCAGTCGCTCGCGCACCGCCCGCGCCTGCAGCGCCCGCCGGCTGCGCTCGGCGACCTCCGCCGAGACGCCAGCCTCGGGGGCACCGGCCCCGGCCGCGCGCTGCACCGCCTCTCTCTCGCCCGGGGGCAGTGCGGCCAGCAGGGCTTCCAACGCCGCGCCCTCGAGCTGCTCGAGGGTGGCTTCCAGCGCCGCAGGAGGGGCGTCGGCCGGCAGCCCCTCGATCGCCTGCGCCAGGCTCTCGAGAGCACAGGCCACCGCCTGCTGCGCGTCCCAGGCCGCCCGCGCGTCGCGCACCGCCGCAGCCAGGGCTGCCAGCGCCGGACCTGCCGGTCGCACGGCGCCTGGCATCTCGCCTCCGACGTGCGCCGCCGCAAGCCGTTTGGCGTGGCGGTGCACGGCATGGCGGCAGTAGGTCAGGCTTGACGGCGGGTCCGCATCCCGCTGGCGCGCCCGCTCGAAGACCTCGCCGAGCCCGGCCATCACCGCGCCCAGCGGCACGCCGCTGCGCCACCATCCCTGGAGCAGGGCGAAGTCCCTGGGGTTGAACACGAAGATGGTGCCGCGCAGGGCCGCGAACGCGTCCTCGACGGCGCGGTAGAAGTGCAGCTCCTCGTCCGAGGCTAGCGCGTCCGGCGGTTGCGCTCCCATAGCAGGCGCAGCCCCTTGAGTGTGAGGTCGTCGTCGACGACGTTGAAGAGGTCGGTGTAGCGCGCCATCACGCCTGCCAGCCCGCCGGTGGCGATGACCTTGCCGCCGCCAAGCTCCGCGAGGACCCGGCGCGTCAGTCCCTCGACCAGCCCCACGTAGCCCAGCACCAGACCGGCCTGCATCGAGTCCACCGTGCCCTTGCCGATCACGTGGTCGGGGGCAACGAGCTCGATGCGTGGCAGCTTGGAGGCGCGGGAGAACAGCGCCTCGGCCGAGATCTCCAGGCCCGGCGCGATCACGCCTCCCAGGAACTCGCCCCTGGCCGAGACCACGTCCCAGGTGGTCGCCGTGCCGAAGTCGACCACCACGCACGGCCCACCGTGCTCGGCGAACGCCGCCACGGCGTTGCACAGCCGGTCGGCGCCCAGCTCCAGGGGAGTGTCAACCTTGAGGGGCATGCCGGAGCGGATCCCGGGCGCCACGAACACGGGTTCCTGGCCGAGGTACTGCACGATCGCCCCGCGCACCGTCCCGTCCAGGGTCGGCACGACCGAGCCCACGATGACGCCCGTGATCTCCTCGGTCGGGATACCACCCAGCCCGCAGAGCTGCCGCAGCAGGATCCCCACCTCGTCGACGGTGCGATGGCGGGCCGTCGAGAGGCGCCAGCGGCGCCGGATCTCGTCGCCCTCGAACACGCCGATCGTGACGTTGGTGTTGCCGACGTCAAGCGCCAGCAGCATGCTCGCCTCCCTCGGCCTCCGGACGCGAGACGAACTCGCCGGAGGCGATACGTTCCACGCGCCCGTCAACCTCGACCTCGAGATGTCCTTCCGGTGTGAGCCCGACGAACCGGCCCTCGAGCGCCGCCCCCCCGACCTTCACCCGCATCAGCTCGCCCGGGCGGTGCACCAGGCGGGCCTGCCACTGCTCCCGGGCTCGCAGCGGGTCGGCCAGCGCCACCCGCACCCGCCGCACAAACTCCTGCACCAGGACCCGCGCGGTCTGCTCCACGTCGCCGACCCACCCCAGCTCGGCGAGCGCCACGGGCCGCACCGGGTCGCCTGCCGCCAGCACCGGCGTGGTGGCGATGTTGATGCCGAACCCCACGCGCACCCAGACCCTGTCGTCCGACCCGCGGGCGTGACAGAGCATGCCACCCAGCTTGCGCCCGTCCACCACCAGGTCGTTGGGCCACTTCAGGCCGACCGTGACGCCGTCCACCAGCGCTTCCACGGCCTCGGCGCAGGCCACGCCGACCGCCAGTGGCAGGCACGGGAGAGACTCGACCGGAATCCACGCCAACCAGGTCGCGTAGAGACCACCGGGAGGCGACACCCAGGCGTTGTCGCCCCGCCCGTGCCCGCCGCTCTGGCTGCCCGCCACCAGCACGGTGTCCGGGAGCGAGGTCTCGTCCGCCTCCAGGGCGGCGGCCATGAGGCGGTCGGCCCAGTCGTTGGTGGAGTCCACCGAGTCGAGCCAGATCAGGTTCAGGGTCGGCGCGAAATCCCAGGCTCTGGGCATGCTCATCCCTCGAGGGTGGCCGCCAGCATGGCCGCCTTGTGCTCGAGCTCGCGCCCGCGGCTGCGCGAGCCCTCCACCACGTCCTGGGGCGCTCGCGCCACGAACGCCTCGTCGGCCAGGCGCGCCCGCAGGCGCCCCAGCTCCTCCTCGACCTGGTCGAGCTCGATGGCCAGGCGCGTCCGTTCGGCATCGCCGATCGCCCCCGCGGGCAGCACCAGCGCCAGGTGCACGCCCCCGGCCACGTCCCGCACGGCGCCGGCCGGCGGTTCGCCATCCAGGTGCAGGGCCTCGAGCGAGGCCAGCCGGCACACCTCGCGGTCCATCGCCGCGAACTCCGCCCGCCACGCTGCTGACAGATCCGGCAGGTAGACAGCCAGGGGCGTTCCAGGAGAGAGCCCGACCAGGTGCCGGTATGAGCGCACCTCCTGAATCACCGCCTGGACGCCCCGCATGACCTCCAGCGCCCCGGCGTCGATCGCACGGTCCCCATCCTGCGGATAGGCCGTGGTCATGAGCATCCCGGCGTGCCCCAGGTGGCTGGCGATCTCCTCCGTGATGAACGGCATCACCGGGTGCAGCAGCTTGCACGCCTCCAGCAGCACCCCCCTCGCCACCGCCCTGACGTCCTCGCCTCTCCTCCCCGGACCCCGGACCCCGGACCCCGGACCCCGATCCCCAGCAGAGCC
>JALOLB010000226.1 GCA_025456225.1 Thermoanaerobaculaceae bacterium
GGTGCAGGGCCGCGGCGAGCTGCAGCTGGCCGTGCTCGTCGAGCTGATGCGCCGGGAGGGCTTCGAGCTGACCGTCGGCAAGCCGCAGGTGGTCACGCGCACGATCGACGGGCGGCTCTGCGAGCCGATGGAGCGGCTCACCATCGACGCGCCGGAGGACTACCTCGGGGTCCTGACCCAGCTCATGGCCCTGCGCAAGGGCCGCATGGAGCAGATGGTCAACCACGGCACCGGCTGGATCCGCCTGGAGTACCTCGTGCCCGCCCGCGGGCTGATCGGCTTCCGCACCGAGTTCCTCACCGAGACCCGGGGCACCGGCCTGCTGCACCACGTCTTCGAGCGCTACGAGCCCTGGCACGGCGAGCTGCGGACCCGCCCCACCGGGTCGCTCGTCGCCGACCGGCGGGGTGCCGTCACCAGCTTCGCCCTGTTCAACCTGCAGGAGCGCGGGACCATGTTCGTGGGTCCCGGCATCGAGGTCTACGAGGGGATGATCGTGGGGGAGAACTCCCGCAGCGACGACATGGACGTCAACCCCACCAAGGAGAAGAAGCTGACCAACATGCGCTCGTCGACCGGCGAGGAGCTGGTCCGGCTCATCCCGCACCGCCTGCTCAGCCTCGAGCAGGCGCTGGAGTTCTGCCGCGAGGACGAGTGCGTCGAGGTGACCCCGGCGACGGTCCGGCTGCGCAAGGTGATCCTGCCGGCGACCGAGCGGGCGAAGGCCCGCAACCGGGGTGCCCGGGGCTGAGCCCGGGCCCTTCGTCCCAGTCGGCGCAGGACTTCCGGCCCGAGCGTTGTGGCTGCGCGGATCCTCATGGTCACGATCGCGTAACGAATGCATTCACCCGGTTGGCGGAGCAGTACGCTGTGCCCGGTCTGAGGGGGTTGGTGCCCATCCTCCTGCGCGGGACACCTCCCGCGCCCCGGTCCGCCGGGCAGCGGAGCCAAACGAGAGGACACACATGAGCATGCGTGGACGCGGACTCGCGTTCGGGGCTGTGCTGACAGCTGCCGCACTCACCCTGACCGCCTGTGGCGGCGACAGCGACGACACCGCTGCCGATCCCGCCGGCGGTACCGTCAACATCTTCGGCAGCCAGCCCCAGAACCCCCTGGTGCCGGTGCTCACCAACGAGACCGGCGGCGGCAACGTCATCGACAACCTGTTCACCCGCCTGGTGGACTACAACCCCGAGACGGCCGCCCCCGAGCTGGCCATGGCCGAGTCGATCGAGCCCAGCGAGGGCAACACCCTCTGGACGATCAAGCTCAAGCCCGGCTGGAAGTTCCACGACGGCACCCCGGTCACGGCCGAGAGCTTCGTCAAGGCCTGGAACGACGGCGCCAACTGCAACACCGGCGCGCTGAACCAGTACTTCTTCGGGCCCGACGGCGTGAACATCAAGGGCTACGACGCGGTCGCCGGCACGTACGACGCCGAGGGCAACCTCGACTGCGCCGGCATCGAGCCCGACGCCGGCATGGAGGGCCTGAAGGTCGTCGATGACACGACGTTCACCGCCGAGCTGGCCGGACCCGTCTCGATCTTCGCGACCATCGTCGGCTACTCCGCGTTCGCGCCCATGCCGGAGATCTACTTCACGGACCGCCCGGCCTTCGAAGCCAAGCCGATCGGCAACGGCCCGTACCAGTTCGTCTCCGCGAAGGCCAACGAGAGCATCGTGGTGACCGAGTACCCCGACTACCAGGGCGAGAAGAAGGCCCAGGTCAAGGACATCAACTACAAGATCTACCAGACGCCGGACGCCGCGTACGTGGACCTGCTGGCGAACAACCTGGACGTGATCGACACGATGCCCGCGACCGCCCTGGCCGGTGACCGGTGGAAGACCGAGCTGGGCGACCGCTCGATCCTCAAGCCGGTCGGCGTGTTCCAGTCGGTCACCTTCCCGCTCTACGTGGAGGAGTTCGACAACCCCGAGCTGCGCAAGGCCATCTCGATGGCGATCGACCGTGAGTCGGTCATCAGCGTCGCGTTCAACAACACCCGCACCCCGGCCGACGGCTGGGTGCCCCCGGTCATCGAGGGCTACCAGCCCGGCGCGTGCGGCGAGGCCTGCACCTTCGACGCCGCCAAGGCCAAGCAGATGTTCGACGACGCTGGCGGCTTCGACGGCACCCTGACCATCGCGTACAACGCCGACGGCGGCCACAAGGAGTGGGTCGACGCGACCTGCGTGTCGATCAAGAACGCGCTGGACGTGGAGTGCCAGGGCAAGGCGTACCCGACGTTCGCCGAGCTGCGCAACGACGTCACCGAGGACAAGATGACCGGCATCTTCCGCACCGGCTGGCAGATGGACTACCCGTCGATGCAGAACTTCCTCGCGCCGCTCTACGCGACGGACGCCGGCTCGAACGACGGCGGCTACAGCAACCCGGCGTTCGACACCCTGCTGCGTGACGCCGCCGGCCAGACGCCGGAAGAGGCCATCGCCAGCTACCAGCAGGCCACCCAGCTCCTCGCCGAGGACATGCCGGTGATCCCGCTCTGGTACGGCGCGCTGACCGCTGGCTGGTCGGAGAACATCGAGACCCCGGTGTTCACGCCGTTCGGCCGCGTGGACTGGACGTCGCTCAAGCTCAAGGGCTGATCGACGCACGGGCATCAGTGGGGCGGGAGCGATGCTCCCGCCCCACTGTCGTTCCCGAACCGACTCGCGAACCCGTCGCGCAGATCCGTGCGCCCGTCGGCTTTCGCCGAGTCCGCCCGCTTATCCTGACGCCAGTCCGCAGCAACCGAAGGGAGTCCCATGGGGGCCTACACGCTGCGCCGGATCCTGCAGATGATCCCCGTCGTCCTCGGGACGACCTTCCTGATCTACACGCTCGTCTGGGCCCTGCCGACGGACCCGTTCGCCGGCCGCTGCGGCGAGCGCCCCTGCCCGCAGGCCTACGTCCAGCTCATGACCGAGAAGTTCAACCTCGACGACCCCCTGCCGTGGGCCTACCTGCAGTGGCTCGGCGGCCTGTTCACCGGGAACCTCGGCGAGACGTACACCGGCCTGCTGGTGTGGGACCAGGTCGCCTCGGCCTTCCCGAACACCCTGAAGCTGGCGACCGTCGCGATCATGTTCGAGATCGTCGTGGGCATCACGGCCGGGGTCTTCGCCGGGCTCAATCGCGGCAGGTTCATCGACAACCTCGTGCTGCTGAGCACCCTGGCCCTCATCTCGATCCCGGTCTTCGTCCTCGGCACCACGCTGCAGTACCTGCTCGGGATCCAGTTCCCGATCTTCTCGCCGACCGTCCCGCCCGGTGCCCCGTGGTCGTCGCTGATCCTCCCCGGCTTCGTGCTCGGCGCCCTGTCGATGGCCTACGTCGCCCGGCTCGTGCGCTCGTCGATCCTCGAGAACATGCGCTCGGACTACGTGCGGACCGCGACGGCCAAGGGCCTCGCCCGGCGACGGGTGATCGGCCTGCACGTGATGCGCAACTCGCTGATCCCGGTGGTCACCTTCATCGGCGCGGACTTCGGGGCGCTGATGGCCGGGGCGATCATCACCGAGGGCATCTTCAACATCAACGGCGTCGGCAACCTCGTGTACCGCGGGATCCTGAACCAGGAGGGGGCCCTGGTCACGTCCGTGGTGACCCTCTTCGTCCTCATCTTCCTCGTGGTGAACCTGATCGTCGACCTCCTGTACGGCTTCCTCGACCCAAGGATCCGGTATGAGTAACCCGATCTCCGCCTCGCTCGAGGCCACCGACCAGCAGGGCGCCCTCGGGACGGAGGGCACCGGCAAGCCCCGCTCGCTGGGCCGCGACGCCTGGGAGGACCTGCGTCGGCGCCCGCTGTTCCTCGTGTCGGCCGTGCTCATCACGATCTTCATGCTCATGGCGATCGTCCCGCAGCTGTTCACGCGCAAGGACCCACGGGAGTGCGACCTGCTGCGCAGCCGCCAGCCACCGAGCAGTGAGGCCTGGTTCGGCTACGACAGCCTGGGGTGCGACGTGTACGCCAACACGATCTACGGCGCGCGCTCCTCGATCGCGGTGGGTCTCATCACCACGGTCCTGGTGGCCCTGATCGGCTCGTCCCTCGGCACGATGGCCGGCTTCTTCGGCGGGAGGACCGATTCCATCCTGTCGCGCACCGCGGACATCTTCTTCGGCATCCCGTTCCTGCTGGGCGCACTGCTCGTGCTCATCACCTTCCCATCCGAGCCCGACACCCCGGCGTGGCAGACGATCATGAAGGTCGTCGTGGCGCTGACCGTCCTCGGCTGGCCCACCTTCCTGCGCCTGATGCGCTCCAGCGTGATCCAAGTGCGCAGCAGCGACTTCGTGATGGCCGCCCGCTCCCTCGGGGCCCCGCCGCGTCGGCTGATCCGCAAGCACGTGGTGCCGAACTCGCTGAGCCCGGTCATCGCGGTCGCGACCATCTCGCTGGGCGGCTACATCGTGGCCGAGGCCGCGCTGTCATTCCTCGGCATCGGCCTGCAGCCGCCGGTGATCTCGTGGGGCTCGCAGATCTCCGAGGCCGTCCCGTGGCTGCGAGTGGCGCCACACATGCTGTTCTTCCCCGCGATCTTCCTGTCCTTCTGCGTCCTGTCCTTCATGATGCTGGGTGACGCTGTCAAGGACGCCCTCGACCCGAAGCTGCGGTGAAGGAGCCCCCGTGACCACACCAGTGATCGGCGACCCGCCGCTGCTCGAGGTGCGCGACCTCCAGGTGGAGTTCCGCACCCGCGAGGGCATCGCGCGGGCCGTGAACGGCGCCAACTACACGCTGCACTCCGGGGAGACCCTCGCCGTGCTCGGCGAGTCGGGTTCGGGCAAGAGCGTCACCGCCCAGGCGATCATGGGGATCCTGGACACGCCGCCCGGGTTCGTCACCGGCGGCGAGGTCCTGTTCAAGGGCGATGACCTGCTGAAGATGAGCGACGAGGAGCGTCGCGCCCTGCGCGGGGAGTCCATCGCGATGGTCTTCCAGGACGCGCTGTCCAGCCTCAACCCGGTGTTCCCGGTCGGCTGGCAGATCGCCGAGCTCTTCCGCATCCACCGCGGGATGAGCCGCAGGGACGCGATGAAGGAGGCCCTCGAGGCCCTCGAGCGGGTGAACATCCCCGCCGCCAAGGATCGCATCGGCGACTACCCGCACCAGTTCTCCGGCGGCATGCGCCAGCGCGTGATGATCGCGATGGCGATCGCCCTGCGCCCCGACCTGCTCATCGCGGACGAGCCGACGACCGCGCTGGACGTGACCGTGCAGGCCCAGATCCTCGAGCTCATGGCGGACCTGCAGCGCGAGGAGAACATGGGCCTGATCCTCATCACCCACGACCTCGGCGTCGTGGCGGAGGTCGCCGACAAGGTCGCCGTCATGTACGCCGGGCGCATCGTGGAGCAGGCGTCCATCGAGGAGATGTTCGACAGCCCCGCCCATCCCTACACCGTCGGGCTCATGGACTCCATCCCCTCCCTCGAGGCGCGCGCCGGCGAGCTCAAGGCCATCAAGGGCCTGCCACCGAGCCTCGTCGCCCTCCCCCCGGGGTGCCCCTTCGAGCCGCGCTGCCCGCTGGCGTTCGACCTGTGCCGCCAGGTCGTGCCGCCGCCCATCGTCGTGGGGCCGGGCCGGGAGAGCCGCTGCCACATCGCCGAGGAGGTGCGCGATGGCAAGCGCTGAGACGGTCCTGCGCGTGGAGGACCTGGTCCGCCACTTCCCGCTGACCAAGGGCGTGGTGTTCAAGAAGCGGATCGGCGCCGTGCAGGCCGTGGACGGCGTCTCCTTCGAGCTGGCCAAGGGCGAGACCCTCGGCGTCGTGGGGGAGTCCGGCTGCGGCAAGTCCACCTTGGGCCGGCTGCTGGTCCGCCTCGACGAGCCCACCTCGGGCACGGCCCACTTCCGCGACCTGGACATCTTCGCCGCGAAGGGCGACCAGCTCAAGGCCTTCCGGCGCAGTGTCCAGATGGTGTTCCAGGACCCGTACACGTCGCTCGATCCGCGCATGACGGTCGGCGACATCGTCGGGGAGGCCTTCGACATCCATCCCGAGGCAACCCCCAACGGCGACCGCAAGCGGGCCGTGCAGGAGCTGCTCGAGGTGGTCGGCCTGAACCCCGAGCACATCAACCGCTACCCCCACCAGTTCTCCGGCGGCCAGCGCCAGCGCATCGGCATCGCCCGCGGCCTCGCCCTGAAGCCGGACGTCATCGTCTGCGACGAGCCGGTGTCCGCGCTCGACGTCTCCGTGCAGGCCCAGGTCGTCAACCTGCTCGACGACCTGCAGC
>JALOLB010000447.1 GCA_025456225.1 Thermoanaerobaculaceae bacterium
CCTTGGTGTACGCCCCGAAGCGGGCCTCGATCTCCTGGATGCGCTGGAAGCTCTCCCGGAACGCCTCCTCGTCGCCCACCTCGAGCTGGGCCAGGGCCAGCCTCGTGAGGCCGTCGGCCAGCAGCTCGGGCTCCTCCAGGAAGCCGAAGCACGCGACCCGGAGCAACCGCACCGCCTCGGGGTAGTCACGGCGGTTGTACGCGTCGCTGCCTCGCCGCAGCAGGCCCATGTAGAACGAGTCGGCGGCCAGGAGCGGCCCGGCCAGCAGGAGCAGGGCGAGCGTCCCGAGCACGCGGCACGGGTTCCAGGCACGGCACACGGAGGGCGATCTCACGCCGCGCAGGCGATCAGCTCTTGAGGTTGCGGAAAGACTCATCAGTTCGCCTCCGACGGAAGCTCTCGGCCTTCGATCACGGCCAGTGGGTTGTCCAGGGTCAGCGTCCGCACCAGGTCCTCACCCCACTGGGAAGCGACCTTGCGGGCCGCCTCGGCCAGGAGGGGTGCGCGCCCGGCACAGTCGTGCCCGTCACTCGACAGGAAGTGGGCAAGGCGGTGCTGGAGCAGGTAGCGGGTGGCCGCCTCGGCGCGACGGCCGTTGGCGCCCAAAACGCTGGCGGCTGTTACCTGGAGGAGGGCGCCACGCTTCACGAGCACGCGTAGCCTTTCGGTCTCCTCGGCAAGGTAGCCGTAGCGCTCGGGGTGGGCGAGGATGGTGCGCCAGCCGGCCACTCTCAGCTCGTAGATCAGCTCCTCGAGGCTCGGCGCGAAGGGATAGGGGCTCGGCTCCACGAGCACGTAGCGGGACCCCGCGAGGGGCAGCAGCCCGCCCGCCTCGCCCTGCTCCAGGTCGGCAGGGATGCCCATGGAGGCGCGAATCTCACCTCCGGGGAGGACCATGACGATGCCGCCCGCGGCCTTCTCGACCTCGCGGCACAGGCGGTGGATCTCGGAGGTATCGGCGTTCTCCCACTCCTCGTGCTGCTGGTGGGGGGTGGCGACGATGGTCGTGACACCGTCGGCGGCGGCCATGCGGCACATGGCAACCGACTCGGTGAGGGCCGCGTTCGGGCCATCCTCGACCCCCTCACCCACCCCCGGACCGACGAAGATCGCCCCGTGCAGACCGGCGACGGCTCTCCTAGGCACGAGCCGCACCGGCCTCGCCGCCTGCTGTCACATCGCCATATGGCTCGTACTGGTAGGCAGCGTACCGCTTCGACCCGTACCGCCCGCGGCTGACCCGGAACCGGTTGAGCACGGCGCCCAGCACGCGAGTCCCGGCCATGGTCAGTCGCTCGCGGCAGGCGCGGCCGTCTTCCCTGAGCAAGGAGCCCGCGCCGACGCACAGCAGCACGCCGTCGACCATCGACCCCAGGATCGAGGCGTCGGTGACGAGCAGCGCCGGTGGCGAGTCGATCACCACGTACTCGAAGCGCTGACGGACCGAGCCGATCATCTCGCGCATGCGCTCCGAGGCCAGCAGCTCGGCCGGGTTCGGCGGGGTCGTCCCGGAAGGCGTCACGAACAGGTGTGGCACGTGCGTCGGGATGAAGACCTTGTCGAAGTCGACCTTCCGTGCCAGCGCGTTGACGAGCCCGATCCGGTTCGAGAGGTTGAAGACTTCGTGCACCCGCGGCTTGCGCAGGTCGGCGTCGATCAGCAGCACGTCATTCCCGAGCTGCGCCAGCACCACAGCCAGGTTGGTGGCCGTCGAGGTCTTCCCCTCGCCGGGCACGGCCGAGGTGACGAGGATGGCGCGGAGCTGCTCGGCCGTCGACATCAGCAGCGCCGTGCGCAGCGCGCGGTAGGACTCGGAGACCGGCAGGCGCGGCTTGACGTAGGGGATCAGCTCGATCTTCTCGAGGGGTGGCTCGCCCTTCTTGGACTGTGGCTGTTTCCGACCCCGCTCTGCGCCCTTCTGGCCGTACCCATACCCGTACCCATACCCGTACCCGGAGCCGTACGCATAGCGTCGCCCGTAGCGATACGTGCCATACCCGTCCCGCCCCTCGTTGATGTCCGGGATGACCGCCAGGGTCGGAAGCGCCAGCACCCGCTCCACGTCGTCGGGGGTCTTGATCGAGCGGTCCAGGTACTCGAGAAGGAACACGAGGCCCAGCCCGAGCCCGAGCCCCAGCACGAGGCCGATCGAGAGGTTCCGCTGCAGGGAGGGACGGTACGGTGCGAACGGTGGGAGCGCCCGGTCGACGACAGACACGTTGGAGTCGCGAATGCCCTGCAATCTTGAGGCAACCTCTGTCTCCGACTGTCTCCGCACCAGCTCATTGAGCAACTGCTTCCGACTATTGACCTCGACCAGGAGGTTGTTGTACTCGACCGCCTCGGAGTTGACCTTCATGGCCTCGGACTTCTGCCGCGCCAGCTCGGCGGCCACGGACTGCTCCCGCCGCAGGGCTGTCTGGTAGTCGGCGCGCGCACCCTCGCGGGCCCGGTCGACCGTGTCCCGGATCGTCGCGTCGAGGGTTTCCCGGCTCTTGTCGATCTGCGCCTTGAGCTCCTTCATGGCCGGCCACTCGGGCTTGAAGGTCGTGAGCTTGTTGGCGTAGTCCCGCTCCAGGCGCGCCAAGTCCGCCCTCGACTGGTCGACCAGCCCACCTGACAGCGCGCCGGCGATGGTCTCGGGCGGCGACTCGGTCAGCTCCCGGTAGCGTGACTCCGCTTGGATGCGAAGGGAAACTGCACCCGTGAGGTCGTTGTTGAGCG
>JALOLB010000042.1 GCA_025456225.1 Thermoanaerobaculaceae bacterium
TGTGCTCGAGGTACCACTCGTAGGCTTCGTCCAGCTCCTGCGCCGCCTGGCGGATGAACTCAACGCGCACGTGGTTCACTGGCTCTCGCGCGAAGCTCGTCCCGGAGCACCTCCCAAGGGACAACCTCAGCCTCGCCGGCGTCGAGAGCCTTGATCCGCTTCGCGACCTCCCTCCGCCACGCCTTCTCCACTGTCGGGTCAGGCCGGCTCACGAGGGAGTCGAACAGAGCACGTGCGATCTCTGCCCGATCGGTCTCCGAAAGGTCAAGAGCCAGGGTGAGAACGGCATCAGCTTTCCTGCTCATGACTCGAGTTTACCACCCACCCAACGCGAGGGCTGACTTGCCCGGCGGGTGACTGGGGAACGGAGCGAGTTGGTCTGAGCACGAGAGGAGTGTATCCGAGACGAAGAAGAAGGGCGGCAAGCCCGGACAAGTCCATCGCGCCGTCAGGCGCGGTGGAACTCACTTTGGCTCCTCCAGGGGGGGCCGGCAGAAAAGGCCGTGGTCTGAAGAGAGTGCCTGGGCAGCCACGCTGGCGTCGAAGAGCCCCCTTCGTATGAGCTCGTCGAAGAACTGCGAGCCGCCAGAGGCTTCAAGGGGGATTGCGTAGCTCTCGGGGCGGTCAGCGGTGAAGATGTAGATGCCGTCGGATGTGAACATGTCTTGGGCTTCGAAGCAGACTCGGACAATCGTTGACCAGGCGAACCGCGCTGACCATGCCGGTTTGCCGGGCGGGGCTGCGTGGAGGTGGACTAACGCATCATCGAATTGAACCGTGAACCGCTTTGAGACCGGCGGAGGACGTCGAAAGCGGTTCCGTAGTCGCGTCCACAGAGGCAGGGTCATTCAGACGTCCTCGTTCCTGGCTGCTCTGCCAACAACGCGCCCAACAACGCGCCTAATGGCGGTGTTGGGGTTTGGACTGGATGAGGAGTGGGCGCGATAGCCCGCGAGCGCCGGCTGCATAGCGTCCGAAGGCCATCTCTGGGACGTAGGGGCTACAGGCGGTCGGCGGGGCTGAGAGCGCATCGGTCTCATTGGTTCAGGACGCGAGTGTAGATCATCGTGGTGCTGAGATCACGGTGGCCGGGGAGCTCCTGAGAAGCGAGAAACGAGGCACTGGCCTGAAGGGCAGGTCCACATTTGGGTCTACGTCGACGTCCACGTCTACGTCCACGTCCACGTCCACGTTGAGGTCAACCCGCCCCCTGAATCGTCGGATGGGGGGCTCTTCCCTCTCCCCTCTCCCCTCACCCCTGGGTGGGCGGGTGGCTGGGATACACCGGCGGGCCGGGGAAGACGGCGACCGTCGCGCCCGGGGCCTCGTCGCGCCAGCGGTCGAGGATGGCGACGAGATCACGGGCCGGGGTCATGCCGAGGCGGGTCTGCAGCTCGACCGGCAGGTCGGAGATGGCGGTGACGCGGAAGCGGGCGGTCTTCTCGACCAGGCGCAGGGCGGTCTGGCCGTACTGGACGTAGTGCTCGGCGAGCAGGGCGAGGATGCGCTCGGGACGGGGGTCGGCGAGGAACGGGTCCATGGCCGGGGAGCCGGCGCCGCCGGCGCAGGCGGCGAGGAAGACGACCTCGGCGCCGGGGGACGCGAAGCGACAGGCGGCGTCGAGGGCCTTGTGGGCCTGGATGAGGGTGTGGTCGCGGGGGGCGCCGCCGGCGCTCACGACGATGCGGTCGAACGGGCCGCCCGCCACCTCGAACATCGCCCGGGCCCGGTCGCAGGCGGCGGGGAAGCAGGCCGCAAGAGGGCCACCGGCAGACCACGCGGGTGTGCCCTCCTCGGCGTCCACGAGCAGGACGGCGAAGTCTGGCGGGCGGAGCGCCGCGGCGAGGGCGATCTCCTCGGCCACCGGGTTGCCGGCGAGGTTTCCCGGTTCGCACCCCGGGTGCCGGCAGGGCGGGGTGGCGGCGAGATCGAGGACGCGCGCGTGGTTCCGCTGGATCTCGTCGTAGCCGGCGACGCCGGGGAAGACGAGCTTGGGGCCGCCGCCGAAGCCGGCGAAGTAGTGGTGCTGGACCTTGGAGACGGCGATGACCAGGTCGGCGTCGAGGAGGGCGCGGTGCAGCCGCACCGTCAGGCCGGTTGAGAGGACGCCGGCGGGGCGCAGGACCGCCTCGTCGCGGGCGTCGTGCTGGACGAGGGTCACGCCCTCGGGCAGTGGGCCCACCAGGGCGCGCGCCTCGGCCTCTGGCACCGGCGGGTGGGTGCCGCAGGCCACCAGCACGGTGATCGCCGCGGCCGGCACGCCAGCCGCCGCGAGACGTTCGAGCACCAGCGGCAGGACCTCCGGCAGCGAGGCGGAGCGGGTGGCATCCGGGACGAGGATCGTGCACGAACGGCGCCCTCGCGCCAGTGCGGCGAGCGGCGGGCCGGCGGCCGGGCGGTCCAGGGCGGACTCGACCAGCTCGCGAAGAGACAGGACGATCCTCGGCGCGGTGGGCTTCAGCTCCTGGCACCGCAGGCCGCGCAGGTCGGCGGTGAGGTGCTCCCGGCCGTAGCGGAGGCGGAGGATCACGGCCCTACTTTACGCCGGTCCCCGGGGCCACCTCGCCCTCGACGCCCAGCAGGTACGGGGCGCCCTCGATGGAGGCGGCCAGGATCATCCCCTGGGACTCCAGCCCCATGAGGACGGCGGGCTTGAGGTTGGCGACGAAGACGGCGCGGCGGCCGACGAGCTGCTCGGGCGCGTAGGTGGCGCCGATCCCGGCGACGATCTGACGGAACGTGCCCTCGCCGAGGTCCACGTCCATGCGCACGAGCTTCTTGGACTTGGGAACCCGCTCGGCGTTCTTGATCAGCCCGACCTTGAGCTTGATGCGGACGAACTCGTCGATGGAGATGAGCTCCTCCTCGGGCTTCACGGCCTCGGCGACGGCGGCGGCCACGACCTCGGGCGGGAGCTGGCCGGTCCTGGCCACCGGCTGGGTCTCCGGAGGCGGTGTCACGGGGGCTGGCGACGGCTCCGGCGCGACCGGCTCGGGCGCCGGCGTGGCGAGGAGCGCCTCGGCGAAGAACTCCTTGGCGTCGACGCGCGGGAACAGCGTGCCTTCCGGCCCCAGCGCGTGGTCGGTGGGGAGCCCCATCCACACCAGGTCCCCCGCGGTGAGGGCCTTGCCCTCGAGGCCGAGCTGACCGAGCAGGGCGCCGGCGGTGCGCGGCATGAACGGGGAGACCATCACGGCGGCGAGGCGCAGGGTCTCGAGGCCGTTGTAGATCACCCGCTGCAGCGACTCCGAGGCGGCGCCCTCGGCCTTGAACAGCGACCACGGCGCCTTGTCGTTGACGTAGCCGTCGAGGGTGCCGAGCAGCTCCCACACGGCCTCGAGGGCGGTCTGCAGCTCGAGCTCGTCCATCGCCTTGAAGTAACGCTGCACGACCTCGTCGGCCTTGAGGCGCAGCTTGTTGGCGCCGCAGGACTGGCGGGGCGTGCGGCCGTCGAAGTAGCGGCGGGCCATGGCGAGGACGCGGGAGGCGGCATTGCCGAGGCCGTTGGCGAGGTCGGCGTTGTAGCGGCCGATGAACGCCTCGTCGGAGAAGCCGGCGTCGAGGCCGAACGTCATCTCGCGCAGCAGGAAGTAGCGCAGGGGGTCGGGCCCGAAGCGCTCGAGGAGGTGGTCCGGCCGCACCACGTTGCCGAACGACTTGGACATCTTGGCGTCGTCCTTGAGCCACCAGCCGTGGCCGAACACCTGCTTCGGGAGCGGCAGCTCGGCGGACATCAGGAACGCCGGCCAGTAGACGCAGTGGAAGCGCAGGATGTCCTTGCCCACGAGGTGCAGGTCGGCGGGCCAGTAGCGCTCGTACAGGCGGTCGTCCGGGGCGCCGAAGCCGAGCGCCGAGACGTAGTTGGTGAGGGCGTCGAGCCACACGTAGACGACGTGGGACGGGTCCGAAGGGAAGGGGATGCCCCACTTGAGGCTGGCGCGGGAGATCGAGAGGTCCCGCAGGCCCGACTCGACGAAGCGCACGACCTCGTTGTAGCGCGAGGTGGGGCGGATGAAGTCGGGGTTCTGGGCGTAGAAGTCGAGGAGGCGCTGCTGGTAGTCCGAGAGACGGAAGAAGTACGAGTCCTCCTTGGTCAGCTCCACCGGGTGCCCCTGGTCCGGGCACTTGCCGTCGACGAGCTGGGTCTCGGGGAAGTAGGCCTCGCACCCGGAGCAGTACCACCCCTCGTAGTCGCCGCGGTAGATGTCCCCCTTGGCGACCATGCGCTGGATGATCGCGTGGACGCCGGCGTGGTGGCGGGAGTCTGTGGTGCGGATGAAGTCGTCGTGGGTGATGTCGAGCTGCCGCCACAGCTCGTGGAAGCGGCCCACCACGCGGTCGGCCAGCTCCTTCGGGGTGATGCCCTGGGCGCGGGCGGAGCGGTCGATCTTCTGGCCGTGCTCGTCGGTGCCGGTGAGGAAGCGGACGTCGAGCCCCCGCATCCGCTTGTAGCGGGCGATCGTGTCGGCCACCACCGTGGTGTAGATGTGGCCGATGTGGGGCAGGTCGTTGACGTAGTAGATCGGGGTCGTGATGTAGAAGGTCTTGCCGCTCACCGGTGCCTCCGCTTCAGACCGGCAAGTATACCGCCCGCCCAACCGCCCACCCACCCAGGGGACCGGGGTCCGGGGTCCGGGGTCCGTGGCCCGTCCCTTCCCCCGACCCGTAGCCTGACTGCCCAACCCAGTCCTGAGCGTAGGTGTCGAGGACGCCGGGGGACCGAGGCGTTGTCTCGGCTCGTCTTCCCGTTCCTGGCGCGGCCCTGCGACCGCAACCACACGCGGCCGCAGGGCCGCGCGTCGAGAGTTGAGAGTCGAGGGTTGAGAGTCCCCCACCCACCCCAGGCCGAGCAGGAGGCTGCACCACACTGTGCTTGGGTGTTCTGAGCAGAATCGTCGCGCCCCGCGACGACTTTCGGAAGTGGTAGTCCAGTGTCAGAGGGCCAGCGGGTTCTGCCAGCGGAGGTTGGGGAAGCGGGCGAAGTCGGCGTCGGTCGAGCAGAGGACCAGGCCGTGCTCGATCGCAAGGGCGGCGAGGTGAGCGTCGGGCACGAGGTTGGAGCGACTCGTGGCGGCGTGGAGGAGGGGCCCCAGGATCTCCGGGTGGCGAGGTGTCGGCAGGGGGACCCAGACGGTTGGGCATCCGAGCCAGCCCTGCACCTGTGCCCACGCCCTGGCCATGCCCAGAGGGCGCTCGAAGACCCGCGGGTTGGTGACGATGCGGACGAAGGCAAGGAGGGATGGCCAGGCCAATCCGACCCGTGCGACCCCGTTGATCTGCTCGTCCAGCCACTGCCGGGCGGCGGCGTGCCGCTCGAAGCTCTTGACGTGGGCATAGATCAGGAGGTTGGCATCGACAAGGATCATCGGAACGCCTCGCCCTCGACTGCCGCCAGAACCTCCGCGACGTCGTCGAGGCCGTCCAGGTAGCAACGGCCCAGCGCGACCTCGGGTGTGGTGTATCCGGCGGTCTCTCCTCTTGGCTCAGACATCTCCCGCAAGCCCCTCCGCAGGGCCTCGTTGACCACCGTCTTGAGCGTCCCCCGGCGATCGCTGGCCAGACGGTCAAGCTGCAGAGCCACGTCATCGTCGAGGGTCAGGGTCGTCCTCATGCATCAGAGCATAAATCCCTAGATGCCGTGATGCAAGAGCGATGATGTCGAAGTGACGAGGCGATGATCGACACGGGCGACCCTCACCGTTCGGCACCCCATCACGGCCCCCATCTCCATGCTAGATTCGCGGCATGATCAGGCGAGCTGCTCTCTGGATGCTGCTTCTTGGCGTCGGCGGCCCGGCGCTGGCGCAGGGGCCGGATGCGGAGTGGCGGACGGTCACGACCGCCCACTTCCGGGTCCACTACCCGGCGCCGGCCGAGGCGTGGACGCTCCGGGCCGTGGCGCGCATGGAGGCGATCCGGGAGCGTGTCGCCGCCGAGGTGGGGTTCGAGCCCACCCAGGTGGTCGACGTCGTGGTCGAGGACCCGGTGGCGCAGCCCAACGGCATGTCGCTGCCGCTGCTCGACACGCCGCGCATGGTGCTGTGGACGAGCCCGCCGGGCCCCGACTCGGCGATCGGCAACTACGCCGACTGGGCGGAGGACCTGATCGTCCACGAGGACGCCCACACCGTCCACCTGCTGCGGCCGTCGCGCAACCCGTTGCACAGCTTCGCCGAGCGCCTGCTGCCGCTGGGGCCGATCACGCTGCGGGCACCCAGGTGGGTGCACGAGGGGTACGCGACGTACATCGAGGGGAAGCTCACGGCCCTCGGGCGGCCGAACGGGGATCTGCGCGCCTCGATCCTGCGGCGCTGGGCCCAGGCCGGGCGGCTCCCGTCCTACTCGCAGATGTCGAACGACTCCCGGGGCTTCCTGGGCATGAGCATGGCGTACCTGGTGGGCTCGGCCTACCTGGAGTGGCTGGTGGAGCGCACCGGACCGGACAGCCCGCGGCACCTGTGGGCGCGCCTGTCGGCCCGCTCCAACCGGGACTTCGACGCCGCCTTCGAGGGGGTTTTCGGGGACACGCCGGCCGCCCTGTACGACCGTTTCACCGCCGAGGTGACCTGGAGGGCGATGGAGGTCGAGCGGCGCCTCGGCCCGGTGGCGCGGGACGGGGAGCTGTGGCAGGACCTGGAGTGGTCCACCGGCGAGCCGGCCGTGTCGCCGGACGGCTCGAAGCTGGCCATCATCCTGCGCAGCCGCGAGCACGCCTCGCGGATCGTGGTGTGGTCGACCGGGCCCGACGAGGAGGCCGAGAGGACGTGGAAGGAGCGCGTCGACAGCGCCGTCGCGAAGGACCCGCAGGACGTCGCCCCGGTGCGGGTCAAGCCGCTCGGCCGCAAGGCCCTGTTCGAGCTGGTGACCGTCAACGGCGCCGAGCCCTCGTCGCTGCGCTTCATGCCGGACGGGACATCGGTCCTGTTCGTGCGGTTCGAGCCCGATGCGGACGGCTTTCTGCACCCCGACCTCTGCCGCTGGGACATCGATGCCGGGGGCGTCGTGCGGCTCACGAGGGGGGCGGACGTGCGCGCCGTCGACCCGGCGCCCGACGGCACCTGGGCGGCCGGGGTCCGCAACCGCAGCGGGCTGTCCGGGCTCGTGCGGGTGGACCTCGCCACCGGCGCGGTGAGCGAGCTGACGACGCCCTCCGCCGGGGAGGTCTTCGCCTGGCCGCGGGTCAGCCCCGACGGCGCCACCCTGGCGTTCATGGTGCACCGCGGGGGGCGGTGGCGCGTCGTGCTGCGCGGGCTGGCCGGCGGCCAGGAGCGGGAGCTTCCGACCCCGGACGGTGCACTGGTCGCCCACCTCGTCTGGGCGCCCGGCGGGGACGCCCTCCTCGCCACCTTCGGCCGGGACGGGCTCGTGAACGTCGCCCGCCTGGACGTGGCCGGCGCGGCGGGGCCACAGCTCGTCACGCGCTCGGCGGCCGCGTGCCTGGCGCCGGCCCCGACCCCGGACGGCCGCCGGGTCTTCTTCCTCGCTCTCGAGCACGACGGGCTGGACCTGCGGGTCGCGCCGCTCGAGGTGTCGTCGGTGCTGCCCGGCGATGTCGCAGACAGCTCGCTCGCGCCTGTCCTGCGGCCGGTCCCGCCGCCGGTGCCCGAGCCGTTCCGGGTCGACCCGGTTGGGCCCGGCACGCCGTACGGTCTCGGCCGGCAGGAGCTGCGGGTGCTGGCCGGCGGGGTCACCGCGCCGGCCGGGCAGTCACTCGAGCTGGGGCTGCGCTCCGGCGACGTGGTCGGTCGGCTCTCCGTCCTCGCCCTCGGGGCCCTCGGTCAGGATGGCGGCGCCACCGGCGGTGCAATCGCGGCGGCCTGGCGCGGCTGGCCGGTGGAGGTCGGGCTGCACGCCTTCCAGGCCGCCGAGCGGCCGTCCGAGCAGCGGGACGCTCCCGCGGACCTCGGCGAGACCCTGGACGCGACGGTCTCGGGCGTCGAGCTCGCGGCCGCTTGGCGGCGCGAGTGGCGCGTCACGTCGCTGGCCGCAACCCTTGGGTTCGTCGCGGCACGGGTCGACCCGGAGGTCGGCAGCAGCTTCGACCGGCGGGTGGGGAGCCTGGAGGTGGAGCTGGACCGGCAGCCTTCCCGGCGGCCCTGGCGCCTGGTCGAGTCGCTGCACGCGCGGGTCGAGGAGGGATCGAGCGACGGCGAGTCCTGGCAGCGCGCCGGCGGCGAGGTGAGCCTCGGCGCGGCGTTCAAGAGCAGCGCGCTGGTGCTGAGCTGGCAGCGCCACACGGTGCGCGGCAACCCGTCGCGCTTCGACCTGCTGCAACTCGGCGGCGTCGCCGGCTCCCTGCTGCCCCGGGGCGCCACGGGGGGCCGCATCGAGGTGCCGGCGCTGCCGGCCGCGACGCTCCTCGGCGAGGAGCACGAGGGCCAGAAGGTCTCGCTCACGATCGCCGGGCTGCCGCTGTTCCTCGATCGCCACCGGGTCTGGGACTGCGGCGGCGAGAAGGGGGAGTGGCTGCGCGTGGCAGGGATCGAGGTCGACCTGACGAGCCCGCCCATCGCCCTCGTCAAGCTGCCCGGTCTCCACCTGCGGGTCGGCGCAGCCCGCATCCTCGACGCCCCCCTGCAGGACGAGGACCGCGTCTGGGCACTCCTCGCCTGGCGCCCGTGAGGTGTGGTAGCCGCTGCCGCTGCCTCGCGTCCGGTCTGGAGACGGCCGCCCGCGATGCCGCCCCATGGCATGTGCCCTCCCGAGCTCGGGCTGGGCCGGGTGGTGGGAGGCGGGGTAGGATGTGTGGGGGATGCGATCATGACCGACCCCGCCACCCGATTCGCCTTCGGGCGCAACTGGGAGCGCTTCGTCCGCAAGCACTTCAGCGAGGAGAGGGTGGCGGTCTCCCGGGCGCACCTCCTGTCGTTTCTTGGCATGCCTGACCTGCGCGGCAGGACGTTCCTCGACATCGGCTGCGGCAGCGGCATCCACTCGCTGGCGGCCGTGCGGGCCGGAGCCGAGGCGGTCGTCGGCTTCGACTACGACAGCGTTGCCGTCGAGACCAGCAGGCGCATCCGGGACTACGCCGGCAGCCCGGAGCACTGGAAGGTCCTCCAGGGCTCGATCCTGGACGGGGCGTTCGTGGCCGGCCTGGAAAAGGCCGACATCGTGTACTCCTGGGGGGTCCTGCACCACACTGGGGATCTCTGGCAGGCGATGGACAACGCGGCTGGTTGCTGCCAGCCGGGGGGGTTGCTCTACCTCGCGCTGTACGACTACGAGCACCACAACCGGCCTCCCGAGGAGACTCCTGAGCTGTGGCTCCGGGTCAAGCAGGCGTACAACGTTGCCGGGTGGTGGGGCAAGCGCCGGCTCGAGCTCTGGTACATCTGGGCGTTCATGATGTCGCGGAACCCCCTCTGGCTGCCGGTGTTCCTGTTCCGGATCGCACGGTACGGGCGCGTGCGCGGCATGTCGTTCTACACCGACCTGGTGGACTGGCTGGGTGGCTGGCCGATGGAGTTCGCCAGGCGCGACGACGTCAGGGTTTGGGCGGCGCGGCAGGGGCTGTCCATGCTCACCATGCAGACCGGAGAGGCCAACACCGAGTACCTCTTCCGGGCCGATGGCGGTGCGGCAGGAGTAGCATCGTAGGTGGAGCTCTGGGCTGTACCAGAGGAAGCGAAGGAACGGGAAGGAGGAGCCAGATGCGGTGCCCGAACCCGGAGTGTCCGGATGCCCAGTTGCTCCACGAGGGTGCCAGCTACGTCGAAGGTGTGACCACCTGCCCTCGCTGCGGCGCCACCCTGGTGGAGGTTGAGCCCGAGCCGGAGCCCGAGCCTGGCGTGGCGGAGAGGGAGGCCGAGCCCGACCTCGTGGAGCTCGCGACCTTCATGCAGCGACAGGATGCCGACATGGCGCTGTCATGCCTGGCCGCCGACGGGATCCAATCACTTGTGATGGCCGACGACTGTGGGATGGTGAATGCGGGCGTCGGAATCGCCAACGTGCGTCTCCTGGTGGCGGCCGAGGACCTCGAGCGCGCCCGGGAGCTGCTGGCCTCGGACGCTGGCGAGGTGGAGGGCGAGCCGTGAGCTGCTACTTCGTGGCCCAGATCAGCATCCACGACCCGATGGGGTACGAGCGCTACCTGGACGGCTTCGACGAGGTCTTCGAGCGCTTCGGGGGCACGGTGCTCGCGGTGGACGACGACCCGCTGCGGCTGGAGGGGGAGTGGCCGGGCACCCGCACGGTGCTCATGCGCTTCCCGAGCCAGGCAGAGGCCCTGCGCTGGTACAACTCCGAGGGGTACCAGGCGCTCGTCAAGCTGCGCCAGGCGTCGGCCCACGCCAACATCGCCCTGGTCGAGGGCGAGGGGTAGCGCAGCCTGTCGGGGAGCAAGTCCCTGTGCACCACTGGACCTGGACCTGGACCCGGTTCTTGAACTCGCAGCGTTGTCGAAGGAGCAGCCGCACTGACTACATCGGTGACCTTCCTGTCGAGGGTGTCGAGCGCGCTGCCATCTTGGTCGAGGTCCAGGATCAGGTCCAGGTCCAAGTCACTGTCTGGGACGACGGGCAGCGGTGATGCCCTCGCGCGAATGGCTCACCACCTCTCATGAGCTCTTCGCGGCGGGGCTCTCTGTCGAGGCGGGCACCGGCAGCGAGATCACGACCAGCAGGCCGCCACCCTCGGCACGGCGCGCCTCGATGGTGCCGCCGTGGAGCTGAACGGCCCGGGCGGCGATCGCGAGCCCCAGCCCCGAGCCGCCGGTCGAGCGGTCGCGGGTGTCGTCGACCCGGAAGAACGGCTGGAACACCTGCACGAGCAGCTCCTCCGGGACCCCCGGGCCGTGGTCGCGGACCGAGATCACGGCGCGGCGGCCCCCGTCATCCCCCTCCACCCTGAGCGTGACCTCGATCTCCGACCCCTCGGCCGAGTAGGCGGCGGCGTTGCGGAGCACGTTCTCGACCGCGCTGCGCAGCAGGGAGGGCGACCCGAGGAGGTCGCAGCGTCCGGCGGCGTCCAGCCTGACGGTGCAGCTCCGCGCCCCGGCCTCGAAGCTGGTGTCGTCCACGACCTCGGCCACCAGGGCGCCGAGGTCGAACGGTACCCGCTCGATGCTGCCGGCCCCGGCCTCCAGCCGCGAGAGGGTCAGGAGCTGCTCGATCATCTCGTTGAGCCGGTCCGCCTCGTCCTCGATGCGGTCGAGGGCGCGCCGGGCCTTGTCGCCGGACCCCTGGCGGGCCAGCTCCAGCGCCACCCGCAGGCGCGCGAGCGGCGAGCGCAGCTCGTGGGAGACGTCCCGCACCAGGCGTTGCTGCGAGCCGAGCAACGCCACGACGCGCTCGGCCATGGCGTCGAAGTCGCGCGCCAGGTCGGAGATCTCGTCGCGCCGCCGCCCGATCGACGGCCCGACGCGGGCCGAGAAGTCGCCGCTCGCCAGGCGGCGCGCCGCGTGCCGCAGCGTCGCCACGGGGGAGGAGAGGTGCCTGGCCAGCCAGAAGCACAGCAGCCCCGTGACGAGCATGAGCGCGAGGAGGCGGGGCGCCAGCACCCGGGGCTCGAGCAGGTCGATGAGGCTCGGCGGAGGCCGGTACGCCAGGGCCAGCACGAGCGGGCGTCCGTCGGGATCCCGGGCGGGGCTCGCGGCGAGGTGCAGCATCCCGTCCCGCTCGATCTCCATCTGGCCGCTGGCGGCCACCCGGAGCGCCAGAGCGACGACCTCGGGAGGCGTCTCGCGGCCCAGGAGCTCGCGGCCCTGCGGGTCGAGGATGAAGAGGTGGTGCGGACGGCCCTCCCCGCGGTGCGAGTCGGCCTCACGGAACGCGCCGACGCCGTCGCGCGCGAGGATCTCCACGAGGTGCTCGGCGCGTCCCCGCAGGGAGCTTTCGGCCGAGCGCTGCCAGCGCTCCACGCTGGGCCGGGAGCGGGTCATCATCGGCGAGGAGACGACGAGCACCGCGACCACGACGGCCATCGCCAGCCAGAACCACAGGAAGATCCTCAGGAAGAGCGTTCGCATCCCGCTCCTCAGGCGCTGCCACGCACGTACTGGTACCCGAGCCCGCGCACCGTCTTGATCCGCTCGCGCCCGCCCGGGAGCGGCCCGAGCTTGCGCCGCAGGTTGCTGACGTGGACGTCGAGGCTGCGGTCGAACGACGCGGCGCGCCGGCCCAGCACCTCGCGGTAGAGGTCCTGACGCCGCACGACCTCGCCGGCGGCGCGCACCATCGCCTCGAGGAGCGAGAACTCCAGTCCCGTGAGCTGCAGCTCCTCGCCCGAGCGCCACACGGTGCGGGCCCCGAGGTCGAGGGTCACGTCGTCCACCTCCACGAGCCGGGCCTTCCTCCGGATGGCCGGCTCGGGCTCGCCGCCCGCGCGCCGCAGCACTGCCCGCATGCGGGCCGCCAGCTCGCGCGGGTTGAAGGGCTTCGGGAGGTAGTCGTCGGCCCCCAGCTCGAGGCCGACGATGCGGTCCACGTCCTCGCCCCGGGCCGTCAGCATGATGATCGGGACGGGCGAGACGGCGCGCACCCGGCGGAGCACGTCGAAGCCCCCGAGGCCGGGCAGCATCACGTCCAGCACGACGAGGTCGAACCCGCCGTCCACGGCCCTGGCCGCCCCCGACTCGCCGTCCCGGACCGACTCGACGGCGTAGCCCTCCTGCTCCAGGTACTCGCCCAGGAGCTCGCCCAGCGCCGCGTCGTCGTCGACGATCAGGACCTTCAGCATCCCCATCGGGTCCCATCCTAGCATCTCCCGCTGCACTGCAAGAGGCGGTGGGACAGCGCATTACGTTTCTTTACCTGCGCCTGACGTATGTTTGCACGGAAGCGGCAAACAATGAAGGTGCGCTGCTCGTCCCACAGGGCGAGGGTGGTGCCGCCGAGGTGGGCACGGGCCAGGACGCCGGGAGCGAGCTGGCGAGCCGGGCTGGGATGGAGGTTCCCGTGAAGAAGTGGATCGTGCTGGCGGTTGTCGTGCTGCTCCTGGGAGCAGGGGCGTACGGCTTTCTCTCCCGGAAGAGCGCCGACGGGACGAGCTACCGCTTCGTGACCGTCGAGAAGGGCGACCTCGAGTCGGTGGTCTCGGCGACGGGCGCCCTCAGCGCCGTCAAGACGGTGCAGGTGGGAACCCAGATCTCGGGGCTCATCTCGAAGCTCAATGTCGACTTCAACGACAAGGTCGTGGCGGGGCAGGTGATCGCCCAGCTCGACACGACGCTGCTCGAAACCTCCATCCACGACGCCGAGGCGACGCTCGAGCGCAACCAGGCCCAGCTCCGCCAGGCGGAGCGCGACTTCGAGCGGATCAAGACCCTGCACCAACAGGGGATCTCGGCCGACGCCGACTTCAACACCGCGCAGTACAACCTCGACGTGGCCCGCGCCTCGGTGAAGTCGGCCAACGCGAGCCTCGAGCGGGCGCGGCAGAACCTCGCCTACGCCACGATCACCGCACCGGTCTCCGGGACGGTGGTGGAGCGGGACGTGGACGTCGGGCAGACGGTGGCGGCCAGCCTCTCGGCCCCCAAGCTGTTCCTCATCGCCAACGACCTCTCGGAGATGCAGATCCTGGCGTCGGTGGACGAGAGCGACATCGGCCAGATCAGGGAGGGTCAGAGCGTCCGCTTCACGGTCAAGGCTTACCAGGACCGGAAGTTCACCGGCACCGTCAAGCAGGTCCGACTGCAGTCGACGGTCGAGCAGAACGTCGTGAACTACACCGTGGTGGTCGCCGTCTCCAATCCGGACGGCAAGCTGCTGCCCGGCATGACGGCCACGGTGGAGTTCGTGGTCGCAAGCGCCAGGGACGTGCTCAAGGTGGCCAACGCCGCGCTCCGCTTCCGGCCCAGCGACGCGGTCGTGGCCGAGGTGCGCGCGCGGCTGCAGAAGGAGCGCGAGGCGAGGATGCAGGCGGGCGAGGGCGGGGCCAGCGGCCATCAGGGCATGCCGGGCGGTGAGGCGGGTCCCGGGGGACCGGGCATGGGCTCCCCGGGCAACACCAACGGCCGGCCCGTGTCGTCCGCCAGCGGTGCCCGCCCCGCCAACGGCAACGGCAAGCCCCGCGAGCTGACGCTGCTGTACCACCTCGACACGGACGGGAAGATCACGGGCGCGCCGGTGCGCACCGGCATCACCGACGGCCAGTACACGGAGGTCCGGGGGCGGGCGCTGGAGGCCGGCCTGCAGGTGATCGCCGGCGCCACCCAGGTCGCCAAGGCGGCCAGCGCGAACCCATTCCAGGCCGCGAGCGGAGACCGGCGCGGCCCTCCGGGCGGCTTCTGAGGGGCCGGGAGGCCGCGATGTCGAGCCAGCCAGTCATCCACACCCAGCACCTCGTGAAGGTCTACGCCATGGGCGCCAACCAGGTCCGCGCCCTGCGCGGCATCGACCTGAGCGTGGCGCCCGGCGAGTTCGTCGCCGTGATGGGCGCCTCCGGCAGCGGCAAGTCGACCCTCATGAACATCCTGGGCTGCCTCGACGTGCCCACCGAGGGGAGCTACGACCTCGACGGCGAGCGCGTCAACGGCCTCGGCCGCAACGCCCTCGCCGACATCCGCAACCGCAAGATCGGCTTCGTCTTCCAGGGCTTCAACCTGCTCTCGCGCACCTCCGCGGTGGAGAACGTGGAGCTGCCGCTCCTGTACGACCGCTCCGGCAAGCGGCTGGAGACCCGGCGCCTCGCCCTCGCGGCGCTGGACCGCGTCGGGCTCTCGGACCGCGGCCACCACATGCCCAACGAGCTCTCCGGCGGCCAGCAGCAGCGGGTCGCCATCGCCCGTGCGCTCGTCACGCAGCCGGCGCTGCTGCTCGCCGACGAGCCGACCGGGAACCTCGACACCCGTACCTCGGTGGAGGTCCTCTCGCTCTTCCAGCAGCTCAACGACCAGGGGATCACCATCGTGCTGGTCACCCACGAGCGCGACATCTCGGCCTACACGAAGCGGATCGTCGAGCTCCGCGACGGCCATGTCATCCGTGACGTGCCGGTCGCCGAGCGACGGCTGGCCAGCGACGACCTGCAGGCCCTCGACGCGGTCGGGGAGGTCGTCTAGCCATGCGCGCCCTCGTCCTCATCAAGGTCGCCTGGCAGAGCATCCTCAAGAACACGATGCGCACGCTCCTGACCATGCTCGGCATCATCATCGGGGTCGGCGCGGTCATCGTCATGGTCGCCGTCGGGCAGGGGGCACAGGCCCGCATCAAGGAGCAGATCCAGAACCTCGGGACGAACATGATCGTCCTCACCGCCGGGGCGTCGAACCAGGGCGGGGTCAACCAGGGGGCGGCCAGCTTCAACCGGCTCACCGTCGAGAACGTCGACACCCTGCGGCGGGAGAGCACGCTGCTGGCCGCGATCTCCCCGGTGATCTTCGCGCCCGGCCAGGTGATCGGCGGGATCGGCAACTGGCGCACCCACGTCAACGGCGTCTCGACCGACTACCCGATCATCCGCGACTGGGCGGTGAGCTCCGGCTCGTTCTTCGACGCCTCCGACCTCCGCACCCTGCGCAAGGTCGCGGTGATCGGCCAGACCCTGGCCACGAACCTCTTCCCGGACTCCGACCCGATCGGCCAGGAGATCCAGATCCGCAGCGTGCCGTTCAAGATCATCGGGGTGCTCGCCGCGAAGGGCCAGACGGCCGGCGGCGAGGACCAGGACGACGTGGTCCTGGCTCCCTACACCACGGTGAAGAACCGGCTGGCGGGCCGGCAGTTCATCCCCCAGATCCTGGTCTCGACCTCCCGGCCCGAGGACCTCCCGGCCGCCCAGGCGGAGATCAAGGCGATCATGCGCGAGGCGCACCGGCTGGCCTCCTGGGAGGCCGACGACTTCACGGTGCGCAACCAGACCGACCTCGCCGAGACCGCCGAGTCGACCACCGAGGTGATGACCATGCTGCTCGCGGCGATCGCCAGCATCTCGCTGCTGGTGGGCGGGATCGGGATCATGAACATCATGCTGGTGTCGGTCACCGAGCGCACCCGGGAGATCGGCATCCGCCTCTCGATCGGGGCGCACGGCTCCGACGTCATGACCCAGTTCCTGGTCGAGAGCACGGTCATGAGCCTGATGGGCGGGGCGATCGGCATCCTCGCCGGGTTCGCCGGGGCGCGGATCCTCGGCCACTTCACCGGCTGGAGCACGGTCGTGTCGGTGCCCACGGTGTTGGGGGCGCTGGCGTTCTCGGCGAGCGTCGGGATCTTCTTCGGCTTCTACCCGGCCCGCAAGGCCGCGTCACTGAACCCCATCGACGCCCTCCGCTACGAGTAGGAGCGGCACTCCTGCCGCGGTCCCGCCGTTGCCAGGTGCAGATGGATCACGGTGCCGGCGGGGCTCTCCATCCAGAGACCGCTTCGTTCTTCCTGTCGCGGGGGGTCCCTGCGACACCACGCCGGCCCAGCGGCGAGGCCGTTTCTCGTCGGCCAGCCCGGTCCGCAAGTCCCTGGCAGCGGGGCGTTCCGATTCTTCGACGTGGCGCCGGGGCCTGCCCGCCTGACGGTGGAGGCGTCCGGATACGAGACCCGCTCGCACGACGTCGATGTTGCGCCCACCGGCCTGCCAGATGTGAGAATCGACCTCTCAACACGATAGCGAACAGGGTCGGTTTCGCGACTGTGGATCGCGAACCTGTCGCGGCAACCGGTGGACACCTGACCTGACCGGCTCCGAGCCCGCCCACTTGTGGAACGCGGGCCAGGAGACTGTCAGGTCCTGGCGCGGAGCTTGATCGAGCAGCCGAGTGCCTTGGTCTGCTGCACGGCGGGCACCGTGTTGGCCGCCACGGCGGTGAGGGCATCCTTGAGATAGGTCCTGGTCACCGCCTCGGCCTTCTCGGAGTTGTCGTCGATCGTGCCGTGGTACACGAGGGTGCCGGAGGCATCGAACAGGTACGCCTCGGGGGTCTTGGAAGCGCCGAAGGCGCGGGCCACATCGGAGCTGGCATCCACCACGTACGGCACCTCCAGCCCCAGCTTCCTGGCACGGGCCTGCATGTTCGCGAAGCTGTCCTCCTCGTACTTCGCCATGTCGTTGGAGTTGATGAAGATCACCCCGACGCCTTGCTTTGAGAAGGTGTTCGCCAGCTCGGTCATCCGGGCTTCCCACGCCTTCACGTACGGGCAGTGATTGCAGGTGAAGACGACCAGGGTGCCCTTCTCGCCCTTCACCCCGCCAATCGACAGCGCACGGCCGTCGACGTTCTGCATCGTGATGCCGGCCATCGGAATGCCGTCGCCCAGGTCGATTGCCATCATCGGCCCCGCCAGCAGCACGGCCGCGATCATTGCTCCCATCGTCTTCATGTGTCCCTCCAGCTCCGTGTGTCGTCCTCTTGCCCGCTAGAGAAGTGGTCGCACGGCCCGATCGAGCTCCTCGTACGACGCCAGACCATCCCAGAAAGTCGCCTTGCTCCCATCGCGCCGCAGCACCAGCGCCGCAGGCAGCGCCCCCGACCAGCCCGGGTCCACTGCGTCAATGAATGCCTCGTCGGTGCCGTTCTTGCGGTAGGTGACGAAGTCGACCCCCTGCTCCGAGAGGAACCGCCGCGCTGCATCCTTCTGCGCCTCGAAGTCGGCCGAGATGAGAACCAGGTCCAGCCCTTGCGGTCCCAGCTCCCGATGCACCCGCATGAGGTCGGGAAACTCCTCCTTGCAGGGCAGGCACCACGTGGCCCAGACGTTCACCAGCACCACCTTCCCGCGCCGCTGAGCCAGAACCTCCTGCACCTGCTCCGGGGCAAGCGGGATCAGCTCGGGGGCCGAGAGCACCGCGGCGGCCGCGGGAGGAGCCGGTGCACCCCTCTGGCGGCACCCGGCGAGGCCGACCCCGGCGATCACGAGCACTGCTGCGGCGGACCAGCACGCACCACGCATACGGACGGGGCAAGCGCGACGCCGTGCCGGGTATTCCCTCGCACGTCGTGCGGTGGGGAGCCCGGGCTGCGTCTTCAGGGTGGACCGGTACACCGGCGAGGCCGCGGCACTGGTGTTCCGGCACAAGGTGCTCTCGTTTCTGCACGCGGAAGGGTTGTTGTCGGAGGAGCGCACTCGGCTGCTGCTGTTCTGGCGGCACTCGGGCTTCTCGGTGCACAGCACGGTGACGGTTCCGCCGGACGACCGCGGCGGTCGGGAGCGCCTTGCCCGCACCCTGCTCGGCCGGGGTTCCTGTTGACGCGCGGAGTGTCATCATGCCAGAATTTTTCAGCACTTCATTGTGTCGATTGGTCTGTTCTCGGGAGGAGTAGGATCGGTGGGTTTTTCCACGGCCGCGGGAGCTGTCTGCCGCGGGGTCCCCGGGAGGAGCCGCAGCAGGGTTTCGCTCCAACCATGAGGAAGGATGGGGAGGATTTCAATATGTCACGGAGGATGGCTCTCGGCGCGCTCGTGATTCTCGTGCTTGGGATGGCACTGCTGCCGATCGGGGCGGCGGCGCAGACCGCGTTGCTGTCGAACCGCGCAGCGCCGGAGGTGCTCAAGCCCGGCGAGCTGCCGCCGGGGAAGGAGCCGCCCAACGACAAGCCGGGGCTCCCACTCAGCTTCCCGGCCGGGATCGAGGCCGTGGCCACCGGCTACCTCTGGAGCCAGACTACGGGCTCGTACACCGAGATCACCGGTGGGACGCAGGTCACAACCTCCTGCGATGACACAAGTTATGACAACATCACGCTCCCTTTCACCTTCACCTCTGACGGGACGGCCTACACGGCGGTCAGCATCCAGTGCAACGGCTTCATCGCCATGGGGGCGACCGTCAGCAACAGCTACACGCCGATCAGCACCGGAGCGAGCAACAACGTCATCGTCGCCATCGGCGAGGACCAGCAGACCAACACCGCCGACAGCGGGATCCGCTACGAGACGCTGGGCACCACCCCCAACCAGGTGTTCGTGATTCAGTGGAAGAGCTTCCGCCACTACGCCGCTGCTGGCGAGTCCTACAACTACCAGATCCGGCTTCACGAGACCAGCAACCTGGTCCAGGTGGTGTACGGCCCCTTCACCAAGAACACCACGGCTCGTACAGCCCAGGTCGGCCTCCGCGGCGCCTCCAATACCGACTTCAACAACCGCAGTGGCACCGGTGCCTGGACGGCGTCCACGGCCGGCGCAACCAACGCGGCCTTCATGGCGCTGACCGACGTCAACTACCCACCTTCGGGCCTGACATGGGACTGGACCCCGCTTCCACCCTCCCCGAGCTTCGTAACCTCGAGCAAGACGGCCCCAGCGCAGGTTGTCGTGGGCAACCCGATCGCTTACACCGTCAACATCATCAACTCGGGCACCACCCCCGCGACCGCAGCCTCGATGGTCGACCCGATCCCGGCCGGCACCACCTACAACTCCGACGTGACCTGCTCGGCGGGCACGTGCGGCTTCGACGGGACCAACGTCACCTGGAGCGGGAGCGTGGCGGTGGGCGCCACCGTGACGGTCAGCTTCTCGGTCGACACGGACAGCGTGGCGTGCGGGACCTTCGTCCAGAACCAGGCGACCCTCTCCGACCCCACCATCGTCGGAGGTCCGGTCACCAGGTCCGCCTCGACGAAGCTCATCTCGGCAGTTCCGACGCCGCTGGACGGCTTCGAGACGAGCGTCCCACCTCCGGGCTGGACCGAGACGATCGTCAACGACCCCGGCACCGACCCCGACTGGACGCGGGAGACCGTCGGCACCAGTCCGACCATCGCCCCGCACAGCGGTGCCGCGATGGCCCGATTCAACTCGTACACCTGCCCGGCCAACGCCTCGGCCCGGCTGTGGACCAACGCCCTCAACCTGAGCGGCTACGCCGCGCCGGCGGTGGTGTTCTGGATGTCGCACGACAGCGGCTACGCCTCTAACGCCGACCAGGTCCAGGTTCAGGTGTCCCTCGACGGCACCACCTGGGTCAATGCCGGCGCACCGGTGCTGCGCTACGACGCGAGCTACACCACCCCCGGCTGGGGCGAGCACGTCGTGGTGCTCCCGGCCGGCTCCAACGTCAACGGCGTGTACATCGGCTTTCTGGGCATCAGCGCCTACGGCAACAACTTCTACCTCGACGACACCGCGTTGGCCGAGGGGTGGTACCCATGCCCGTTCACGAGCCTGACCCCCGATGGCGCCAGGACGGCGTGCCCCGGTGACACGGTGACCTACCCCCTCACCCTCACCAACATGACGCCGAACGCCGACACCTTCGACATCACCGTCGCCGGCAACGCCTGGCCCACGAC
>JALOLB010000227.1 GCA_025456225.1 Thermoanaerobaculaceae bacterium
GTCTTCAGCTCGCACGTCCTCGAGGTGGTGGAGCGGCTCGCGACGCGCGTCGTCATCCTCCACCGCGGCCGCGTCGTGGCCGACGACTCGGTCGCCGCGTTGCGGAAGCTCCGGGACGCGCCGTCGCTCGAGGAGGTGTTCATCGAGCTGGTGGTGCAGCACGACACCGCGCGCACGGCCGCGGGCCTGCGGGAGGTGATGCGATGCGCCTGATCGACCGGTCCCCGGCCGCGCCGACCGCGTCGGGGCGCGGCCGGGAGCTCCGCATCCTGGCCGAGCTGTTCTTCGACCGCATCTTCTCAAGCGAGCTCCTCGCCGTGGAGGAGCTCGCCCGCGAGAAGCTCCTCGTGGCGCTGGGGGCACTCGGCGGGGGTGCTGCGCTTGTGAGCTACGTGTTGATGCGAAAATACTTCTGGCTCACCGACGCCTCCGGGGCATGGCTCGACGCGAGCACCTTCGCCTCGCTGCTCATGTGCGCGATGGGGCTCGTCTCGGTGCTCGTCTGGGAGGCGCTGTTCATCGACCCCACGGACCTTGCCAACCTCGGCGCGCTGCCGGTGCGCGCGACCACGGTGGTGGCGGCCAAGCTCGCCGGGCTCGTGGCGTTCGCCGTGGCGTGCGCCGCCGCCATGGCGCTGCCGTCGGCCGGGGTGTTCGTGTCGTTCCTCTCGCGCCTCCACGGCGACGACCCTGGGTGGGGCGTGCGCTTCGTGGCGGCCCACGTCGTCGCCATGACCACCGCCGGGCTCGCCGTGTTCCTGGCCTGCGCCACGCTCCAGGGCATCCTGGTCCTCGCGCTCGGCGCCGCCCGCTACCGCCGGGCAAGCCTGCTCCTCCGCACGGCGCTCGTGGTGGCGGTCCTGGTCATGGTGGCGCAGATCGGCACCGTGCAGACCGCCGTCGCCCAGGCGAGGGCCGGCGACCCGGCTGCGGTGCTGGCGTTCCCGCCGATGTGGTTCGCCTCCCTCGAAGAGACGATCCTGGGCTCGCGGGACCCGGAGCTCGAGCACGCGGCGAGCCTGGCGTGGGGGTCGCTCGCGGCTCTCGCGCTCGTCGCACCGGCGCTGCTGCTGGCCGGCGTCCGGCGGGTCTCGGAGCTCGGCGACCCCCAGGCGGGACGCCACCTCCGCCCACGCAGGGGGTGGCTCGGAAGCCGGCTCGCGCGCCTCGCCTCCGGGTCGGGGCAGGAGCGCGCGCTGCTCGACTTCTGCGGCGCCTGCCTGTGGCGCTCGGCGCCGCATCGCCTGATGCTCGCGTCCCTGGCCGCGCTCGGGATCGGGCTGCTGCTGCCCTGGGTGGTCGACGCGACGCTCGACGCCGGACGTGGTCGCCTCGACGGCGCCTCCCTGGCGCTGCCGCACGTCCTGTCGTTCCTTCTGCTCGTCGGGGTGCGCTGGGGAGTGGCCCGGCCGACGGCGCCCGAGGCCTCCTGGATCTTCCGCACGATGCCGCTCGGCGACCGCGGCACCGTGCTCGACGCCCTGCGCAAGGCGGCCGTGGTCCACGTGCTCCTGCCGCTGCACGCCGTGCTGCTGGGCGTCTTGAGCCTCCTGGCGGGCCTTGGCGACGCCCTCCTGCACTGCCTGTTCTCGCTCTCGGCCGCAACTGTGCTGGCCGAGGCGATGCTGTGCCGCTTCCAGCGGGTGCCGTTCGCCAGCCCCGGCGCGGCCGGGGAGGGCAACCTCAAGACGACCTGGGCCGTGTACCTGGTGGCGCTCGGCCTGTGGTCCACGACGCTCGCGAAGCTCGAGGCGCACTTCCTCTGGTCGTGGCCGTTCTGGCTGGCCTGGGGCGGACTGGTCGCCGGCGCTCTCGCGGTCACCGCCCACCTGCGCCGCAGCACGCTGGCCGTCGAAGCACCGACGGGCTTCGACGACCAGCCCGAGCCGACCTTCGTCGCGCTCGACCTGAGCGGGTAGGGCTCCCCACAGCAGGGGCCGATCGGGCCGGCAAACCGTTGGCCATGGACTCACGTAGACTTGCGGGTCGTGGGGATCCTCACCGGGCTCGTGTCCACCTTCCTGCTGCTCTTCCTCGGCTTTCTGGCGCGGCGCTGGGGGCTGCTGGACGCCGCGTCGGCGACCGGCCTCAACCGACTGGTCGCCAACCTGGCCCTTCCCGCCCTCTTCCTCTCCACGATCGGCACGTCGAGGCTCGAGAAGAACCTCTCGCCGGTGCTGGTGAGTGTCGTGCTGGGCAGCACGGTGCTCATGTCGGCCATCGGCTGGCTCGCCGGGCGCCTGGGCCGCCTGCCCGGTCCGCGTCTGGGAGTGATGGCCCAGGCGACGATGCGCGGCAACATCGTGTACCTGTCGTTCCCCATCATCCTCGCCAGCTACGGCGACCCGGGGCTGCGCCTCGCCGCCCTCACCGCGTCGTTCCTCATCCCCGTCATGAACGTGCTCGGGGTGCTGGTCCTGGAGCTGGCCCGCCCGCAGCGCAGCGGGATGCTGCGCGCCGTCCTCGGGACCCTGGCCAACCCGATGGTCGTCTCGGCGTTCGTCGGGCTCGGGCTGGCGGCGTTCGCCTGGCATCCCTGGCCGTGGCTCGCGACGACCCTCAACACCCTCGGCGACTTCGCGCTGCCCGGCGCCCTTCTGGCGCTGGGCGCCCAGCTCCAGGCATGTCGGCTGGGCGACGTCTGGCGTCCCACTGTCGCCGTGGCCGCCCTGAAGCTCGTGGCGCTTCCGGCCCTGGGCTGGTGGGTGCTCACGGCGCTCCACCGGCCGCCGCTGGAGATCGCCGTCGGGGTGCTGCTCCTCGCCGCGCCGGTCGCCGTGGCCTCGTACTCGGTGGCGGCCGACCTCGGCGGCGACACCGACCTTGCCGGGGCGTGCGTGCTCGTCACGACCCTCGCCTCCATGGCCTCCTACCTCGGGTGGAAGCTCCTCCTCCCGGCAGTGTGAGCCAGGTTCACGACGCCAGACCTGCAAATCATGTCAGCGTCCGGCACCGCGGACCGCCGTCACCCCGAGCTCCTGGCTACAGCCCCAGCGTCTGGCGGACCTGCGAAGCGGTCACGGCCAGCCGCCTGCGGCCGTCCGGCAGCGTCGTGAGCTCGCCGTAGGCGGAGGGGTCGTACTCGAGGGGGTTGACGATCCGGCCGAAGATGGTGCGCAGCGCCCGGGCGCCGGTGCGGGAGTGCTTCTCGGCCTGCTCGGCGATGAGGCTGGCGGCCAGGTCCTCGATCTCCAGCTCGATGCCCATGACCTTGAAGTACTGGCGGGACCGCACGAACGGCGAGTCCACGGACTTCAGCAGGATCTCGCGCAGGACGTCCACCCCGAGGTCCGAGAGCAGCACGACGTTGTCGAAGCGCGCGGTGAACTGCGGCACCATGCCGAAGATGAAGAGGTCCTCGATCTTGAAGTAGTCCCCCAGCGCGAACCGGGTCTCGATGCGCACCTGCCCGTCGGCCGTGCGGATCGCCGTGGACTTCAGCTTCTCGCCGCTCCCCGGCGTCGTGACCCGCAGGTAGACCTGGTCCCACAGGCCCTCGAAGGCGCCGGCACAGATGAACATCATCCCCGAGGTGTCGAGCTCGATGGGGCGGGAGCACTCCCTGCCGTCCTCGACGACGTGGGCGGTGAACGGCACGATGTCGCCCTCCATCAGCGTCAGCAGGCCCTGCTGCAGCACGACGCCGAGGGCGTTTGGCTTGCCGGCGATGATGCCGGACATCTTGTCCACCTCGTCGATGCAGATGGTGGCTCGCTCCATGACGTCCTTCAGCTCGGCCGCCGTCGGCTCGTGTCCGATGACCGCGCGGGCCCGCTGCTCGAGGGCGCCGAAGAGGCGCTCGGGGCGGAACTCCATGCGGTCCGAGTCGACCAGCAGGTTGGCGTTGATGATGGTCATGACGCGCAGCGGGTGGTACTCGGGGACCTCCCGGTACAACCGCTGGATGTTGTTGATGATGGTGGTCTTGCCGGTGCCGGAGTTGCCGATCAGGAGCAGGTTGCCGGAGACCCGGCCGGACGCGTGCTTGTAGATGGCCACCGACACGTAGCGCAGGGCGGGGTCCTGGCCGAGCACGCCGTGGCGGAGCTCGGCGAGGATCTCCGGTGGGGTGATCTCCTCCACCGGCCGAAGCCTGTGGTCCGTGGGAGCTTGGGGTGCTGCAGTCACGTTGCCTCCAGACCTGTCGCGCGACGCGCGCGCCAGGACCCGCCATGGTACTCCAACGTAGCTCGCCGGAGCCATCGCTCGCCAGGGTATACGGACGCCGCGGGATCCATCACCTCCACCCTCCCGGGCTCAAGGCCTCAGGCTCCAGGCTCAAGGCTTCAGGCTCAAGGCACGACACTGCTCGAACAGCAGATCAGCTCATCAGCAAGTCAGCAATGAAGTGGTCTCGCTGATGAGCTGATCCCCTGATTGGCTGGGAAGGGGGAGCTGAGGCCTGAGGTCTGAGGCCCGAGGCCTGACCGGGCGGGCGGGGGATCTTGAGCCTGGAGCCTTGAGCCTGCTTGCCGGGCGTTGCCGCCGCCTCCCGCGGATGCGATGATGGACCCGGGACACGTGAGCATGCTCCGCCACCACGCTCGCGAGGGACTGCGACGTCCGGATGCCAACCCGGCGCGTGCGCGGCGACTCCTCGTGCTGGCAGCAGGACGCCTCCTGCTGGTCGGCTCCCTGCTGCCGAGCACCGCACTGGGATTCTCCGCGCCCCCATGTCAGTCGCTGACAGGGCCGCCCACCATGGCGGCCGCTGGCTGGGCACGACCGCTGGCTGCAGAGGCCCAGGACTCCGTCTCGGGCCGGACCGCGCCACCAAACCTCCAGACCGTCCTGCGCCACCGCCATGCGCCGTTGCTGGGAATCACGTGCCCACCGCCGCGCCTGGCCTCGACGAGCGTCTCGCCTTCACATGTGCCGACGGTGGAGCGCGGCGCCCCCGATCCACCCCACCTGCCGCCCGCGCCCTGGCGCGCGCCCCCGGCTGCCTGAGGAACCTCCCTCCAACAGGTCCTGAAACGCACTGGTTCAGGAGGTGCTCATGGCAAGGAAAGCGCACGCTGCGCCGAACGACAACCCACAACCTCCGGTTCAGACAGCCCAACCCACCACGTCGATGTTCACCGTCATGGGATGGCTGGCGTCGACATTCGCCCTGGTCCCCCTGTTGATGGCCGCCCACGGTGACGGACGCATCTACCTCTGGTCGGGGCTCGCGATGATTCTCGTGGGGGGTGTCCTGCTGGTGATCGGCCACGTCCGACAGAACTTCGACTGAGTCGGAAGCCCCGGGGCCCTGCTCCGGACTTCTGCGCCAGGACCGGGCGGGGCAACCCGCCCGGTCCCTTTCGCCCCCCGAACGCCGTCATCGCAGGTCCCGACACGAATCTCGCTCCCACATCCACCGCGGGTGCCAGAGCCACGATCTGAACCTGTCTTTGCTGAGGCCTGAGGTCTGAGGCCTGAGGTCTGAGGCCCGAGGTCTGAGGCCCGAGGCCTGACCGGGCGGGCGGGGGACCTTGAGCCTTGAGCCTGAAGCCTTGAGCCTGGTCGGGCGGGCGGCGCTCACTCCTCCAAATACGTGTACCCCTCGAGGGCATCCTCGAGGAAGCGCTGGATGCGGGCCGACTCCTTGAGGGTGATGTGCTCGTCCTCGATCCCGGCCTCCACGGCGCGGCGGAAGGCGTTCATGACGTCGCGCTTCTGGTACTGCATGTAGCCCAGCACGTCGCGCACGCGGTCACCCTCGATGATCTTGTCGATGTGGTACTTGCCCCGCCCGGTGATGGACACGTGGACGGTGTGGGTGTTGCCGAAGAGGTTGTGCAGGTCGCCCAGGCTCTCCTGGTAGGCGCCCACCAGGAAGACGCCCAGGTAGTACGGCTGCCGCGCCTTGAGCGGGTGCAGGTCGATGGTGTTGCGCACGTCGTGGAGGTCGATGAACTGGTCGATCTTGCCGTCGGAGTCGCACGTGATGTCGCCGAGCGTCGCCTGGTGGGTGGGGCGCTCGTTGAGCCGGTGCACCGGGCAGACGGGGAAGAGCTGCTTGATCGCCCAGTGGTCCGGCAGGCTCTGGAAGACCGAGAAGTTGCCGTAGTAGGTGTCGGAGATGAAGCGCTCCAGCCCCTCCAGCTCGTC
>JALOLB010000228.1 GCA_025456225.1 Thermoanaerobaculaceae bacterium
GCGGTGCCGATCGCCGTGTTCGCCCAGAACGAGAAATCCTCATAGGGCTTCGGTGCCGAACACGTCTTCCACTGACTGTAGGCCGAACTGACAAATGCACCACCGGTTGGCGATACCGTTGATATCAGTCCACCTATGGCTCCGCCCTCTGCTCCCCACACAGCGACCTGGCCGACGTCCTGTGGATCGTTGGGCTGTGCCCAGTTGTGGATCTTGGCGCCAAGCCATCCACCGCCAGCCCCAAAGGCCGCGCCTGTTGCGACATTAACGGCGACCTTTCCAGCGACTGCGACCGTTCCGGGGGGGTCGATGAAGGCTGTTGGCCTGTTCCACACATAGGCATAGAGGTCGGGATCGCCACCCGCAAACCCGATCGGATCCTCGCTGATGAAGCGCCCCACCTTGGGGTCGAGGTACCGCGCGCGGTAGTAGTACAGCCCCGTCTCTGGGTCCCACTCCCGTCCCGTGAAGGTGTACTGCACGCCGTCGACTGGCGCGCCGGTTTCGGCTTCGATGTTGCCCCAGGCGTCGTACTGGTAGGAGTGGACGACGTTTCCGTTGCTGTCCGTGAGCCTCACTACGCTGCCGAGGCCATCGGCGTGGATGGGCTCACTTTGAAGGGTTCGTACCCCACCCCCGCACACCCAGAAGGGAGTCCACGACTCGGCGGCGACGACCGAGAACATGCGCGATTCTACCGCCGCCGCCGCGCCGGCCGGCCGCGATTGCGCCGCCTCTTCCGCCTCTTCCGCATCCCCGCTCGCCCGCTCGAGCTGCACCTGCCGCGCGCCGTGTCCCGCTCGCGCGGGTGCGCACGCCGGACCACGGCCTGCAGGTCGGAGATTTCCACCCGGGTGTAGAGCGCGGTGGTGTCGAGGCGGCGATGGCCAAGCAGGACCTGGACGTGGTGCACGTCAGCGCCGCCCTTGAGCAGGTGTGTCGCGCAGGCGTGGCGCAGCAGGTGCGGTGAGACGGGCCTGGGCAGCCTGGCGTTGCGGCCGTAGCACCGGACGAGCCTCTCCAGCCCGGCGGGCCCGAGCCGCCGGTGGGGACGCACGACCGAGACGAAGAGGGCGGCCTCGCGGGAGTCGGCCACGAGCTGGGGCCGGGCCTCGCTCAGGTAGAGCTCAAGCGCGGCGGCGGCGCGTCCCGGCAGGGGCAGCAGGCGGTCCTTGCGGCCCTTGCCGTCGCGCACCAGCAGCGTCGCCTCGCAGAGCTGGACGTCGGTCACGTCGAGCCGGCGGCACTCGGCGCTCCTGATGCCGGTGCCATAGAGCAGCTCCAGGATGGCGCGATCCCGCTGGCCGATGACCGAGCCCGGGAAGGGGGCGGCCATCAGGCGCCGGGCCTGGGCCTCGCTGGGCACCGGGCCGGGGGTCCGTTGCACCTTGGGCAGGGGCAGCTCGGCAGCGGGGTTGCGGAGGAGGAGCTGGCGCTTCTCCAGGTAGGCGAAGAAGCCCCGCACCGTGGAGAGAAACGACCGCCGCGAGGCAAGGGCGAGCAGCCTCCCCCGCCGGCCCGGCTCCTCCGCGAGCCGGCGCGCGAAGGACACCAGCTCCGCCTCGCCGACCGCGCGCAGGCTGCGGACGTGCTGTGTTCTCAGGTGCTCGAAGAGCCGGGGCAGCACCAGCTCCGCCAGGGCGGCCGAGGAGGGACGCAGGCGGAGCGTGGCGAGGTAGTCGTCGAGCAGCTGGGCGAAGCTACCGGCCGCGCGGGTGGGCACGGCGGATCACCTGCTTGAGGTCTTGCAGCTCCACCCGCGTGTAGCGCTCCGTGGTACCCAGCGAGGCGTGCCCCAGCAGCACCTGGATGTGGCGGATGTCGGCGTGTCCCTTGAGCAGGTGGGTCGCCACGCTGTGCCGAAACACGTGGCAGGTGACGTGCTTGCTCAGCCCCGCCGCCTGGGTCCAGTGGCGGACGATGAGGCTCAGCATGCCCCGGGTCAGCTTGCCGCCCCAGTTCCCCAAGAAGAGGTAGCGGCACCGCTGCCGGACCAGCCGTGGTCGTCCCTTCAGTTGGTAGCGCTCGATCGCCTGGCAGGCGGCGCGGGTGAGCGGGACGTGGCGGTCCTTGCCGCCCTTGCCGAGCACCACCCGCAGCACCCGCTCCTCGGTGTCGACGTCGTAGGGGGTGAGGTGGATGAGCTCGCTGGCGCGGATGCCGGTGGCGTAGAAGGTCTCCAGGATGGCGCGGTCGCGCAGCCCCTGCGGCGTGCGGGTGTCCACCGCCTCGAGCAGGCGGCGCACCTCGCGGGGGGTGAGGATGGTCCGCGGCAGGCGCTTCTCCATCCGGGGAAACTCGAGCCCCGCCGCCGGGTCGTGGAGGAGGTAGTGCCGCCGGCACAGGAAGCGGAAGAGGCTCTTCACCGCCTTCAGGCGGTTGCAGTGGAAGCCCGTCGAGTAGGGCCGAAGATCGGCCTTGCGCAGCGTCAGCAGGGCGGCCTGGTGGGCCTGCAGGTCCTCGGGACGCACCTGGGCGAGCGTGACTCCGCGTTCCTCCAGCCAGAGGAGCAGCGCCCGCACGTGGGCCAGGTACTCGGGGACGCTGCGGGGGCTGAAGCGGACGTGCAGGTCGTCCTCGTAGAGCTTCAGGAGCCCCGCCGTCTTGCGCGCGCTCGCGCTGTGCAGGGTGTTCGACAGGGGCCGCAGCTCGGGGGCGACGAGCTGCCTCCGTTCAGCCCGGGAGGGTTTCGTCCGGCTGTCGAGCCGGGTTGAGAGGCTGCCTTGCTGGTTTCCGTGGCGAGGTGGCGATTTCAAGGCCATCTCACTGAAGGGGCAGGAGAAGGGAACCGCCACGGCGAGACGGCGCTTTGTGGCGGGTGGCGGTTTCCTTCATCGCCCGATCCGCGCGCGCAGCTCGTCCGGGGTGAGCAGCCCGAGCCGCACCGGCTGATCTGCGGCGCGTTCGACCAGGCGATAGCGGCTGGTGCGGCCCGCGCCCTTGGCGCCGGCCTCCACCACGGCCAGGTACTCGAGCTCCACCAGGTCCGAGAGCCAGCGCCGGACCGTGGAGTCGGGCAGGTTCAAGGCCTCGCGGATCTCGCGGCGCGAGAGCGTGCCCTCGCCCTTGCTGGCCAGGGCCTGGAGCCGTGCATAGGCGTCCCGCAGCGGCTTTCGCACGTCGGTGAGGGTCTCGGCCAAGACCTCGGCCCCCAGCGCGTAGGCGACCGCGTAGTCCGCCACCGTGGCCACGATGGCGCCGGCCTCGCGCTGTCTCTGGTGCTGGTGCAGGAAAGCCGACACTTCGATGAGGTTGAGGAAGCGGGCGTGGTCCCGCCGAGTCCGCATCCACGAGGAGGGGAAGCCGAGCTGGTCGGCGAAGGGGATGACTACCGCCAGCGGCTCCAGCAGGCGCTGGGCGTTCCAGTGCCGGCGTGCGATCGCGTCGGCCTGCTGGCGCAGGGCGAGCCCGGCGTTCGTCTTCATCAGCCGCTGGCGCTCGTGGATCTTGCGGGTCTGCTCGGCCGACTCGTCCATCGAGAGCTCGAAGCAGCGGGTGGCGTTCTCGTGGTTGACGCTGGTGGCGGTGGTGGCCTCGATGAAGGCCGCGCGGGCCTCGACGGTGAAGATCCTGGTGCGCATGTTCCCGGTCTGGGGATCCTTGACCGGGGCGGCGGCGATGAGCTTCTTGCGGCTCTGCAGGACGCGGATGGAGTAGTCCGCCTCCATGGAGCCGTAGCGCTCCTCCACGATCACCAGCTTCTGGTCCAGGTAGCCGGGCTCGGTGTAGTAGAGGCTCTGCGGCGTCAAGCGGGTCAAGAGCACCACGTCCTCGGGCGGCGTCAGGCGCTCGATGACTTCGGTGATGCCGCTCTTGCCGGCGCCGCTGGCGCTGAGCACGATGGCGGAGAGCGGGTCCTGGAGCTTGCGCGAGACGGCCACCAGGTAGAGCAGCCGCTTGTTGGTCTCCTCCCCCACGTAGCCGAGCGCGTCCACGTCGCGCGCCACCTGGTCGAGGAGATCGGGACGGCTGAGCAAGGCCAGGGCCTCGGCTCGCTCGCTCTCGCTCATGGTGGCCGGGGCGGGCTCGTCTTCGGTGCGTTCGTCGGCGAGCTTCTCGGCCTCGACCACCAGGGCGAGCAGGTCCGCCTCGATCAGGTCGGGGGTGACGCCGGCGAGCTTCTCGGCGCGGCGCGCGTACTCGGCCCGGCTGCGCGAGGAGTAGAGGTCGAGGGTGTCGACGTGGAAGGCAGCTCCCTTCTCCAGGCGCACCGTGGCCCGCAGCCGGCCGGCCAGAGCCGGGTAGACCCGGGCCCGGTAGCTGCGCCCGTCGCGCTGCAGGAGGAGCTGCCCGTCCGCGTGGGAGACGGTGGAGGGAGGCGGGACAGCGGAGCCAGGGGCAACGGCTGAGGCGACGTCGCGCGCCAGGGGAACAGCGGGCGCGGCGGATGCGTCCGCAGGAGGGGCGGGGGCAGAGAGAGCGGCTGGCTCGAGGTTGGCCTTCGGTGCGGGCTCGTCCTTCGGCTCAGGCTCGGCAGGCGCAGGCTCGAGGGACGGGCGCGGCTCGGCTTCGTCGAGGAGCCTCCTGAAGGCCTCGGCCGCGTCGCCGTTGCGGGAGACGAGCAGCTCGTTGGGGTCCTTGATGCCGGCGGGCAAAGAGGCGACCCGCACCGCGAGCCCGGCGGCCGTGAGCTTCTCCTTGATGGAGTCCGTTGCCTTGCGTCCCGGCTCGTCGTTGTCGAGGGCGAGGATGACCCGCCGCACCCGCTCCCGCTTCAACAGGTCGAGGAGGTCCGCACCGAAGCCGTTGGTGCCATAGATGGGCAGCGCCGTGCCGATGCCGGCCTGGAGGAAGGAGAGCGCGTCCAGGACAGACTCGGCCAGGATCACCTCCTCGCTGAGCCGGGCCGCCTGGAAGTTGAGGACACCGCGCAGGGGCCCGGGCAGGTAGCAGTGCCGCGCCACCTTCACCCCCCGTCCGTAGAGGTTGGTCCAGGAGCCGGTGAGCGGGTCCGGGATCGGCACCACCACGCAGCCCCCCAGCAGCTCCCGCCCCTCGGCGGTGATCACACCGAGCGCCGTGAGCTCGGCGCGCAGCTGGCTGCCGCGCGGGGCAAGCTTCAAGAGCGACCCGTCCGCGTAGCCGACCTTCAGCACCCGCAGCAGCTCGAGGTCGGTGAAGCCCCGCCCGAAGAGGTACGCCTGCGCGTCCTTCCGCTCGCAGAAGCTGCGGTGGTAGTGCTCGACCACCTCCGGCAGCGCGGTGAGAGCCTGAGCCGCCAGCGGACGCGGCGGCTCGGCATCCGCGCGGGGCGCCTTGCTGGACGCAGCTCCGCGGGGCGCAGCTTCGCGGGGCGCAGCTTCGCGGGCGCTCGCCACCACCCGCGCCCGCGCCTTCACGGTGGCCGGCTCCAGCTCCTGACCGAGCTCGAGGCCGGCACGGTGAGCCAGCGCCTGGAGGGCGCCACCGAAGCTCAGCTGGTCGTGCTTGGTCACGAAGCCGATGACGTCCCCCGAGGCGCCACAGCCGAAGCAGTGGAAGAGGCCCTTGTCCGGGGTCACCGTGAAGGACGGCGTCTTGTCCTCGTGGAAGGGACACCGTCCCACCAGGGTCTTGCCCTTCTTGCGTAGCTCGATGCCGCGCTCGGCCACCACCTCGACGAGGGCGTTGCTGGCCTTGATGCGCTCGATCCCGTCCTTGCTGACGTGCATGGCGGTCCCCTGTCTGGGGCTCAGTAAGGCGAGACTTCGCCAGGGACGTGGGCGTCGTCCCCGAGGGGGAAGACGGGCGGCGTGAGCGCCCACACCGGCACCTCGCTCGTCTGCGGCAGAGGCGGCTTCATCGGCTCACCCGAGAGCATGACCGGCCGCGACGGCTCCGCCTCGCCCAGCGTCTCCAGGTCGAGGCCGACCCGGGCGGCCAGCTTCAGCACCGCGGGCAGGAAGGGCAGCGCGTCCGTCTGCATCACCAGGCCGATGGCGTTGCCCCCGTGCAGGCTGCAGACGAGACAGCGGAAGCGCCCACTCCCCCGCTCGACCAGCAGCGACCGGCCCACGCCCCGATGCCGCGGGCAGCGCCCTACGAGAAGCTCCGGCCCCAGCGGCCGCAGCTCGATCCCACGCTCAGCGGCCACCTCGA
>JALOLB010000043.1 GCA_025456225.1 Thermoanaerobaculaceae bacterium
GCGGCCTCGCGCTCGGAGAACAGCAGCTCGAGGATGGCGAACAGCCGCTCCGACGGCACCACGCCCTGGGGGAAGCGGTTGAGCCGCTCCACCAGGCGCTCGTAGGCGGGCTTCCCGGTCAGGTGGGCCATGGCATCACGGGCCGCGACGGTGCTCGTGACAATTCTAACCCGCCGGCACCCCTCAGCCCACCAGCGCCACCAGGCCGGCCACGTACGCCTTCAGATCGCCCCCGGCGGCATGAGCGAGGTTGCGCACCGCGGCGCCGTCCACCGTCCGGCCGTCGATGACCAGGGCCTCCTCGGCCGTGACATTGCCGAGGCGGAGGGGTGCGAAGCCGCGGGCCGCGGCCCCGCGCTCGAGCTCCGGCACGCGGTCCGGGGGCACCGTGAACACCAGCTCCAGCTCGCCGTGAAGCTGCGCCAGCGCCACCAGCGGCGTCATGCCGAGCCGCCGGCACAGCGCCAGGGCCCCCGGCTCGACGATGTCGTCGAGGCGGGCCGTGACGGCGAACCCCACGCGGTTGAGGCGCGCGAGCTGGTCGAGGGTCGCCACCAGGGAGTCGGAGGTGTCCATGCACGCCGACGCGAGCCCCGCCAGCATCCGCCCCTCGGCCATGCGGGCGCAGGGCCGGAACGGAGGCACCGGCTCCCCGGGGCCGCCGAGCTCCGGCAGGGCCCCTGCCCGCGCCGCCGCGGCGGCGGCGCCGACCGCACCTCCTCCCAGCCGACCGGTCGCGTACACCGCGTCGCCCGGGCGGCAGCCGACCCGCCGCAGCGCCCGCGCCGGGTCCACCAGACCCACCGCCGTGGTGGTGATGGCGAGCGCCGGGCCCCGATTGGTGTCGCCCCCGAGCACGAACGTCCCGGCCTCCCGGCACGCTGCGGCAAGACCCCTCGCCAGCGCGGGCTGCAGGGTCTCGCCGCCGTCAGGCAGCGTCACCGCCACGACGATCCCGAGCGGCACCGCCCCCACCGCCGCCAGGTCGGAGAGGCTCTGCATCGCCGCCAGCCAGCCGGCGGTCTCGGCGTCGGCGACGAACCCCAGCGCAATCTCCTCGGCGAGGGTGTCGGTGGTGACGGCCAGCCACCCGACGTCGCCGGGCAGCGGCAGCAGCTCGGCGTCCGCCTCATGAAGGTCGTTCTGCTGCAAGGGGTGGCGCGGCAGCACGGCCCACCACCGTTCCAGGAGCCGGTTCTCGAGCACCTCGTCGCCACGCATCCCGCACCTCCGCTCACACGCAGACGCGCATCGCCCGCGGCACGACCTCGAAGACGACCCGCCGCGCGCGGACCAGCTCGCCGTCCAGCTCGAGCGGGGCATCCCGCTCGAGCTCCACCTCGACCCGCTCCGCTGGCCACCCGTGGCACCCGGGCCGGCCGACGAAGCGGCCCCGCGTCAGCCCCGCCAGGGCACCGAGCGCGCCCAACCGGCTCAGCCCGGTGCACAGGGCCACGGCCAGCGCCCCGTCGGCCGGCGCGCCGGGGAGGTCGGTGCGCAGGCCGCCGCTCACCCAGGGCGTCTTGGCTACCCAGAGCGCCGTGACCTGCCTCGGAGCGCCGTCCACCTGCGCCGCCAGGCTGCGGTGGCTCGCCACGGCCTGGAGCGCGGCCAGGCCGATCGCGGCCGGGGTGCAGCGCCGGCGCAGCCCGCGCATCACGACACCGCTCCCGCCGAAGCGGGCATTGCCCTCGGCGAGCAGCCCGAGCGACGCGCTCACCGCGAAGACGCGCTCGTGCCACGCACCGTCTGGGCCGCACCAGCGGGCGCGCCCGAGGTCCCGCCAGACCGCCGAGGCCGGGTTCGCCCGCAGCGGCACCCCCGCCACCCGCCGGCCGAGGGGCCGGTGGAAGTCGTTGCTGGAGCCCAGGCCAACTGCACCCAGCACCAGGCCTTCGGTTCGCCCCCCGGTGACGCGCATGGCCGCGTCGGCCAGCGTCCCCACCGTGCCGTCGCCGCCCGCCGCAAGGAGCAGGTCGGCACCGTCGTCGATGGCGCCCTTCAGCGCGGCTTCCCAGCCCGGCGTCAGGTGCACGACCCGGCACGGCCGCGGCACCGCGCCCGCGACCCGCGCCCAGCGCCGCTCCGCGCGTCCACCGCCGGCAGCGGGGTTGAGCAGCACGAGGGTGCTCATATCTGCCCCGCCTCCGGCCGGCGCAGCAGCGCCACCTCGGCCGCCAGCGCCAGCACCACCGCAGGCACCGCCAGCCCCGGCCGCAGCGCCACCGCCTCGCCCAGGTGGAGCAGGATGAAGCCGCGCACGCAGTCGGCGATGGCGGGGTGGGCGCGGCGCTCGTCCCGGGTCCTCAGCATCCGCAGGTGGGCGCGGCCCAACAGCACCGCGCCGGCCAGCCAGAGGGTCACCGCCGCCACCGTGGAGGGTGCCGCCGCGTCCAGGCGCGCGACCAGGCCGGAGCGCGCCACCACCAGCGCCGACGCCCCGAGACCAGCCGCCGCCAGGCAGGCGCTCACCGCCACGCTCTCCACCCAGCCGAACCGCACCACCAGGGTGTCGTAGCCAGTGGCGCGGTCCGCCGAGATGTCCTTGAAGTACCCCAGCACCACGAACACCGCGTAGGTGCAGAAGACGCCGACCGCCGCGGGGGCCATCGCCGGCAGCCGCGCCACTGCGGCCAGGGACGCGCCGCCGCACAGCCCCCCCATCACCGGCAGCAGGGCGACGACCCACGAGTTCCAGGGCGGCCCGCCCCACCACCGCCGCTTGAGCGGGGTGTAGGCCGCCAGCCCCAGGACCCCCAGCCCCGCCAGGAGCAGGTTTCGGGGGTTGAGCAGCGCCAGCGTCGCCCCGCAGGCTCCGAGGCCGGCCAGGGACACGGCCAGCACCTGGCGGCGGGTGATCACCCCCCGGACGAGCGGGCGGTAGGGCGAGGAGAGGGCATCCGTGTCGGTCTGGAAGCAGTCGGTGAGGGCCTGACCCAGGCCGTAGGCGAGGAAGAACGCCGCGAACGCGACCGCCAGCCGCGCCGCGGAGAGGCCCGGCGCCTGGGCCAGCCCGACCAGGCCGGCGGCACCGGAGACGGAGAAGAGGTAGGGGCGCAGCGTCACCCAGTAGGCGCGCGCGAAGGCCCAGCTCGCAGTCGGGGCGGTCATTGCAGCACCTCCCCGGGTAGGGTGTCCCCGATCGCCCCGATCTCGGCCGGGGTCTTGCCGGCCACCCCGAACTCCGCCGCCAGCTCGCCCAGCACCTCCACGGCCCGGCCCAGGTCCTCCGGGGTGTGGCGGGCGTTCACCGCGAGGCGCAGGATCGCCTCGTCCGGGGGCACCGCCGGGTAGGCGACCGTCCCGCACTTGACGCCCGCGTCGAACAGGCGCCGGCTCCACGCCCAGAGCAGGCGCGTCGATCCCACGAAGACCGTGACGATGGGGCTGCCGGCGCCGGACACCACCAGCCCCGCCCGCTCGAGCGCGGGGACGAACGCCCGCACGTTCCGCCACAGCGCCTCCCGGTGCCAGGGCTCCTCCTCCAGCACCCGGAACGCCGCCACCAGCCCGGCGCACAGGTGGGCCGGGGGCGCGGCGGTGAACAGCCCCGCATGGGCGAAGAACCGGAGGTACTCCACGACCTCGCGGGGGGCGCAGACGTAGCCACCGGTGGTGCCCAGCGCCTTCGAGCAGGTGCCCACCAGCACGTCGATGCTCCCGGGCAGCCCGAAGTGGTCCTCCAGGCCGCGCCCGTGGGGGCCGACGATCCCCGTGGAGTGTGCCTCGTCCACCAGCAGCCGGGCGCCGCGCCGCCTCGCCACCGCGACCAGCCCCGGCAGGTCGGCCAGGTCCCCGTGCATCGAGAACACCCCGTCGGTGGCCACCATCGCGCCCTGGCGGGGGTCCCGCGGCCGCGAGAGCCAGGCGTCGAGGGCGGCCAGGTCCCGGTGCGGGTAGACGAACCCGTGACGGGTCCCGGCGGCCTTGATGCCATCGTGGATGCTCGCGTGGCAGAAGCGGTCGCGAGCCGCCAGGTCGTCCCGGCGCAGCAGCGCCGTGAGCGTCCCGACGTTGGCGCCGTAGCCGGTCGGGAACACCATGGCCGCCTCCCGCCCGTGGAAGCGGCAGATCGCCTCCTCGAGCTCCCGCAGGTGGCGGTTGGTGCCGCACAGGACCTGCGCCGACGGGGTGCCGTACCCGACCTCGGCCATCGCCGCGGCCGCCGCCTCGAGCACCCGCGGGTGGCGGTGCAGGCCCAGGTAGGAGTTGGAGTCGAAGCACACCATCTCCTCCTCCCGGCCGCGCACCGGGTTGAAGACCCGGATGCGGTGGTCGAGCCCGCCGATCACCGTCACCCGGTAGAGGCGCTCCCACAGCCCCCGCTCCCGCATCCCCTGCACCGCCTCGCTCGAGAACGCCCGGCACTTGGCGAAGAGATCCGGGTCGTCCCGCCGGTAGTAGTCCAGGATGCTGGGCTCCCGGCTCGCGGCGGCCGTGGCTCCCGGCGCTTCCGTCCCTTCCCGTTCGACGCTGACCTGGTGCAACATGACCACCTCCTGGCCGCCTCGCTGCACGTCTCGAGGCTGGCACTCCCACGGTGGATCCGGGCGACCCCGCCCCGGTGATGAACCGGTCACGGCGCGGCAACACATCGGCAAGGTCGTGCCTCGAACCGCACCAGCGGGGAGCCGTGCGGCACCCCAACAGGTGAGCTTCTTGCAGAATCCGACTTCTCAAGGGTTACCGCTCCGGTCCCCTCGCCCCGCAGGCCGATACACCACCTTGCTTGCCCCCTCGCCCCGCGAAGCGGGGAGAGGGCAGGGTGAGGGGTCCTTTCTCGCTCAGCACCAGGAGCTTGCACCCCCTCACCCCGGCCCTCTCCCCCTGCGGGGGCGAGGGGGAGGAACGGAGCGCCGAGAGCTTTGCAAGCGGCTCAGGTGTATAACTGGCTGTGCCATGACAGATGCGAGCCTTCCCGACGGCCGGGAGGTCTTCCGCGTCGGGGACCTGGTGCTGGACGCCGGCGCCCGGTTGCTCACCCGGGGCGCCGAGGTGGTCCCTCTGCCCCCCAAGACCTTCGAGCTGCTGCTGGAGCTGGCCCGCCGCGCCCCGGGTGTCGTCACGCGGGCCGAGCTCATGGACTCGGTGTGGCCCCACGAGATCGTCAACGACGAGGCGCTCACCCAGCGCGTGATGCTGCTCCGCCGCGCCCTCGGCGACGACCCCCACCAGCCCCGCTACGTCGCCGCGGTCCCGCGCTGGGGGTACCGGCTGGTGGCGGGTGTGGAACGTCAGGCCTGGCCCGCCGACATCCGTCCCGTGCTCGCGCCGGCCGCGGCCGTGCAGGATCAGGAGCAACCCTCCGCCGGAGCCCCTCCCCCTGCCGCGGTCGCCGCACCCCGCCCACGCCACCGGGCGCTCCAGCTCGCCGTCGGCCTGCCGGCGCTCGCCCTCCTGCTGGGCGGTCTTTACCTGCTGGGCCTGCGAGGCCCGGCGGCCATCGGCTCGGTGGCCATCCTCCCCTTCGAGAACGTGAGCGGCGACGCGGCGGCCGAGCCGCTGTGCGAGGGCCTGGCCGAGCGGCTGGCCGAGCGACTCGCCACCGTGCCCGGGCTGCGGGTGGTGCGCGCCCGCGCCGTACCCCGCGGTTCGTCCGGCTCCGCCGACCCGGCGAGTATGGGCCGTCGCCTCGTGGTCCGCTCCGTGCTCGGCGGCAAGGTCCTCTCCGGCGGCGGCCAGACGGTCGTCACCGTGACCCTCACCGACACCGTGTCCGGTGCCGAGATCTGGCGGGCACGCGTGGAGCGGGCGGCCGAGGGAGACCAGACCGTGGAGCCCGAGCTGGCGGCGCTGGTGGCGGCCCGCCTGCAGCCGCGCGCTGCCGCCGCGCGCCGCGATCGCATCGCCCGCTCCGACACCACCGACCAGACCGCCTACCACGCCTACCTCAAGGGCCGCCACTGCTGGAACCGCCGCACCCCCGCCGACTTCGAGCGGGCGATCGGCTTCTTCGAGGAGGCCACCCGGCGCGACCCGGCCTACGCCCGCGCCTGGGCGGGGCTGGCGGACTGCTGGGCGCTGCTGGGCGCCGACGAGTACGCGGCGGTCCCTCCCCGGGTGGCGAACGCGGCCGCCCGGAAGGCCGTGGTCCGCGCCCTCGAGCTCGACGACACCCTGGCCGAGGCCCACGCCACCATGGGCCTCCTGCTGTGGAGCTTCGACTGGGACAGGGCGCGCGGCGAGCGCGAGCTGCAGCGGGCGCTGGAGCTCGACCCCACCTACGCCACCGCCCACCAGTGGCGAGCAGAGCTGCTCGTCGCCGCCGGCCGCACCGCCGAGGCGCACGCGGCGATCGAGCAGGCGCGGGCGCTCGACCCCCTCTCCCTGGTCATCGCCACCGAGGCCGGCATGGTCTCGTACCTGAGCCGGGACTACCGCCGCGCCGAGGAGGAGTTCCGGGCGGCGCTGGAGCTCGACCCCTCGTTCCAGCAGGCTGACCTCGGCCTCGCCATCACCCTGGCCCAGCTTCGCCGCACCGACGAGGCACTGGCTCTGCTGGACAGGCTGGAGGGCGAGACCGGCCCGCCGCCGACCCTCCTGGCGCGGGGGTTCGTCCTCGCCCGCGCCGGCCGGCTGAGCGAGGGCCGCGCCTGCGCCGAGACCGCCGAGCAGTCCGCAGTTGCGCGCCATGTGCCGGCCTTCTACGTGGCCGCCCTGTGGAGCAGCCTGGGCGAGAAGGACCGCGCCTTCGCCTGGCTCGACAGGGCGGTGGAGCAGCGCTCCACGCTCCTGGTCACCCTCGACGTCGAGCCGGCCTTCGACCCGATCCGGGCCGACCCGCGCTTCGCGGCGGTCCGCCGCACCGTCGGGCTGATGCGCTAGAACAACCGGCCCACCAGCGCGGCAAGAGCGGTCTCGGTGCGGAGGATCCGGGGACCCAGGTCGACGGGGGTGAAGCCCACCTGTCGCAGGCTCTCGACCTCGGGCTCGATCCATCCTCCTTCGGGACCGATGGCGAGCGTCACGGGCTCCAGGATGCCGCGGGGGCATGGGGTCGCCGCGCCGGGGTGGGCCACGAGGCATCGCGTGCCCGCGGCGAGGGCGGGCAGCTCGCGCTCCACGAAGGGACGGAAGAGCCGTGCCAGGACGAGCTCCGGCAGCACCGTGTCCACCGCCTGCTCCAGGCCCAGGACCCGCTGGAGGCGCAGGTTGTCCTCGCCGAGGCGCGGGCTCTTCCAGTAGGCCTTCTCGACGCGCCAGGCATTGACGAGGACGATGCGCGCCACCCCCAGGCTGGCGGCGGAGGCGAGCACCCGGTTGAGCACCTTGGGCCGTGGTAGCGCCAGCACCAGCGTCAGCGGCAGCTTGGCCGGAGGCGGCTGGTCCAGCTCCCCGAGCTCCAGCTCGACCGTGGCTCCCTCTGCCAGGATCACGCGGGCGGTGCCGATCCCGCCGCCGAGCAGGCCGACCTTGAGGGTGTCGCCCGCCTCGGCGCGATGGACCTCCCGCACGTGCGCGGACCGCCGCCCCCTCAGCCGGGCCACCCCGGGCCCGACGAGATCCTCCGGCAGGAGCAGCAGCAGGTTCACACGCGACCCCTCAACGCCTGATCCTCCCGATCGCGAGGCAGCCCGGAATCCCCGATGTCCCCGCCCATGCCACCTTCGTCGGCCGCTATCCGAGGACGAAGGGGATCTGCCTGGCCGCAACCGGGTTCAGGAGCAGCAGTGCGCGGAAGAGCTCGCGGTGCTCCGCGAGGGTGGGACCCGGGGCGATGAAGACCGCCGCGGCCAGCTCGCGCCAGCGCAGGAGCTCGCGGCGCAGGGCGGAGCTCGCGTTCACCTCGACCGTGAGGTCCACCAGGCGGAGGACCCGCTCGTAGCACCGGCGGAAGCTGGCGAGATCCGAGGCACCCGTGAGGCTCGACGCACGGTTCATCTCGTTGGCGATCATGAGGAGCTGCTGGTCGCGGCCGAACGCGGCCCAGCGCTCCGGCGAGAGAGAGTCGTGCTGGGTCATGCGAGAGGCTCGCCCTCGCCAACCAGTGCGAAGACGACGGCCCGCACCCGCTCGCGGATCGCCGGGTCCATGATGAGCATGCTCCGGTTGCCCTGGGAGGGCCGGATGTTGATCAGCGACGTGTACTCGATGCAGGCGTCGCACCCCTTCCCGGGAAGATAGTTGGCCCCCCAGACGTCGGCCTGGTGGCTCCCGTGATCCAGGAGGACCTGCTCCGCGTCGGCGTGCATCTCGCCGCCCACCGCAGCAATGCCCTGCTCGACGTCAACCACGAGCTTGACCATGTCCTCGAAGTAGAGCTGCACCAGACGGGCCAGCTCCACCTTGCTGATCGGGCGCTCGAGGACGACGATCCCGGGTTTCTCGTCAGTCATGGGCGATCGAAATGCTACCACGCCCGACCTGCCAGGCCCCTGGGCTCGCTCCGATCCCCCGCCACCCGTGCGCACGCGGTGAGCCGGCTCCCCGCAGATCAGTACCCGAGCTGGCGGATGATGTCCTTGAGGGCCGCCGCGGAGGCGGCGAGCTGGCCCCGCTCGGTGGTGTCGAGGACGATGGGCAGCACCTCCCGGATGCCCTCGCGCCCGACCACGGCCGGCAGGCTCAGGCAGACGTCGGCGATGTCCTCGAACCGCTCCAGGTACGAGGAGACGGTGAGGACGCTCCGCTCGTCGTGGAGGATCGCCTCGATGATCCGCGCCACCGACAGCGCCACGGCGTAGAACGTCGCCCCCTTGCGCTGGATGACCTCCTTGCCGGCCATCACCACCGCCTGGTGGATGCGCTCCCGTCCGGCCTCGTCCAGGGCCTGCCGCCCGGGCGGGGCGTAGCGGGTGACCGGGATCTGCCCGAGGCTCGCCATGCTCCACACCGGCACCGAGGAGTCGCCGTGCTCGCCGATCACGTAGGCGTGGATGTTGCGGGGGTCGATGCCGAACTCCTGGCCGAGCAGGAAGCGGAAGCGCGAGGAGTCGAGCGACGTGCCGGAGCCGATGATCTTCGACGGCGGCGCCGGCAGCCGCTTCACCGCCACGTAGGTGAGCACGTCCATGGGGTTGGAGACGACGATGACGACCGACCCGCGGTAGTGCGGCGTGATGCCGGCGAGCACGTCCTCCATGATCGCGGCGTTGCCGCGCGCCAGGTCGAGGCGCGACTCCCCGGGCTTGCGCCCACGCCCGGCGGTGATGGCGATGACGTCGGCATCGGCCACCCCCTCGTACCCCTCGGCGCGGATCTCGGCATTGTCGAGATAGGAGGCGCCGTGGGCGAGGTCGAGCGCCTCGCCGAGCGCCTTCTCGCGGTTCATGTCGATGAGGCTGATGCGGCTCGCCACGTCGTGCAGCAGCAGGGTGTACGCCAGCGTCGCCCCGACGTTCCCCGCCCCGATGATCGCCACTTTCATAGCGCCCTCCCTCCAGGCCAACTCCCGGCCGACCGCGAATATGCCACTACTCCCCCACCGGAAACTCGGCGAGGATGTCGTCGATCGGACCCTCGAGCAGGTACGCCAGGTGCTCGCTCCCGGCCACCGGCAGCGCCTCGAGCCGGGGCCGGACCGCCTCCAGGGCCGCGACCTCCTCGGGTCGGGCCGGGCCGGCCAGCGCCGCCAGCTTCGCCTCGACCTGCTGCACCTCGGCCCGCGCCTGCTCGCGCCACCGCTCGACGTTCGGATCGGTCATGCCGGCGCTCGCGGAGGCCCTGAGGGTGGCCCGCCCGCTCACCAGGCTCGCCCAGTCCCCGTAGGGGAGGGCGAACGCCTCGGCGCCGGGCCGCCGCAGGAACCGCCACTCCGCCACGTCGCCCACGGCCCGCAGCTCGGCGGGCCGGAGGCCGGCCTCCCGAAGGGCGGCCTGCACCGAGCGCAGGAAGGCGAGGTGCGCCTCCATGGCTCTCCCGGGGATGTCCCCGGGTGTCACGAGCCAGCGCGCCACATTCTCGCGCGACCCCAGGCCGCGCTGGGCGGCCAGCAGCGCCGCCACCGCCGGCGCCGTCGCCTCCCGCACGCGCAGATAGCGTCCGAGCCTGTCCGGCGTCGCGACAACGGCCCCCGCCGGGAGCGGCTGGTCGAGGGCCGCCAGCTCGCTGCACACCGTCGAGTACGCCCGCTCGGCGCGCGTGAACGAGCCGTAGCTCATCGACGGCAGCACGACCCACAGCAGCACGAGGACCAGCAGGGTCACGACCGCCCCCGCACCCACCAGCGCCCACACGGGCACCCGCCTCGTCCGCAGCAGGCTGGCGGCGGTCGGCATCGCCGGGGCCTGACCGCCGGCGAGCTGGCGGGCCAGGCGCACCCAGCGCCGGTTCTGGTTGCGCAGGTACCGCGGCCACGCCGGTGCGTCGCGCAGCAGCACCGTGGCGAGCTGCCTGGCCTCGTCCAGCCGGCCGGTGCGGGCCAGCAGCGCCGCCAGGCGCACCCGCCCCTCGGCGTTGTTGGACTGCCTGCCGAGCTCGCGCAGCACCGCCTCCTGCCGCTCGTCCTGACCGCTTTCACCCAGGCACTGCGCCAGGCGCAGCAGGGCGTCGCCGTAGCGGAAGCGCGGGTCCCGCGCGCACACCGTCTCGAGCAGCGGCAGCGCCTCGGCGCAACGGCTCTGCGCCATCAGCGAGAGGGCCAGGCCGTGGGCGATGTCGAGCCGGTCGGGGAGCTTCGCGAGGGCGGCCCGGAAGTGGACCTCGGCCTCGGCGTGCCGGCCGAGGCTCGCGAGGTCCTCCGCGAGCTCGGCGGCCACCGCCGGAAGCGGTGCGTGCTGCAGCCGCGCCTGGGCCTCGGCGATGCGGGTCCTCGCAGCCCGCTGCGAGCTGTACTGACGCCACGGGCCGGCGCCCTTGCCGGCGGCGCCCAGTGCTCCGACCGAGAGGAAGTAGGCGACGGGGCCGAGCAGGGGGAAGAACAGCACCAGCGGGATCCACCACCAGTCGGACCCGTTGCGGACGATGTGGGCGATCGCCAGGATGGCGAGCCCGATCGGCACCACCTGCATCAGCAGCCCGACGACGAGGAAGAGCGACCCCATCCCTGCACCTCACAGCCGGCGAGCCGCCGGCGACCCGATCGATGCGGGCATTGTAGAGCGGTCGCAGGTCGGGGAGGGTCGGACGCGGATCAGAGGTGGCCGAGATTGTGCGCCAGGTGCGCGCACACCGCCGCCCGCTGCTGGCGCGACGGGGTGTGGCCCGCCACGAACCCGATGGTGAAGACCTGCCCCGCGTCCCGCTCCACCCGCAGACCGGTGAGGGTCGACGAGGCATAGTCCACCGCCACGGCGAGGGCCGGCGTCCCGGGATGCTCGGCCCGGTCCGCCTCGGCCATCGTCACCATGAGCTGCGCCCCCACGGCCTGGGCGTCCTCGCCCAGCAGCGTGCCGCGGGTGGCGATCGCGAAACCCTCCGGGTCCATGACGAAGGCGGCGGACGACGACGTGAGCTCGATCGCCCACTGCAGCAGCTCGTCCAGGCTCTCGAACCGCTGCGCTTGGAGGGGGGCCGCTCCCGGCTGGGGGCTTTCGGGCTCCAGGGCGACCCTGGCCGCTGCGAAGGAGACGAAGGGCACGACCGCCGTCGGGGGCCCGACCGCCGGAGCGGCGCGGCCGACCAGCCGCTGGCTCAGGACACGGGCGAGGTCGAGGTCAGAGGAGCTCGCGGCGCGGTTGCTCATCACCCTCTCCAATCATGCAGCCCAGCTCCGCGAGGCGGGTCTCCAGCTCGCTGACGAGCATCTCGAACCGCCGCGCCTCGGGGGGAACCCGGCCGCCGGCGAAGCCGACCGGCAGGCCGGCCTGACTGGCCCGGGCATAGGCATCCGACCAGGGCACGACGGTCTCCAGCACGCCGGCGAGGTCCCCCCAGACGTGGGACATGACCTCCATCGAGGTGTCCTTGCCGAGCCGCACCTGGGTCGGCAGGATGCCGAGCAGGCGAAGTCGTGGGTTCTCGTGGCTGCGCACGTGATCGAGGACCCGCAGGATCTGGGACACCGAGCGCAACGCCAGGGTCTCGGCCTGGAAGGGAATCAGCGCGAAGTCGGCCACCGCCAGCGCCGCCCGCGGCACCATCCCGAGCCCCGAAGGCAGGTCCAGGAGGACGACGTCGAAGCCTTCCTCGGCCTCCCGGAGCAGGGTGTCCAGCACGCCGGGCACGTAGATCGCCTTCTCGTACTCGGCCACGTCGACCGGATCCAATCGTCCGCGCGGAAGGATTGAGAGGCTGTCGAGCCTGGTGCGCACGAGGGCCTCCGCCGCCCTCCTCTGCCCGACCAGCATCTCGGCCACGCCCGGCCACTCGCTGTCCGCCCGGGCCAGCGAGAGACCGATGGCGCCCTGCGGGTCGAGATCGACCAGCAGGGTCGTGCGCTGCCGCTCGGCGAACGCCACGGCGAGGTTCAGCGCGACCGTGGACTTCCCCACGCCGCCCTTCTGGCTTGTGATCGCGATCCTGACCGCCATGCTGTCTCCTTCCGCTGACCCGCCCATTCTAGCCCGTTGCGCGCGCGGCCGAAGACGCTTCGCGTCGACTGCTCAGCTCGGCGAGCAGGCGCTCCACCATCTGGTCGGCTGCCGCGGCCACGGCAGGAGACAGGCCCTCGCCCAGCTCCTCCGGCGGGGTGATGGTGATGCCCCAGATCTCCCAGGTCGGGAAGGGGCTCGCGGCGCCCATGGCCTCGAGCACCCGCAGGGTCGAGGCGAGGTCAGTCTGGTGAAACGAGGGCGCCCAGGCTCGCCCCTCGCTGGGCCCGACGACGATCGTGCCAGGTACCCCGCCGGCCACCGCGTCCACGAAGATGAAGTGCGAGGCGCAGGGAAGCCAGTCGGCGACGGCGAGGAGATCGCCCTCGAGCGTGCCCCAGAACACGTCCGGGCCGGGGGGTGCCAGCGCTCGGAGGCGTTCGACGACCCGCACCCCGACCCCGTCATCTCCGGCCAGGGGGTTGCCAACACCAACAACCGCAAGCCGTGGACCCCTCGCCTCGCTCACCCCGTCCCACCTCTCCTTCGCCGGTCTCTCGACTGCATCCGGCGGCGTACTCCCGGACCCTGCCGGCGCGGCAGGATCCGGGACACGCATCAGAAGACCTTGATCTGGTAGGTGCAGCGCTCGTGTCCGCGCTGGGCGTCCTGCAGGCGCAGCTTGAACCCGCCCATGCGGCCGAGGTAGCCGGCCAGGTAGTTGTAGAACAGGACGCACAGCTCACCGCCGAGCGGCATCCCCTCGCGCTCGCACACCTCGCGCACGAAGCAACCCTTCACGCCGATCGTGAGCGTCTCGCCGTCCAGCGAGGGCTCCAGCTCCCAGGCCGGTGCGAGCTGCTCCTTCGCCAGCGCCAGCGCCTCCGCGCCCGTCGTCGGCTGCCGGTAGCGCGGGAGCTGGTTCGCCAGGGTCCGCCCGGCCAGGGTGCCGACGGCCGGCAGCCCGGCGCCCAGGGTCTGCTTGAACACCGCGGCGACCGCGAGCAGGCGCACGCCCAGGTCCCGCAGCGCCGCATCCCGGTGAGCCTTGTCGGCCGGGACGAGCGGCTCGGGGTGCCCGTTGGTGCTCAGGCGCGACGCCAGCTTGAGGGCGTAGGGATCGTGGTAGTAGCTTTCCTGGAGCTGCACGCCCTCGTGGGTGATGGCGCCAGCCGGGCAGATCTCACTGCACGCCAGGCATCCGAAGCACTCCTTGGGCTTGGCGACCTCGGGAAGGGACTTCGCCTCGTTGAAGGTGAAGACCCCGGGGACGCAGGTCTCCACGCACAGGGTGCACCCGACGCACGCCTTGTCGTCGATGGCGATGCTGATCATGGCTGGGTCCTCCGGGTGATGACGCGCTCGATACAGCCGTCGCGGCGGATCTCCACCCGCAGCGGCATCTGGCCGATCGCGTGGGTGGCGCACGACAGGCACGGGTCGAAGCACCGCAGGGCGAACTCGACACCGTTGAGCAGGAGGTTCTCGTCCTTCTTCGGCATGAGGTGGCGGGCCACGCCGGTGATCGCCGTGTCGATCGCCCCGTAGTTGTTCTGGGTGGCCACGATGAGGTTCAGCTTGGCCACCCGGCCCTGCTCGTCGGTGGTGTAGTCGTGGACCAGGATGCCGCGCGGCGACTCCACCACGCCGACGAAGTGGCCGGCCTTGGGCTGCGCCGGCACCAGCACGGGACCGCCGCCGATCGTGCCGGGAAGGGCGGCCAACCCCTCGGCGCAGTAGAGCATCTCGACCAGTCGCGCCTCGATGTAGTCGAGGGCCGACTGCCGGGCCCGCCCACGCGCGTGGAAGCGCCCCAGCGCCTCGTTGGCCTTCGGCGTCGGCATCGAGTCGGCGAGGTTGAGGCGGGCCAGGGGCCCGACGAAGTAGCTCGTGCCGGCAGGCTCGCGGAGCTGCACGGCCTTCATGTACGAGCCGGGCATGACGTGCTCGACCAGCAGCGAGGCGTAGTCCGCCGCCGGCACCGTGCGCACGGGCTTCCCGCCGGCGTCGCCCAGGACCAGATCGCCGTCGAGGAGCGTGAACTCCCCGTGGCGGGACAGCGCCAGGGACTGCAACGGGATGCTCATGGCATCCCGCAGGTCGGCGAGGGCGTCGACCTTCTCCTGGACCCGGCCGACGATCTCCTCGATCAGCGCCAGCGCCTCGCGTCCCCAGCCGGCGATGGTGGCCAGCTTCTCGGCGTCGGGCCTGGAGGCCATCCCACCTGGAATTGCCGTGACCGGGTGCACCCCGCGGCCGCCGATGATCTCCACCGTGCGCTGGCCGATGCTGCGCAGGCGCAGCGCCTTCTTGCCGAGCTCGGGGTCGAGGCCGAGCAGGGCGAAGATGTTGCGCGTCTCGGGCTTGGCCCCGACACCCATGAGCACGTCCGGCCCGGCCAGGACGAAGGTGGACAGGGCGTGGGAGTGCAGGACGTGACCGGCGTACAGCAGCTCGCGCAGCAGGCGGGCGTCGGGCGGCGGCGTGACACCGAGGCCGTTCTCGATCGCCCGCACCGAGGCCAGGTGGTGCGCTCCGGGGCACACCCCGCAGATCCGGGCCGTGATCTGGGGCATCTTGAACAGCTCGGTGCCCTGCAGGAGCTTCTCCATGCCGCGGATCTCGAGCACCTGCAGGTGCCCGCTGGTGATGGCTCCGGCGGCGTCGGTTTCGAGGGCGATGCGGGCATGCCCTTCGATGCGTGTGACTGGATCCACAACCATGAGCTGTGCCATCGATCAGGCCTCCTTGCCCGCTTGCGCCGGAACCGGAGCAGCGTCACCGGCCCACTCCCGCAGCTCCACGGTCGGCTTGCGGTAGACCGCCGGCGAGGCCACGGCATAGGCGTAGAACGTCTTGGCGCTTGCTTCGACATAGCGCGCGACATCGTCCGCGGCCACGCCGGTGAGCATCTGCATGCGCTTCGCAACCATGGTGCGCAGGTCCAGGTGCGGCTCGCGGATGAGGTCCGCGGACGGCCCGGCGCAGCCGGTGCAGGCGATGCCGTTGGCCGGACATGGCGCCTGGCACCGGTTGAGGGTCACCGACCCGAGGCAGATCACCCCCTGGCTCAGGAAGCACAGCTCCGGATCCGGGGCCGTGACCGCCGCCTTCTGGAGCTCGACCCCCGGGCGCTTGCGCATCTTGCGGGTGCACTCGGCGCACACGGGCTTGGTCGAGAGCGGCGGCGCCTGGGCGCCCAGCAGCGCGCGCAGCCCGGCGGCGATGAAGTAGGGATGGGGCGGGCAGCCGGGAAGGTAGAAGTCCACCTCCACCACCTCGTCGAGCGGCACCACACCGTCCTCGAGCACCGGCACCTGACCGTCCGGAACCTGCCCCTGGACGTTGGTCGGACCCGAGGAGTAGGTCTCGTCGATGACCGACTTCTGGTCGTACAGCCAGCCGAGACCGGACGGCCCGCCGTAGCACGCGCAGCTTCCAAAGGCGACGAGGGTCTTGACGCTCTTGCGCATGTGCTCGGCCGCCTCGCGGTCGTGGTGGCTGCGGATGGCGCCCTCGACGATGCCGACATCGGCCTTGGGGTAGCCCTTCTCGTCCATCAGCACCGGGACACGCACGAACTCCACGTCCTCGACCAGGTTTGCAAGCTTCTCGTGCAGGTCGACGACGGCCACGTGACACCCGGAGCAGCCCGACAGCCACTCGGTCGAAACCCTGGCCCTCATGACACCACCTCCCAGGTCATCTCCTTCAGGCAGGCGTTGGGGCCCGCCTGGATGATCTCCAGGTGGACGCGGGTGTTGGGCATGATGCGCTCCATCGCGCCGGCGAACACGCCGTGCGCCATGTAGCACAGCGACTGCTTCTGCTCGTGGGCGTAGCAGAACAGCGCGTTGCGCACCATGCAGGTGCGGAAGACGAGGCGCAGCTTGTGCTTGCCGTCCTCCTCCGTGACCAGCTCCGGGCGCTCGCCGGCGAACGGCTCGAAGTCCCAGACCAGCCCGTGCGCCGTGAGGGCCTGGCGCAGGACCTCGACGGCCTTCAACGGGTCCGAGGTCTGGGCCACGTCCTGGACCGCCTCGAGCCCGAAGCGCTTGCCCGCCAGATTGCAGACGGAGTTGCAGCCCTTGCCGAGGTTCTTCTCGGCGCCGTGGGCCAGCGCACCCACGAAGTAGGCGGCGGCATGCAGCCGCGCCAGATCAGCATCCATGATGCGACCCCCTTTCCTTCCCGCAGAGAGCTCCACGCCATGCCTGACCGCTCGTCAGAGCCGGCGAGGGCGTGCGCACGACGCGTGCCGTTGCCATCTCGATTCCCGTCTGGGGCTGGGACCTCGCATCACCCGTTCGGCCGTACCGTGCAGCTCCTTCTTCCCGCCGGCCTTCAGCCGGCACCCCACGGCCGTGGGATGCGGCTCGTCGCTTCCCCCAAAGCGCCGAGCCCTCTCTACAGCACCTTCTCGATGTCCGGAATGCGCTTCTTGAGCTGGTAGCGGACGTTGCCCAGGTTGGCCCCGATGTCGGCCACCAGGGCGACGATCCCATCCCGGCCCACCAGGCCCATGACGATGAGGCCGCCCTTGTACTCGAGGAGCCCCTGGGTCATCTCGCCGACCCCGAGCTCCCGGCCCACCACCTCCGAGGAGCCGATGCCGGTGGAGATCACGGCTCCCACCGCCTCGGTGTCGAGGGTGGCGCTGCGCGAGACACCGTCCAGCACGAACCCGTCGCGCCCCACGACCACCGCAGTGGTCACGCCCTCGACCTTGACCAGATCATTGAGCACATCACGCAAAGCCGCCATGTCTGACTCCCCTTCTCCTGGGTCCCCGCCGGGGTGCGTCCCCGACGGAAGGCCATGTCCGAACTCCGTAAGTGAACCATCATGTCGTCACGAACATGTCAAGATCGACTGCCCCGACGGCACCGAGGCCGCACCACGCGACCCTGGACGGTCGATCTGAAATCAACTTCCCCCCTCGAGCTGGTGCACGAGCTTGGAGACGGCCGCCGAGACGTTGCCGAGGCCGGCACCACCGTCGGCCACCACCATGAGCAGCGAGTGGTCCGCCAACCTGGTGATGGCAATCGTCCCCTTGTCGTCCTCGACGAGCATGCGCCGCAGCTCCGGCCGGCAGTGGGCGTGGCGGAAGGCGTTTGCCGCGGCGCCCAGCGACCGCATCACGGCGATGGGATGGAGACTGGACCCGGACTGGGCCTGGATCACTCCGGTGGCGTCCAGGATGCCGGCGAACTCCGCCAGAGGCACGTTCTTGACGAAGGCCGAGAGCAGCGCGCTCCGAGAGTCCGTCGCCGGGTCGTCGGCCGGTCCCGGCGGAGGCTCGACCGGCGGGAGCGGCAGCAGGCCGTGACCCGCCGGAAAGGCCAGGACCCGCGCCACGGCCGACTGCAGCTCCGGGTCGTTGTGTGCGGGCGGCTCGGCCTCGGGACGGAACTCGAACTCCCCGTCCCGCCAGCTCAGCGTCTCGGTGAGCACGGCGACGCCACTGCGCCCGTGCCCGACCGCCTCGACCAGCTTCCCATCCTGGAAGTAGAGCCTGGCGTCCGTGTCCAGGCCGGCGACCACCAGCTCGCCGGTGCGGCTCCCCAGACGCAGGACCTCGAGCAGGTCCCGGACCTGGATGTCCTCCAGGCTTCCTCGCAGTGCCATGGTCGCTCCTCGAAGAGGGGCGCCAACTACGCCCTGTTGTGCTGATTGAGCTGCGCGGCAGGGACTACCAAGACAGAAGCCCGATCCCCCACAGTCCCGCCAGTTGTGAAGAGTAGCACAAGCTCCCTGTCAAGACCATCCCAGGGCTCTCGTCGTGTCGTGCCCTTCCCCAGTGCCCAGGTCGTCCGAGGTGAGCTCAGGGTTTCGCGACGCGAGCGAGCATCAAGGGGGTATACAACGAGGAGTACAGCTCGTCCACGAGCTGCAGCCGGGCCTTCCGCTCGGCTGGTGGATACGTCCCTCGCGTCTCGACGATGCGAAGCGTGCCTCGATACTCCCGGTCCCCGGCCACCTCCCACGTCACGGTGCCGACAAGCCAGGCGTGCTCGTCGCGGCGCGCTCTGGATGGGGCCCACACGAGGCCGGGAGGCAGCCGCAGGGTGATGGCCGCCTCGATCGCGGTCGACAGCCCCGTGGTGTTGAGGCGGGTGCTCCAGGGGGCGTCGAGGGTGACGGCGTCCTCCGGCTTGACCGGGGTGGCCGGCCGCAGCCCCCGGGGCAGCCCGGCCAGAGTCGCCACCACGCCCGGAGGGCTCGGCACCAGCACCGAGTCGCTCAGCTCCTGTGCGCAGCCTGGTGCCTCGAACGACACCCGCAGCCTGGTCGCCGGCTGCTGGGCGCTCGCTCGCACGACCTCATGCTCGCGCACCTTGACCTGGGGAAGCTGCTGCACCAGGAGATCGCGCAGTGCGTCCGCCACCTCCTGATCGGTGAGCCGCCCGCCCAGCCTGGCGAGCAGCGGCGCGTGGCCGTTGTCGGTGGCACGCAGCTCACCCCGGCACACGCCGCCGGCGTCCAGCTCGAAGTCGAGCTCCGTCCGCAGGGACGCCACCGACGGGGTGGCGGTCCGGATCGTGAACACGGGCTCGGCCGCCTCGCCAATCAGGAGTGCCGGAAGGCCCTCGTGGCCCGGCAGCGGCGCCCCGAAGGCGGCCGTGGTCACGGTCGGATCGACGAGCACCCATCCCTGGGCGGGCCCCTCCACCAGCGTGGCCCCCGGCGGCGGCTTCTGGGCCGGGAGCTTGACCGCCAGGATCACGTGGTTGAAGAACGCCGAGCCGGGCGTCACGCCCCAGACGAAGTGGTCCGAGTCCCAGCGCAGCAACACCGGCGCCGACTCGATCCCGACAGCCGCCAGGAACGCCTGCAAGAGCATCACCTTGCCCTTGCAGTCACCACGCCGCGAGCGCAGCACCTCCTCGCTGGCCAGCGGCAGCCACGCGTCGGCCGAGCCCTCGTTGCTGGCGTCGTACTGGATTTCCTGCTGCACGAACGTCGCCAGCCGCGCCGCCCGGTCGGCCGGCGCCGCCGTGTCACCCACGACCTTTGCCGCCAGGGCCTTCACCTGGGCTGCATCGATGGCCGCCAGGCGCTCGTTCCACTTGCCGCGGTAGAATGACGCATACCCGGCCATCGAGGCGCCCGCGCCGGGGTCGATCCAGGCCAGGACGAAGGGAAAGAGCTGGTCCTCGGCCGGCTGGAAGAGCGCGCGCAGCGGTCCGATCCGATCCCGGGCCGGCACCGCTTCCGCCACCACCGTCCCGTCGGACTCCTGTCGCACCGCCGCCGGCAGCGTCATGCCCGGCGGCGTCACGAGCTGCACCCGAAGGCCCCCAGCGAGGGCATCCTGGGTCGATCGCACCGTCAGCCGCGCCACCGGCTCGCCGCGCGGGAAGAACACCGTCACCCACGGCGTCAGCCCGAGCCGGTCGGCCACCACGTACTCGAGCACCACCCGCCGGCCCGGATCGAGCCGCTCGGCGGAGACCACCATCAGCTCGGACTCGCCACTGGAGAGCCGGCTCGATGTCCTCTCGAGATTGATCTCGTGCCAGACCGTGCGCTGGACATGGAGCGCCAGGTCACCGACGTCCTCG
>JALOLB010000229.1 GCA_025456225.1 Thermoanaerobaculaceae bacterium
CCGACCTTGTTGAAGAACGGCCGGTTCTCCTGTTTCCACTCGCCGGGCTTCAGGGTCACCTGGTAGTCCCCGAGCTTCGTCCCGGCGCCGTCGAGCAGCTCGACGAGCACCACAGCGGTGGTGGTCCCGGTGTTGGTCAGCGAGATGTTGGTGCGGTACGCCGCGTTCTCGGTGAGCTGCGGCAGGTAGACCTCCTGGCCGGCGAACGCGCCCTCGCCCTCCTCGACACCGTCGTAGCCCTGCCCGAACGTCCCGCTCGCCGTCTGGTTGTAGGTGCGCGAGGTGACGTGCAGCGGCCGGGTGGAGCGGATCTCGAGCGCGGCCGAGCCCGAGGACCCGAGCTGGCCCACGATGTCGTCGTAGATGAGCTCGGATTGCGGATCGAGCTCGTCCGTCCCCGTCACGGACTGACCTGGCTTGTGCAGGATCATCTGCACGCTGGCGGCGCTCGTGCCGAGGTTGAGGACACCCAGGTCGGTGCGCCACTCGCTGTTCTGCGCCCCGCCGGCGTGGCTCGCCACAGGCACCCAGTAGATGGAGGACATGGCCGCGCTCGCTGGCTGGGGGCCGGACGTGATCGTGATCGTGCCGGTCTTCGTGCACGTCTGGCCGCCCGCCCGCACGGTGAGCGTCCAGGTGCGCGTGCCGGCCGCCGTGTACGTATGGCTGGGGTTCTGCTGGCTCGACGTCGCCGAGCCGTCGCCGAAGTCCCAGGTGAACGTCGGCGCGCCCGAGCAGTTGGTCGCGGTCGCGGTGGCCGCGAAGGCGACAGGCGTCCCGGTCTGTCCCGAGGGGGGGACCGTCGCCGTGCAGTTCACGGTGCAGGTCCCCGTGCTCGTCGTCTTCGTGAACAGCACGTTGTCGAGATAGCTGCCTTCCTTCGTCGACGGGGTGCTGCTCGACTGGAAGATGAACGCGAGCCAGACGGTGCTCGACCCGATGGCCGAGATCTCGTCGAAATCGCTGGCGTCCATCCTCGTCCGAGCCCATTGCTGGCCCGTGTTGTTGAAGTAGAAGCCCTGGTAGTTGTCGGCGGTCTGGAAGTCGTCCGTCGAGAGCCACATCGTGATCCTGTCGGGTGGTGGCGTGGTGGACGAGGGCTCGCAGTCGTTCCAGAGGTCGAACTCGAATGTCGCGTCCGTGGCGTCGGAGAGGTCGAACGGACCGTACTCCAGCCAGACGCTCATGTTGGGCAGGTAGCTGCCACCCGCGGGACGGGGCTGGGGGCCGCCGCCGGCGCACCACGCCGAGTAGGTCCCACCTGCCTTCCGGTACGTGGACCTGCCCCACAGGGTCGTGCTCTCGGTCCCGGTGCTGTAGAAGAGCTGCCACGCGCCCGGGAACGACCCCTCGAAGCCGTCCGAGAGGATCGTCGTCGTGGCCAACGGGACCACCTGGTCACTGCTTGCTGCCGGTGCCCGGGCATGCAGCCGGACCATCGGAGCCGGCCTGGCTGTCTCCCGTCCCTCGCCCGGCGCCGGGCGCACGGCGACGCGCCAGCGGGGAGGCGCGGCCAGGCGCACCGCGGCGAGGCCTGGGCTTGCGCCGAGATTGGCGGCGGCCACCATTTCCCTGGGCGGCTTGCCGAGCGACTGGGAGGATGCCACCGGTTGGTGCAGCGCCAGACCGATGATCAGCGCTGCCGGCAGACAAGCAAGAAGGACCCGACTCCACACCCATCGTGTCTTCATGGTCAGCTCCCCCGGGCATGTGAACGAGCGTTTGCTGAATCAAGTATCCGCCCGAGAGGCATGCTTGTCTACGCCATCCAGGGCTCGCCCGACACCCCGGATGGCCGCCGGTTGTCGCCACGGGACGTGAGAGGGTGTGAACCAATGGTACGAGGAAGCTCGGGGCGCCAATCGTGACCATTGCTTGCCTCGCAACGTCCCGACGCACGAAACCGGGTCCACGTCCACGACCACGTCCAGGTTGACGCCGTGAGGACCTTCACCGCCTGACCAGTCGCTCTCTCGCGACTTCTTCACACGCTCTGACGCTCCAGGGTTCCGGGTCGAGGCACCCCTCCGCGTCCCGGGGGCACCACCCGCACCCGTGGAGGAAACCGGTGCGATGATGGATGCCAGCTCGACGGGGAGGTCAGGCATGCTAGAGACCCTGGATACTCAGCGGATCCACGTGGCCCACAACCGCCCGGTGCGGCCGGTGCTCTGGCTGCTCCTCGGCGGGGCACTGCTGGCGGCGCAGCCGGCGCCGGCCCAGCAGGCGTACAAGGACTTCGCGATCACCGTGCTCCTGCAGCAGGCGTTTCCCAAGCAGACCAACACCAACAAGCAGATCGAGCAGATCAACGACCAGTTCGGCACCGACTTCGACACCTGGGACGACATCGCGAACCTCTCGCTGGGGGTGAAGTTCTTCACCCGGGTGAGCCCGTACTGGCAGGTGGGCATCGAGTGGGACTACAGCCGGGGTGGGATCGACGGCAGTGCCACGGTGGCCACCGAGGCGGGACCGGCGCAACTGGAGTTCTCGCAGCACTACAGCATCTACACGGACCTGATGGCGGCGGCCCACTTCCTTCCATGCCCGACGTGCCAGAAGGTGGTGCCGTTCGTGCTGCTCGGTGGTGGGTTCGGCTACGAACGCGACACCACCGAGCTGACCCTGCGCAACGACGTCGTCGACCAGTGGCTCAAGGTCGACAACGACGGCGCCTTCCCGGTCTGGACCGCCGGGCTCGGGGCCAACATCGACCTGAGCCGCTCTGGGGGAACCTATCTGGAAGCGGGTGTCGCCTACTACTGGGGCCGGCTCGACCACATGGTGGAGGCCGAGGGTCCCCTGGCACCGGCCCCCGAGGTCCGCGCCGACAACGACACCACCGGCCCCAACTACTGGCTCGGCGTGGGCTGGCGGTTCTGACAGGCGCGCCCCAAGGCGGTGGGGCTACGCCCAGCGGCGCAGCCAGTGCTCGAGGGTGAGGAGGGTGTAGACGGCGCGGGCGGCACGCTCGCGGTCGGGCCGCTCGCCCCAGTCGCGCCAGGCCCGCCGGCGCTCGGCCGGTGCCACCGCACCCAGCGCGGCTTCAGGATCCTCCAGCACGCCGCGGACCTCCGCGGCCCAGGGGCCGGAGAGCCAGCGCACCAGGGGCGCCTCGAAGCCGCGCTTGGGGGCGCGCAGCACGGCGGCGGGGAGCAGGTCGCGGGCGAGGTCCCGCAGCAGCGCCTTGGTGCGGCCGCCGCGCAGCAGCAGCTCCGGCGGCAAGGTGGCGGCCAGCTCCATCACCTCGTGGTCGAGCAGCGGCGAGCGGGCCTCCAGCGAGGCCGCCATGCTGGCCCGGTCCATCTTGACCAGCAGGTCGCCCGGCAGGAAGAAGCCGAGATCCAGGGCCCGCACCGCGTTGACGGCGCCGGTGCCGATCGACTCGACGCCCTCGTTGACGAGGGGCGGATCGCTCGCCGGCTCGTCGAGCAGCGCCGCCACATCGCCGGCGGTGAGCTTCACCGGCCCCCACGCCTGGTAGGGGTCGACCCCTGGTGTCAGCCCCTCGGCCAGGCGATGCGCCCAGTCGCGGCGCCGCTGCGGCATCGGAAAACGTGCAGCCACCCGGGCGCCGGCGCGCGCCGCGCCCCGCGCGAGCGGCCGGTCCAGCAGGCGGGCCGCGAGGTAGCGGCGGTAGCCGGCCAGCGCCTCGTCGCCGCCGTCGCCGTTGAGGACCACGGTGGCGTGCTCCCGGGCCGCCCGGGCGACCAGCAGCGTCGGCACGCACGAGGGGTCGGCCAGGGGCTCGTCGAAGACCTCGGCCAGATCGGGCAGGAGCGCCGCCCCCGCAGCCGCATCGACGCGAACCGGGACGAGTCGCACCCCGGCCTTCGCGGCCGTGGCCCGGGCGAGCGGCAGCTCGCTGGGGACTCCGGGGAACTCCACGCACAGGGCCAGGAGGTCGGGCTGGTGGCGCGCCGCCAGGGCGGTCACGACGCCCGAGTCGATCCCCCCCGAGAGGAACACCGCCAGCGGCACGTCCGCGCGCAGCCGCAGGCGCACCGCCTCGTCCAGCACGGCGCGCAGGCTTTCAACCGCCTGGTCCGATGAGAGTCCCGCCTCGGGCGCCAGGCAGAGGCGCCAGTAGCGCTCCTGCCGCAGCTCGCCGCCGGGCAGGTCGAGCCGCAGCCAGCACCCGGGCGGCAGCTTGTGGACGCCCGCGAGAATGCACTGACCCTCGGGCACGAATCCCCAGCGCAGGAACGCGCGGATCGCAGCGGGGTCGATCGACGGCGCCCCGGGCAGCCCCGCCCGCAACGCCTTCAGCTCGGAGGCGAAGACCAGGCCCTCGGCGCCGCGCGTCCAGTACAGGGGCTTCTTCCCGAGCCGGTCGCGGGCCAGAAAGAGCTGTCCACGGCGCTCGTCGAGGATCGCGAGGGCGAACATGCCGCGCAGGCGCGACAGCATGGCCGTTCCCTCGTCCTCCCAGAGGTGCACGAGCACCTCGGTGTCGCCCCCGGAGCGCAGGGTGTGGCCGCGCGCGATCAGGGCCTGACGCAGCTCGCGGTAGTTGTAGATCTCGCCGTTGAGGACGGCGTGCACCCGCCCGTCCTCGCTGGCCACCGGCTGGTCCCCGGTGACCAGGTCGATGATCGCCAGCCGCCGCGCCCCCAGCGCCCAGCCCTCCCCCGCCACCACGCCTTCGGCATCGGGCCCCCGGTGCACCAGGCGAGCGAGCATGGCGCGCGCCCGCCCGGCCTCGCCCCCCGGCGCCCACCCGGCGAGACCGGCTATCCCGCACATGCCGCACCCCCGCCCACCCGGTCGAGAGTCGAGAGTCGAGAGTTGAGAGTCCCCCGCGCGGGAGACCACCCGCCTGCCCGGTCGAGAGTTGAGAGTTGAGAGTCGAAAGGTCCCCACCCACCCGACCGGTTGGGAGTCGAGAGTCGAGAGGTGAGGGGGGCAGGGCCAGAGACGAGTCTCGGGCGGCAGCACGAGGCTGTCGCGACGGGACAAGAGGCATGACCTGTTCTCACCAGCAACCGACCGCGAGCCGCTGACTCAGGCACGTCACGACGATACCAGCAGCGGAGGGGTCGCGAAAGCGCGCGGCTGGCCGGGAGCCGAGGGGGCAGGCAGCATCGCCGCGGCGCCGCGCACCCTCGCCGCCGCGCAGCAACCCGTCTCGTTCCGTGACCGCGACGCACGCCTCGACGTGACACAGTTCGTCTAGCTCCCCGACCTCATGCACGACGCTACTCGACCTCCCCCCGATACCCCAGCCACGGCAGACCCTGCCGCCGTCCCGACCCCGAGTGCCACGCTCCCGGGGCAGGGCCACCCCAAGGGCCCCCTCGGCACGACAGCCCCTGAGAGGACTCTCACCAAGCAAGCCCCGTGACATCACCCGGCTCGCAGGCTACACTCACGTCCCGAACCCAGGAGGCCGATGCGTTCTCAGCCCCGCCACCCGCCTATGGCCGCGCCCGAGCCACTTTCATGGCTGATCGCGCACCCTCCCTACCACCCATCCCAGCGCTCTCACCCCACCCTCTCTCCGCATCCTGAACCCTTGCAGCACCTTGCCTCCCCTCATCCCCCCCGCTCGTTGTTGGCCTATCCGTCACCCCCAAGCCACATTCCCCCGCGTTTCGGCCCTCTACACCGTGTTGGGCACACCTGAGATGCGCATCGACTTGGCAATGGTCTCTGAACTGTGCGGCGAGGTGGGCCTGAGCTGTGTTCGTCGCTCAGCCGACGAGGTTGCCGTCCACCTTGGGGAAGGGATCACGTTGTTGTTTCTGAACGTGGCCACAGAGTACACCGGGGAAGGCGGCACGACGACCACGAACGAGGATGACAACTTCATCGGATTCGAGGGCACCCAGTGGCACTCTCACGATGGCTTGATGTGTTCGGACCGACACGGGTTCTATGTCGAACTGAGCTATCTGGATGTTGTTTCCGGGCTGGCCGACGGTAGCGTCCTGGTCTGCGAGCAGTGGTTGCACGGCGAGCTGACCGATCGCTGGCTTGTTCATCGTGATTTCGTCGACGAGTTTCGATACCTGCAGAATGGCGAGGAGATACGGATCAGATCTGTCTCGAGGCAACGGGAATACGGATCAGATCTGTCTCGAGGCAACGGGACGCGAGTCCGTCACGATGAGAGGGGGCCCACCTACAGCATGCAGCCGACGGCGCTTCGCGCCGCGGCTGATGCTGCGCGTTGCACGGGCCGATGCTATGAAGAGTCTCTTCGTCCTCCATGTCGCCATTCTCTTTGCTGCCTGTGCGTCCTCGCCGAGGGTGCCGGATCCCGTGACCGCGGAGACAAGTGTGCGGCATGCCCGACCGCAGCTTAGGGACGAGAAGTTCGACCAGCAGGAGTTTGATCCTGCGCTGGCTGGGTGTTTCGCGAAGGCCGATGTCCGTGCTGAGCAGGACGTGGCTAACGTCACTCGGAACGGGGAGTTCATCTTTGAGTTCTGGAAAGCGAAGAAGCGATTACTTACGCAGTTCTGTGGGATTGACTGGAAGTCACCTGCGGAGCTGAATCCCGGAATCGAGTACGACAGCTACGGCCAACCGAAGCTCACGCCTGAAGAGCAGAAAGCTGTGGACGCGGTGGTTCGGGCGAACCTCGTCACGCGATCCGAGCAGATCGAGTACTCGTGGCGGGACTTCAGTGGAGGAGTTTTCGTCGTTACCCGATCCGCCAATCCACTCACGGTGCGTCATTACGAATTGCGCGGGCACGACAGCACCTGGGAGTATGTCAGCGTTTGGGTGGTTGAGGAATAGCGATGGACACCGGGCACCGCACATTCACCAGCCGCCCAACGAGGGGCTGGAGGGGCCAGGGCTCGCCGCGCTCCCGGCTTGGCTGGTCTACACTTCTTCCGTGGCCACACCAACTTGTCCCGTCGCAGCGTCACTCGCCCCGCGCCTCAGCCCTCGCGTCGTGCGTCGGAGGAAACGACTATGGCAGTCGACTTAATGGCGCTCCCGCTGAGCCGCTACTGGGCTGGCGACTACATCACGCCGGCCATGCGTGAGGCATGGCGAGCGGGGACACCGTACGCCATCGTTCGGCCGCACCAGCCCCTCCAGCAGCTACCTCCTGATGTGCCGTTCGGGGGGCCTGGGGCCTGCGCAGAGCGAAGTCGCCTCCTCGACGTTGTCGGCGACCTCCAGCGTCAGTTGGGCATTACCTGGGACGACGGCTCCAACGCCGAGCCTGAGTTCTTTCGCGTCGATCAGCGTTCCTGGTCTGAGTTCAGCCGCTTCGCTCTCAAACTCGACCAGACCCCAGGTCTCTTTGCTCGCCTCGCTGGCAGGAGACCCGCATTTTGTCACCTAGCTCACGCTACGATTCTCCTCCCCGGTCGCCTCCCTGACCTCCTTGCTGGAGACGGCTTCGTGATGGGCTCACTCCCTCAGGCTCAAGCAGAGCTTGGCAGTACTCCGTGGCCATCCGGTGCGGCCGACGCTGCCTCCACATTCAGGCAAGCCGCCGCTGCTGCGCGTCGCCTGCGCTTTCCACTAGTTGTCGACATGTAGGTGAGCGACGCATAACGACGCGCTGGACTTGCCCGGGCTTCCCGCCCTTCAGGCTCGTCTCAGCCACACTCCTGGTCGCGCATGCGCGTTCCTCCCCGCCGCAGCCGGACCCAACCCCCGTCCGGTCAACCGCGACATCCACAACCAGTTCTAGCTCAACCGCGCGAAACATGCATCAGATGCCTCTCTCAACGCCTTGCAATTACCGGCGGTACGACCTAAGGTAGTACCGGAGGCCGGCCATGGGTGTTGCCAAGATTGCCATCAGCCTTGATCAAAGGGCTCTTGCTCAGATCGACCAGCTTGTTCGCTCGGGGAGCTTTCCGAGCCGAAGTCGAGTCATCCAGGAAGCGCTGGCGGAGAAGCTCGATCGTATCAAGCACGGTCGGCTGGCAAGGGAGTGCGCGAAACTCGACCCAGTCGCCGAGAAGGCACTGGCCGAAGAGGGCATGGGCGAGGAGGTGAGTGAGTGGCCCCAGTACTGAGAGGCGATATCGTCTGGGCGGACTTGAGCCCAGCCAAGGGCCACGAACAAGGAGGTCTGCGCCCCGTCCTCGTCCTCAGCCACAACCTGTTCAATGAGCGCTCGGGCACGATCATTGCTGCCGCTATCACCAGCCAGCCTCAACGTGCCGGCTTTCCTCTCACCCTCGAGCTCACCGCTCCAGGTCTGTCCAAGCGGTCGTGGGTCAAGATCAGTCAGATCCGCACCCTCTCGATCGATCGCCTCGGGGCGAAGCTCGCCGAGGCTGAACCGGAGGACGTGGACGAGGTCGTGGCGGGGCTCAATGAGATCATCGGCACCTAACGGCGCAGTGAAGGCGCCGGCGCCTCTCGCCCTGCTGGCTGGCGGGCACAACCTCCGTCGTAGCCTGTCTTTGCAGTCAACGCAAAGTCACTCGGCACCGCAGCTTGCTGCGAGCGTTGGGTGGGTGGCAAACTCGAGTCATGAGCAGGAAGGCTGATGCCGTTCTCACACTGGCTCTTGACCTTCCGGAGGCCGATCGGGCAGAGATCGCACGTGCCCTGTTTGACTCCCTCGTGAGCCGGCCTGACCCGACAGTGGAGAAGGCGTGGCGGAGGGAGGTCACCAAGCGGATCAAGGCTCTCGACGCCGGCGAGGTTGAGGTTGTCCCTTGGGAGGTGCTCCGGGCCGAGCTTCGCGCGAGAGCCAGTGAACCACGTGCGCGTTGAGTTCATCCGCCAGGCGGCGCAGGAGCTGGACGAAGCCTACGAGTGGTACCTCGAGCACA
>JALOLB010000230.1 GCA_025456225.1 Thermoanaerobaculaceae bacterium
GGGGTCCGGGGTCCGGGGTCCGGGGTCCGGGGTCCGGGGTCCGGGGTCCGGGGTCCGGGGTCCGGGGTCCGGGGTCCGGGGTCCGGGGTCCGGCAAGAGCTGAGACCACGACAGAGGCAGTGTCAAGCCCTTGTACTCACCGAGGTCTCGACCGACCCGACGCACCGACAGCACTCGAGCCCGCACGTCTTCCCCTGCTCGGACCTCGGACCCCGGACCCCGGACCCCAACCCACCGAACAGGCCGGGGCCCCCCTTTGCTGCTCCCGACCCGGTCAGCTCGGTGCCATGCGTCTTCCGGTTCTCGGACCTCGGACCCCGGACCCCGGAACCCAACCCACCGAACAGACCAAGGACCCCTCCCGCCGTTCCCGACCCGGTCAGCTCGGTGCCAAATCCACGTCTCTCGATTGACAGTCACGCGCCCCTCACGGTACTCTCCCGGCGGCGGTGACGTAGCCAAGTGGTAAGGCAGGGGCCTGCAAAGCCCCCATTCGGCGGTTCGAATCCGCCCGTCACCTCCAGCCTCTTTCCTGGTGCCAGACGACCCCCACATCGAGCTGATGCGCTGCGTCGCCCTCGACGACGAGGAGGCGTTTGCCGCGCTCGTGGCCGCCCTGGGTCCCCCGCTGCTGGGCTTCGTCCGGCGGACGCTGGGCGCGGCCGGGCACGAGGCGGAGGACGTCGTCCAGGAGGCGTTCGTCCGCCTCTGGCGGGCGCGGCACCGCTGGCAGCCCTCGGCAGCGGTGCGGACCTACCTCTTCACGATCGCCGGACGCCTGTGCCTCAACCGGCAGCGCGGGTGGACACGGCGGCCGGCCGACGTTGCCCTGATGGACGACGAGGGCACCTCGCAGCCGATTCCCGATCCCGCGCCCGACCCGGAGCGCGCCGCGGCATCGGCCCAGCTCCGGGGCGTCCTCGAGGGGGAGCTGGCGGCGCTCCCGACCAGCCAGCGCGCGGCACTGCTGCTCAAGCTGGTCGGCGGGCTCCGGTACGACGAGATCGCCGTGGCGCTCGACACGACGGCCGCGGCAGTCGAGTCGCTCCTGTCTAGGGCCCGCGCCAGGCTGCGCCCCAGGCTCGCGCACTTCATGCGCGAAGGAAAACCCCCAGGGCGGGGTTCAAGGAGGTGACGTGACGATGCACGACTCCCACCCCGACGCCGTGACCCTTGCCCGCTGGCTCGACGGAGAGATCTCCGACGACGCAGGCGGCGCGGTTGCGAGTCACGTCGCCACCTGCGCGCTCTGCCGGTCCGAGGCCGAGGCGGGGCAGGCCTTCGCCGAGGCCCTCGCCGCGCCGGTGCCGTCGCTCCCGCCCGGGTTCGTGGCACGAACCTGCGCCCGGGCCACGGCGTCCCATGCTCCCATGGCGCCCCTGTGGTGGCTGGCGCTCTCCCGCCCCTGGCGCGCCGCGCTCGCCGCCCTGCTCCTGGGGTCGGCCGTGCTCGGCTGGCGGCTCGGCGCGACTGTCCAGCCCCAGCCCGACCCGGCCGAGCTGCTGGCAGCCTCCCTGGCCGTGCCGGAGCTGGCGGCGATCGAGGGCCAGGCACCGGTCGAGGTGCGCCGATGAGAGTCCGCTGGCTGGTTCTCGGGCTCGCGGTCTCCCTCGCCCTCAACCTCATGGCCGGCATGGCCCTCTGGCGCGCGCATCGGACGGCCGGCGGAGGCCAGGCCCGGGAGCTGCTCAGCCACGCGCCGTGCGCCGAGGAGCGCGCCGTCCGGGAGGAGCTGAGCCGGTGCCTGTGCGCCTCCGAGCCGGACCGTCCCGCCATCCAGGCCGCCCTCGCGCGCCTCGAGAGCCTGCGGCAGAAGCGCCTCGCCGTGGCGGTGGAGCGCTGGCTCCAGCGTTGCGAGGGCGCCCCTCAGGCGGAGCGCGTCCGGCTGCTCGGCGAGCTACAACGCAACCTGTGTCCCTGGAACCACTCCCAGAACGGGTGCTGCGCCCCGTCCTCGGCTCCAGGGGCCTCGACCGCCCACCCTGCGCAGCCCAGCTCACCTCACCAAGGAGAGGACACCCTATGAAGCGTTTCTTTGCCGTTCTCGCTCTCGTCACCCTGGTCGCCATGCCGGCCCTGGCCGAGGACCACGCCGGCTGCATGAAGTCCAAGGGCATGCAGCGCACCGTCGCCAACATCGACAACGGCGTCACGATCACCATGACCTGCAGCGACTCCAAGATGGTCCCCGAGGTCCAGGCCAAGGCCGCCAAGGGCTGCGGCGGCGAGTGCCCGATGGCCGCCACGGGCGTCACCCGCACGGTCGCGAACACCCCCGAGGGCGCCGTCGTCACCGCGACCTCCACCGACCCGGCGCAGGTCAAGGCGCTCCAGGAGCACGCCGCCAAGGGCTGCGCCGGCGAGCATGCCAAGGCCGGCTGCAAGCACGACGAGGCTGCAAAGGCCGGTTGCGCCCACGGCGACGCCGCGAAGGAGCAGACCAGCTCGTCGAAGTCGTGACGACCGGGGTCAGGGGTCCGGGGTCCGGGGTCCGGGCCCCCACCCACCCGGTCGATCGGGAGCACTGAAAGGGCGGGTCGCGAGGCCCGCCCTTGTTGCGCTTGCGAGAATGACCGCCCCGAAAGCAGTGAGGCCGCCCGGGGGCGGCCTCACTGTGGTGAATCACTCCGGAAGCGGCTAGACGATGCCGTTCACGTGGTCAGACGGCACACGCTGGTCGACGGGGATGAACGGGCGCTTGCCGGGGCCGAGGTAGATCTGGCGCGGGCGGGCGATCTTCTGGTCGGGGTCCTCGAGGCTCTCCCTCCACTGGGTGAGCCAGCCGGCGGTTCGCGGGATGGCGAACAGCACCGGGAACATGTCGGTCGGGAAGCCCATGGCCTCGTAGATGATCCCGGAGTAGAAGTCGACGTTCGGGTAGAGCTTGCGCGAGATGAAGTAGTCGTCGGCGAGGGCGATCCTCTCGAGCTCCAGCGCGATGTCGATGAGCGGGTTGCGGCCGGTCACCTCGAACACCCGGTCCGCCCAGTACTTGATGACCTTGGCGCGCGGGTCGTAGCTCTTGTAGACGCGGTGCCCGAACCCCATGAGCTTGCGCTCGCCCCGCTTCACCCCCGCGATGAACTCCGGGATGTGCTTGACGTCGCCGATCTCCCGGAGCATCCGCAGCACGGCCTCGTTGGCGCCGCCGTGCAGCGGCCCGTAGAGCGCCGCGGCGGCCGCCGCCACCGAGGTGTAGGGGTCGGTGAAGGCGCTCGAGACCATGCGCATCGAGCTCGTCGAGCAGTTCTGCTCGTGGTCGGCGTGGAGGATGAACAGCACGTCCAGCGCCCGCGCCAGGATCGGGCTGTGATGCGAGTTCGGGTTGAGGGAGCCGACCGGCTCGCGCCCGTGGAACATCATGTTGAGGAAGTTCTCGGCGTAGCCCAGGTTGTTGTCGGGGTACACGAACGGCATGCCGACGCTGTGCCGGTAGGCGAAGGCGGCCAGGGTCGGCATCTTGGAGATCAGGCGGTAGAACTGGATCTTGCGCGTCTCCGGGTCCTGGATGTTCTTGGCCTCGGGGTAGAACGTCGCCAGGGCGGCGACCGTGGAGACGAGCATGCCCATGGGGTGGGCGTCGTGGCGGAAGCCGTCGAGGAACTTCTTGATCGACTCGTGGATCATGGTGTGGTAGCGAACCCCGTGCGTCCACCGCTCGAGCTCGTCGCTGGTCGGCAGCTCGCCGGCCCACAGCAGGTACGCCACCTCGAGGAAGCTCGAGTGCTCGGCCAGCTCGTCGATCGGGTAGCCGCGGTACTCGAGGATCCCCTTGTCGCCGTCGATGAAGGTGATGCGGCTGCGGCAGGACGCCGTGTTCATGTACCCCGGGTCGTAGGTCATGAGCCCGAAGTCTTCGGCCGTCGCCTTGATCTGACGCAGGTCCAGCGCACGGATGGTGCCGTGCTCGATGGGCAGCTCGTAGCTCTGCCCGGTGCGGTTGTCGGTGATCGTCACGCTGTCCTTGGACATCCCTGGCCCCCCTTGCGATAAGGTAAAACGTCCGTTCCTGCGATTCATTTCCGACCCGGTGCGACCCGTATGACATGAACGTGGACATGGACCTGCACGTGGACCTGGTCGTGGGCGTGGACGTGGACGTGGACCTAGACCCTGATCGTGGATCTTCTTCGTGCAGAAACCAGTCGAGGTTGGGAGCTGGTTCCTGGTCAGGCATGGGTTTGGGGCTCCGTCCACGTCCACGTCCACGTCCACGTCGACGTCCAGGTTGGAACCAACCCCCACCCGGGAATTCGACCCTCTCCAGGCCGGTTCCGCCTTCCGACGGCGAAGCTTGCAATGACGGCACCCCCGCCTTGCCGCGTGCAGTCACCCCCCCAGCGCCCACCGGCTGCCGACAGCGCTGGACGTTCGGAGTGTGCCCGAGCGGTCGCGGCCTGTCGGTGCGACCAGGAGAGATGCTGATGGCAGGCCACGAGAAGCTCCACGAGCTGGAACGACGCACCCGCCTGGCGCTGGCAGGGGGAGGTCCGGACCGCGTCCGCAAGCAGCATGAAGCGGGCAAGCTGACGGCTCGCGAGCGCATCGAGTTCCTGCTCGACGGCGGCTCGTTCTGCGAGCTGGACCGACTGGTCACCCACCGCTGCCGCGACTTCGGGATGGACGAGGAGCGGTACCCGGGCGACGGCGTGATCACCGGGTTCGGGACCATCGAGCGCCGTCCGGTCTACGTCTTCGCCCAGGACTTCACGGTGCTGGGCGGCTCCCTGGGCGAGGCCTACGCGCGCAAGATCTGCAAGATCATGGACCTCGCCCAGAAGGCCGGCAGTCCGGTGATCGGCCTCAACGACTCGGGCGGGGCGCGCATCCAGGAGGGCGTGCTGGCGCTCGCCGGCTACGCCGACATCTTCCTCCGCAACACGCTCTCCTCCGGGGTCATCCCGCAGATCTCCGCGATCATGGGCCCGTGCGCAGGGGGTGCCGTGTACTCCCCGGCCCTCACCGACTTCATCTTCATGGTCCAGAAGTCGAGCTACATGTTCCTGACCGGCCCTGACGTCATCAAGGCGGTGACCCACGAGGAGACCACCAAGGAGGACCTCGGCGGCGCCGCCACTCACAGCGAGGTCTCGGGCATTGCCCACTTCGCGTATCCCAACGACGAGACCTGCCTGCTCGCGATCCGCGAGCTGCTGTCGTTCCTCCCGGCCAACAACATGGAGGACCCGCCCACCAAGCCGACGGCAGACCCCCACAACCGGGCCGACGAGCGCCTGGACGACGTGGTGCCGGACGACCCCTCCCAGCCCTACGACATCAAGGACGTCATCCGCCTGGTGGTCGACGACGGCTACTTCTTCGAGGTCCAGCCCCACCACGCGCGCAACCTCGTGATCGGCTTCGCGCGGCTGGGGGGCCGCAGCGTCGGGATCGTCGCCAACCAGCCACTGTTCCACGCCGGGTGCCTGGACATCGAGGCCTCCCTCAAGGGCGCCCGCTTCGTGCGCTTCTGCGACGCGTTCAACCTTCCGCTCGTCACCTTCGAGGACGTGCCGGGGTTCCTCCCCGGCGTCAAGCAGGAGCTGGGCGGCATCATCAAGCACGGCGCCAAGCTGCTGTACGCCTACGCCGAGGCCACGGTTCCCAAGCTCACGGTGATCACCCGCAAGGCCTACGGAGGCGCCTACTGTGTCATGTCCTCCAAGCACCTGCGCACCGACCTCAACTTCGCGTACCCCACCGCCGAGATCGCCGTCATGGGCGCCCAGGGCGCGGTGAACATCCTCTACCGCAAGGAGATCAGCGGCGCCGATGACCCCGCCCAGGCGCGCGCGGAGCTCATTGCCGCCTACGAGGCCAAGCTCGCCTCGCCCTACGCCGCGGCCGAGATGGGGTTCGTCGACGAGGTCATCCTGCCCCGCCTCACCCGTCAGCGTCTGATCGCCGGCCTGGCGGTCCTCGCCAACAAGCAGGACCGCAACCCCTCGCGCAAGCACGGGAACCTGCCCTTATGAGCATGCGAGCTGGCTGGGTCGGGAACGGCAGAGGGGGGCGACGGCATGTCTGATGGGGCCGAGCACGGTT
>JALOLB010000231.1 GCA_025456225.1 Thermoanaerobaculaceae bacterium
AGCGGCAGCATCTCGCCGAACAGGCTGAGCCGGTCCCCCAGCGCCCACCCCCGCCAGGCCAGGAGCGTGCCGGCGGTGTCACAGCCCTGGAACCCCATCACGGCCAGCTCCCACTCGGTGCCCGTCGCGGTTGTGTGCTGGACGGCCAGCTCGACTCCCTGCGGCCTCACCTCCTCGGCGATCCACGAGGAGATGGCGGAGAAGGTCGGTGCGTAGGGGGACGCCCAGAGCCGGGCCACGGCCTCCTGGGTCACCCCCGGGTAGAGTGCCCCGATCCGGCCGCGCACCTGCCACGGCCCGGCGTGGGTCGTGGCCACCTCGAGGTGGCCGGCGGTGAACCCGTACGCCTCGGCGTGGTACTCCTGGCCGGTCCGACCGGCGCCCTGGACGTGGAGGCGCAGCCACGGGGCCACCCGCAGGTCGATCCCCAGGGAGCCGACGCCGACCACCTCCCCGTCCGGCATGTCGAAGCGGTCCCAGCCCCCCTCGAGCCACGACGTGCCCATCTCGCCGCTGGCCCACCGCCCTGCCACCCAGCCGTGGATTTCGAATGGCTTCTCCTCCTGGCCCCACGACGCCGACGCCAGCAGTAGACCGACCAGCAGGAACGCTCCCGCCTTTCCACACTCCATGTGACCTCCAACCTGGCGGCCGGGCCGGCCCGCCTCGGGTTCATGGTACCCGAAGGGTCGGACGCTCCGGCAGCAGGGGAGAGCTGGACCGGAACCAGGGTAGGGGTTGGGAGGACAGGGCATCGGCACGAGCCCAGACCACGCATGGACCAGGCCGGTCGGCGGAGGTGGGCGTCCTGCGATCTGTCATCCTGTTCGAGGTCCAGGTCCAAGTGCAGGAACAGGTTGGTGGAGAGAGTCCGCGAGCCATGCAGGAGCCTCGTCGTGAATCGTTGTAGTGAGCCGAGCTACGCCGGGGCCTCCACCTGTAGCAAGGCTGCATAGACCGCCTGGACGGTGGGAGGACGGGCCGCCGGCTTCTTGGCCAGGCAGGCCAGGATCAGCCGTTCGAGTGCCGGAGGCAGGTCCGGGCGGAGGGTGGTCGGGCTGGGTGGCGGGGCCGCGAGGTGCATCTGGAGCACCTCCATGACCTGCCCCGAGAAGACGTGCCGCGCGGTGAAGAGCTCGAACAGCACCGCGCCCAGCGCGTAGATGTCGGCCCGCTGGTCCAGTGGCCTGCCGCCGACCTGCTCGGGGCTCATGTACGCCGGCGTCCCCACGACCGAGCCCTCGTCGGTCCACGGATCGGCTCCCTCCTGGCGGCGGGCGATGCCGAAGTCCATGAGCTTCACGACGCCCGAGGGCAACACCATGATGTTGTGCGGCTTGATGTCGCGATGGATGATCCCGGCCGCGTGCACCGCGCCGAGGCCACGACAGAGCTGCTTGGCGATCTGCACGCCCGTCTTGATCCCCATCGCACCTTGCCGGTCGAGGACCTGACGCAGCGAGAGGCCGGCCACGTGCTCCATGGTCAGGAAGTACGCCCCGCCCACCTCTCCGAGGTCGTGCACGCGCACGACGTTGGGGTGGGTGATCTGGCGGGCCATGCGGATCTCGCTGCGGAGGTTCTGCAAGGCGGTCGTCCCCTCGGAGGCGAAGGTCTCGGGGTGGAGGATCTTGAGGGCCACGTCCTCGTCGAGCTGCCGGTCGGCAACCAAATACACCGCGCCCATGGCGCCCACGCCCAGGGTCCCCCGCACCAGGTAGCGGTTGGCGAACAGCTCGCCGACCTTTGGCCCTCCTCCAGTGCCGTCGGTGCGGCCACCGGCCACGGCGCCGCCAGCGGCGGTGGCCAGGGCCGGTTTCTGCAGTGCCGCCACCATGAGCTCCAGGTCGCGCTTCTCCTTGAGCTCGGCCACCATCCCCCGGAACGCCCGCGCGAGGATCCCCACCTCGTCCTGACCGGCCGCGGGCAAGCTGACCTCCAGGTTGCCATCGCGGATGGCCGCCGCCCCGGCCGCGAGCTGGGCCAGGGGGCGGGCAACCCGGCGCCCGAGGGTGAAGGTGAGAGGGACCGCCAGCGCCACCGCCAGCAGCCCGACAACCAGGAGCGTGGTGCGAATCCTGTTGAAGGCGGCCAGCTCCTCGGCCACGGAACGCAGGACGACGAACGCTCCATAGGTCTCTCCGGAGGCGCTCTTGATGGGGAGCGCCAGCCCGACCCGGGGGTGCCCGCTCAGCTCGATGTCGAACGGCCCCAGCATCTCGCCCCGGCCGAACACGGTCGTCACCGCGTCCGGCATGCGGGTAAACGCCGCCGCCAGGTCGATGCCGCCGAGGCCGCTGGTGGCCACGGAGGTCGCCACCTGCGCCGGCTCGCCGAGCCTGGCGCGATCGACCAGGAACGCGACCTCGCCCCGCGTCAGGCCGCGCAGGGCCTCGGCCTGCTCCGCCTCGATGGGGAAGCTGGCGGCCAGCACCCCGTCCAGCCGGGCGGCGTCGCCGGCGCCGGAGATGACCGGAGCGGCCCCCACCACGGACAGGGCTGTTCCCTCGCGGATCACCGCCGAGGTCTCCCGCACGGTCTCGAGCGGCTCGGCAACCCACCCCACCGCCCCGAACGGTTGGCCCACCCCGCCGCCTTCGGGGCGGTCGCTGCGCGCCAGCACTCGCGACTCGGCGTCGAAGAGGAACACCGTCCTGGCGCTCAGGACCCGGGCCGCGTCGTCGACGACGAACTCGTGGCGGGTCTGGACGCTCACCGAGGGATCGAAGAGGGCGATCGTGCCGGGCTCCCCGGCCAGCGAGCGGACGACCTCCCGGGCCCGGGCCTCGAGGTCGGTCTGGTACGTGTGGTAGACGAGCGGCGCCCGGCCGAGGTCGGTGCGGATCGACCGCGCGGCCACGCGATTCGCTTGCCAGCTCGCAACCAGCACGGCCGCCAGCACGGTGAGCAGCAGCAGGCCGGCTGCTGCCAGGGAGAACCGGGTGCCGAGCCCCCATCGAGTGCGAGACGGGGCCGGCTGAGCTGCCATTCGGGTCAGCTCCCGCTCGAACGGCATGGTCTCCGCGGCCGTGGCCACGGTGTCGTCCGGCTCAGTAGCGGGAGGTGTCGTCGTCGGGGGGAGGGTAGTCTTTTCCATACTTGTTCTTGTGCCCCTGCGGACGCCATCCGGAGACGTCCAGCACCACCTCGTTCGCGCTCTCCTGCCCGGATGCGACCTCGATGCCCAGGCCCCGCACCTCGGCCTTGGGATGCCAGACGCTGAGGATGTGCCGTCCGGGCGGCACCCCCTCGAGGAGCACCTCCCCCGTGGCAGGTGCCCGGGCGGCGAAGTCCGAGCGCACCACCACCAGGTAGGCCGCCATCTGGGGGTGAATGTTGCAGTAGATGCGAACCACGCCGGGCTTTTCGAAGCGCACCGTGCGGGACGCCCCGCGGCGGTACAGCCCGAGGTCGAACCTCGCCACCTCCGACAGGCTGAAGACGTTGTGGAAGACGCGGTCGAAGTTCGGGAAGTCCACCTCGTCACCCACCCTGACGACCTCGACGGCCGGATCGAAGCGCTTGTCGCGTTGAGAGATGCGCTTCCGGGGCTGGTTGGGATCGAAGTCGGGCCGGCGAAGGCCATCCAGCCACACCACCGCGTCGATCCCGGGCGTGCGGACGTCCCCGACCTCCTGCAGCAACACCCTGACGCGTACCTGGCCCGGGGCAGGAGTGGGCGTCGGGGCCGGCTGGCCAGGCGCCTCGAACGGTATCAGCGCCGCGAGGGCAGCCAGCACCGGTGCACCGGTCAGTCGCACCAGCCAGCTCTGTGGTTCCGCCTGCATCCTCAGGGCCTTCCCACCCTCCAGCGCGTTTCCGGTCCCATCGTTGCACATCCGGAACTGCCTCTCGTGGCAAGCACGCAGCGCGCCGGCAAATTCCAGTCGCACGCCGTGCCAGGAGCAGACGTCCGATCGGACCGGCCCCCCCGGGCGCTCAGAGGGAAGGCCGGTGAGGCGAGCCGACTCGTCACCGTGGTCCGTTGTCCCTAGAATGGATGCAGGTCGGAGGTTTCCATGCAACGGCATCTCGTGGCTGCGGTGGCGCTGGCCCTGGCCGCGGTGCAGGTGTCCCTCGGGGCCGGGAAGGAGGGTGGCATGGGCATCAGCCTGGCGAGGCTGGTCGGCCAGGAGGTGGAGCTCGAGGCGAGGCCCGCCGTCGCCATCTGGCAGCACCTCGTGGGCGCGGTCCCCGGCAAGACCCCGGAGTACGTCGACCTCCCGGGCGGGCTGCAGATCGTCGCCCACGTGGCCGGCGGGCTGCCCTGCCCGGGCGCCATGCTGCTGCGCGGTGTCGTGGTGGAGGCGCGCGGCGGGCCCAAGCGACCCGGGCTGCCGCTGTCCAAGGCCGACGAGACCTGGATCGAGCACGCCATCGACGTCGAGTCGGTGGTGTGCGTGCCTCCGGTCGGCGAGCTCCCGGCCCTGCTCGAGCGCCTGGCCGACGAGAGTGTGACGCCGGAGGCGAAGCGGGCCGAGGAGGAACGGCTCGTCGCCGCCGGCCTGGCGGCGGTGCCCCTGCTGCTCGATCACCTGGAGGACCGCCGGGTGGTGGGAGGCGAGTGCCACGTGTCCTACCCCGCCGAGCTGGCGAATCTACCCCGCAGCCCCGGCGAGTCGACGCCGGCGCCGATGTACGTCGCCAAGGTGGTGACCCTGGGCGAACGCTGCCGGTGGATGCTCGGGCGCATCGTCTCGCCCCGCAACTACCGGTCCCCCCATGAGCAGCACGGCAAGCCGATCTCGCCCGGCGCGGGCGGCCTGTCCTTCCAGGTGGACGACTGGCGGGGGTTCTTCGCCCGTCGCGCCGGGGTGTCACTAGACGCCATCCGCGCCGGGCTGGAGCCGGTCCTCGATCGGTACTTCGAGGCTGGCGGCGTGGTGCAACAGGTGCAGTAGGCACCTCCTGGCCGCCACATCGCGGCCGGTGGTGCCCCGGGCGTGGGAGCCCCTTGCTCCCGGAGCGATAATCGTCGGTGAAGGGCGGGATTGCCATGAACGGATCGCGCAGGGGCGAGAAGGCCGGGTGGATCGGCGGCTGGCTCGGGAGCTTCCTCTGGGTCGGCCTGTTCGCGTGTGTCTGGGTTGCGCGGGGCCGGGTGCTGGCGGGCATCGTGGGTGGAGCTCTCTTTGTCCTGGCGGTGGCGTTTGTCTTCGCTCTCGCACCCTGGCGGCACCCTGCCTGCCCGTTCTGGAAGCTCGCGCTGCCACTCTATGGCGTCGCGGCCGCCGCGGTGGTGGTGGCCATCGTGACCGAGGGCGGGTTCGCCATGGCCGGGCTCTCGCCGTGGAGCCTGTTCCTGCTGCTGCCCGTCCTCATGCCGCTCCTCTCGGGCGGAGGCCGCAGGTGGCAGGACGGTGGCGCATGAGGAGGAGGCTCTGATGTCCGAGAGAGAGTGCCGTGCGTGTGGGCACCCGGTACCCGACGACGAGACGGTGTGCCCGAGCTGTGGGGCCGCGTTCTCCCTGCGGTCGAGGATCCTGAAGGTGGGCTTCCTGGTCGTGGCGCTCGTCGCCACGGCCATTGTCTACGTCGGGATGTTCCAGCCCGGGTCGATCCGCCGGAGGAGCGGGCCGCCGGTGGCGCCGGTCGACGCTCTCCAGAGCCAGGTGGACCAGCTTCTGGCCGGGGGGAGCGTGACGAAGTTCGAACGGCACGCCATCTGGGTCGAGCCGGGCCTGTGGCGCCTGCGCTCGGACGACGAGAGGAGGGCGATCGCCTCCGTCTTCGGCATCCAGGCGGGCATGAACGACGGCAGCCGGGAGTCGTGGTGCGTGGTGCGCGACAACCAGACCGGGAAAATGATCGCCGAGTGGTCCGAGTCCTCCGGCCTGAAGGCGGTCGCTCCGGAGGATCCCCGGAACAAGTAGCGCGCGGGCAACTGCCGCGACCGTCATCTCATCCAACAATCTGGCCGTGGACGGGGCCGGGGACGAGCGTCCACCTCGCGCGCGTACCCAAAAGCGGCACGGACAGGACGACGGTGGCCGCCGGCCACAGGTAGTTGATGATCCCGACCTCGAT
>JALOLB010000232.1 GCA_025456225.1 Thermoanaerobaculaceae bacterium
GACCTACAACCTGGGCAGCTACGAGGTCCGCCAGTACGGGATCACCAACCTGCTGCCCGGGGTCAACGCCACGAACCTCCGGCTCAAGGTCGAGGTGACCGGGGGCACCGGCAAGGTGGCGGCGTTCGGCTCGGGGCTCGCCAACCGCTCCAACGACCCCTCGACGTTCGAGATGAGCTTCCGGGACGAGCTGCTCGGAGGCAGCACCCCCGGAACCGGCGACATCACGGCGGTGAACGCGGGCGCCGGGCTGGCGGGCGGCGGCACCTCGGGCGACGTGACGCTCGACGTCGGGGCCGGGGCCGGGATCGCCGTCGACGCCAACACCGTGTCGATTTCCGACAACGGCGTCACCACGGCAAAGCTCGCCAACGCGGCGGTGACGGCGCAGAAGGTCGCGACGACGGGTGGCACGAGCGGGCAGGTGCTCACGGTGACGTCGGGAGGCGCGGCCTGGCAGGCGGTGCCCTCGGGCAGCGGCGGGGACATCACGGCGGTCACGGCCGGCAGCGGGCTGTCGGGCGGCGGCACGACGGGCGATGTGGCGCTCGCCGTCGCCACCGGTGGGATCACTTCCACCCACATCGCCGATGCCACGGTCGCCACCGCGGACCTTGCCAACGGGGCGGTGACGGGCGACAAGATCGCCGACGCCAGTGTGGCGACTGCCGACCTGGCCAACGGTGCGGTGACGGCGCAGAAGGTCGGGACGTCCGGCGGCTCGACCGGCCAGGTGCTGACGGTCACGGCCGGTGGGGCCGCGTGGCAGGCGGTGCCGTCAGGGAGCGGCGGTGACATCACGGCGGTGACGGCGGGCAGCGGGCTGTCGGGCGGCGGCACGATGGGCGATGTGGCGCTCGCGGTCGCCACGGGTGGTATCACGTCCTCGCACATCGCCGACAGCACGATCGCCACCGCCGACCTCGCCAACAGCGCGGTCACGGCGGCTAAGGTCTCCACCTCGGGCGGCACCAGCGGCCAGGTCCTCACGATCACCGCCGGCGGCGCCGCGTGGCAGACGGCCTCAGGCGGCGGTTCCGGCGACATCACGTCCGTCGTCGCCGGGACCGGCCTGAGCGGTGGCGGGACGAGCGGCGACGTGACGCTCAACGTCGACATCCCCCTGAGCCTCAGCGCGAATACGGGGGCCACGCCGCTCGTCACCGCCAGCAACAGCGGCAGCGGCGTTGGCATCCTCAGCATCGGCACCGCCGCCGGCGTCATGGCCCAGGGCAGCACCGGCTACGGCGTGCTCGGCGTGAGCAGCTCAGGGATCGCGGTGAAGGGCTCGACCGTCTCCGGGTCACCGGCCATCGATGGCAGCACCAGCAAGTCCGGCGGCTACGGCGTCCACGGCGAGGCCAACTCCGGGTCCTCGGCGGCCGGTGTCTACGGCGAGAGCACCAACGGGAGGGGGGTCGTGGGCGTCTCCACATCGGGCAATGGCGTGTTCGGGCAGAGTTCGGCCGCTGGAGGATTCGGAGGGCTGTTCTACAACACGGCGTCAGGAGGTGTCGGGCTGCTGGCCCGCGGGGAGGGAACGGGCCCCGACCTCATGCTGGGAGGGGACAGGGGGACCATCTCGACGGATCGGGCCTCCAACGGCAGCTACCTGTGGATCTACTCCAACGGCGGCGTTTCGATTGCCCTCGACTACGACGGGAACAACATCGGCGATTACTTTGCCATATGGAGCGGCTCGAACGCGGTCTTTGATGTCTCGGACACCGGCAACTGCCACGTCATGGGCACACTCACCAAGGGCGGCGGCTCGTTCAAGATCGACCACCCGCTCGATCCCGAGAACAAGTACCTCTACCACTCGTTCGTCGAGTCCCCGGACATGATGAACGTCTACAACGGCAACGTCGTGCTCGACGAGCGGGGCGAGGCGACGATCGCACTACCCGAGTGGTTCGAGGCGCTCAACCGCGACTTCCGGTACCAGCTCACCTGCATTGGCGGCTTCGCACCGGTGTACATCGCCGAGGAGATCACCGGCAACCGGTTCCGGATCGCCGGTGGGCGGGCCGGGCTCAAGGTCTCGTGGATGGTCACGGGGATCCGGCAGGACGCCTTTGCCAATGCCAACCGCATCCCGGTGGAGGAGGACAAGGCCGAGGCCGAGCGCGGGCGCTACCTCCACCCCGCCGCGTTCGGCAAACCGGTGGAGCTGTCCGTCGGCCGACTCCCCGACGACAGCGAGTCGCTTGACTCCGAGCCGGCAGGACCTAGCTTGAAGGAAGGCACGTGAACCGCAACCAGGCCGCGTCATCCGGGAGGCTCGAGATGAGTGCTCATCGCCGTGTCCAGCTCGTGATCTGTCTGACTGCCGTGCTGTCGCTCGCTGCCGTCTCGCCACTTGGAGCCGAGACGCCCATCGAGACCCAGGCGCCGCTGGCGCTCAACACCAGCCCGCCGGCGAGCCCGGTGCGGCTCGTGTTCATCCACCACTCCACCGGCGAGGCGTGGCTCGGTGACGACCACGGCGGGCTCGGGACCGCGCTCATGAACAACAACTACTTCGTTGCCGACACCAACTACGGGTGGACGGTGGGCAGCGACGTGATCGGCGACCGCACCGACATTGGCCACTGGTGGGACTGGTTTCGCGGCTCCACCCGCGATGCCGTGATGGCCGCCCTGTACGCCCAGACCGAGCAGAACTGCGGCTACACGCGCATGGACCCGGCGCCGGCCGGCACGAACCAGATCGTCATGCTCAAGTCGTGCTTCCCGAACTCCAACCTCGGCGGCAACCCCAACGACGCGCCCACCACCGGCTCGAACCCGTTGCGCGGGCAGGACGCCTACTCCGAGCACCACACCGTCGCCAACGCCAAGGGGATCTACAACGATCTCCTGGTGTACTTCACCGCCCACCAGGAGAAGCTCTTCGTGGTCATCGCCGCACCGCCGCTGCGCGACGACGACACGAGCCCGGAGGCGGCGGCCAACGCCCGCGCCTTCAACACCTGGCTCGTCGACGACTGGCTCGACGGCTACCCGTACCACAACGTCTTCGTCTTCGACTTCTACACCGTCCTCACCTCCAACGGCGGCAACGTCGACACCAACGACCTCGGGCGCGCCACCGGCAACCACCACCGCTACCGCAACTCCGCGGTCGAGCACATCACGAACCAGGGGTCGAACACCTCCAGGTACCCGAGTGGCGACTCCCACCCAACTGCCGCGGGCGACCAGAAGGCCACGGGCGAGTACCTGCCGCTGCTCAACATCGCCTACAACTGCTGGAAGGGGCTCGGGAGCTGCCCGGGGCAGACTGGCTCCTGCACCATCACGGGCAATGCCACCGTGCCTGCCACAGCGATCGTCGGTCAGGCCGTGAGCTTCGACGGCGCCGTCTACTCGGCGTCCGCGGGCTGCACCGGCTCCCAGTCCTTCGCCTGGGACTTCGGCGACGGAGCCCACGCGAGCACCCTGGACGCCTCGCACACCTACCAGAGCCCCGGCACCTACACCTGGCACCTGACCGTCTCCGTCGCGAACGGGAGCATGAGCAAGACCGGCGCCATCACCATCACCGGCCAGCCCACGCAGGACGACTACGCCTACGTCGTGCCCTCGGTGGCGCACCTGACGGGCTCGGCCAACACCGACTGGCGCACGGACGTGGGGGTGGTGAACACGGCCAGCCAGCCCGCCACGCTCCACCTCACGTTCTTCGACTACACGACCGGCGCCCAGACGACAGCCACCCACGCCATCAACTCGATGCAGAGCGTCGAGTGGCGGGACTTCCTGATCTCCAAGCTCGGCTTTCCGCAATCGAGCTCGATCAAGGGGACGCTCCTCGTGACCTCCGACCAACCCCTGGCCGTGAGCTCGCGCACCTACAACCAGGAGTCCACCACCCGCACCTACGGGCAGTCGTACCCCGCGCTCGTGGTCGCCTACCCGGGCGGCCGGAACGTCGAGGCGGTGACCAACGGGCGCGTGGGGTTCATCCCGCTGCTCAAGAAGAACAGCGCCTTCCGCACCCACGTCGGCTTCGTGAACCTCGGCACCTCGCCGTGCACGGTGGCCGTCCAGCTCGTCGCCCCAAACGGCGGGTTCATCGGCACCGTGCGCACCCTCACCGCGGGCGGGTACCTCTGGAAGCAGGAGGACGACATCTTCGCCAAGTCCGGCGCCGGCAACCGGGACGCCGCCTACGCGCGGGTCGAGGTGTCGACACTGAGCTGCCAGGCCTGGGCCTACGCCTCGGTGATCGACCAGAACACCGGGGATCCCACGACGATCCCGGTGATCCTGCCGTAGGGCAGAAGGACGTGGCAGGCACGAGTGCCTGCCCCACAGGGAGGCCAGGGCATGAAGAGGGCAACGAGCCAAGGGAACCTGGCGAGGCGAGTATCGACGTCGCTGCTGCGGTACCTCGGGACGTTCGTGGCGGCACTCCTGGCCGCGACAGTCGGTGCACAGCCTGTGGTCCCTGACAGTCCGCCAGACGAGGCCGCTGCCGCGCAGCGAACGGTGCGACGCCACCTGGCGCGCTCGACGCCATCCACCTCACGGCTGCAGCCGACGGACCTCCAGTACCTTGGTGCGTTCCGCCTGCCGGAGCGCGCCGACGGGGCACCCGAGGTCGCCACCTGGGACTACGGCGGGCAGGCCCTCACCTACCGCCCCGACGGGGATCCCCACGGGCCGGCCGACGGCTTCCCCGGCTCGCTCTTCGGCGCCGGGCTCGACACCGAGCACTGGGTGTCCGAGATCGCCATCCCGGCGCCGGTGATCTCGCCCGGCAAGGACCCGGAAGCGCTTCCCACCGCCTCCACCCTGCAGCCGTTCGCCGACGTGCGCGGGACGCTGTTCACACCTTTCATCGAGATCCCGCGGATGGGCCTCGCCTACCTCGACACCCCCCAGACCGGCCCCAGGCTGCACATGGGGTGGGGCCAGCACTTTCAGGAGGACCCGCCCCTGCAGATCCCCAGCCATGCGTGGTGCGACACGGCCCTTTCGACGCCCCACCTGCAGGGCGCCTGGTGGATCGGGGACCAGTCGCTGTACAGCGTCAACGGCTATCTCTTCGAGATCCCCGAGAGCTGGGCGGCGTCCCACGTCGGGGGTCGGCGCCTGGCCACCGGTCGTTTCCGGGACGGCGGCTGGTCGGGTATGGGACCGGCGCTGTTCGCCTACGCGCCCTGGCTGTCCGGCAATCCGCCGGCGCCGGGCACCCGCCTGGCCGTGGTGCCACTGCTGCTCTACTCCAGTACCCAGCAGGACGAGATGAGCTTCCACCTCAGCGGCTACCAGCACCCCGACGAGTGGGAGGGCGGCGCATGGATCACGACGGCATCGGGCCGATCCGCGGTGGTGTTCGCAGGCACCAAGGGGATCGGCGAGTACTCCTGGTACGGCTGGCTCGACCCCTCGGGCAACCGCATGCCGTGCGTCGAGATGGAGCCCGGCGGCCCACCCATGTGCTACCGGGCGGACGGCTCGCCGTGCCCGACCGAGCTGGTGCGGGAGTGCGCCGGCCACACCAGTGAGCGGGGGTGGTGGAGCGCCCGCACGGCGGCCCAGATCATCTTCTACGACCCCGCCGACCTCGCCGCCGTGGCGGCCGGGACCCTCCAGCCCCACCAGCCCCAGCCCTATGCCGTCCTGACCATCGACGACCGGCTCTTCCTCCCCGACCCGCCTGCCGAGGCCGAGGCCATCGGCCGTGGGGTGCAGCGCCGGTTCCGGCTGGGCGAGACCGCCTACGACCGCGCCCGCGGCCACCTGTTCATCGTCGAGCGCTTCGGCGACGGCACCCGACCCCTCATCCACGTCTGGAAGGCCCGGTAGCCCGCACGGCGCTCCCCTGCCGCCCAATACTGCGGGGCTGGAGCCCCGCGATCCCCCCCGGACCACCGGCATCCATGACCGCTCCCCGATAGGGGTAGGGAGAGGCGGGTTGTCACCGCCTCCCCCTCCCTCCGAACCGGACTGGCGGATCTCCCGCATCCGGCTCTCCAGTCGGTGGTCTTC
>JALOLB010000233.1 GCA_025456225.1 Thermoanaerobaculaceae bacterium
TGCTCAACCTCCTCTGGCAACCGAATTCAGGTAACCATTGTACGTCGTGCTTCCTTCCGCACAACCCCTCACGGCTGTGATCGGTGGTCGGTGCTCGGAGGTAGCGGAAGCCTCTCCTCTGATCACCGATCACCGATCACCGACCACCGGGCGGGCGGGTGGTCAGTGCTCGGAGGTTCCGGGAGGCTTGTCCTCTGATCACCGAGCACCGATCACTGACCACCGGGCGGGCGGGTGGCGGTCAGTACTTCTCGAGGTACTGCTCGCGCTCCCAGCCGTGCACGGCGGAGATGTACGCGTGCCACTCCTCGCGCTTGTTGCGCAGGAAGTTGGTGTAGATGTGCTCGCCGAGGGCGGCGCGCACGACCCGGTCGCGCTCGAGGTTCTCGAGCGCCTCCTGGAGGTTGCCGGGGAGCTGGCGGATGTGCAGGCGCCGCTTCTCGCGCTCCGACATCTCGAAGACGTTGCGGTTCACCGGGGCGCCGCAGTCGAGCCCCTTGGCGATCCCGTCGAGTCCGGAGGCCAGCATGACGGCGATGGCCAGGTACGGGTTGCAGGCCGGGTCGGGGACGCGCACCTCGCACCGGGTGCCCTGACCGCGGCGGGCGGGGACCCGGACCAGCGGCGAGCGGTTCTTCTCGGACCACGCCACGTTGACCGGCGCCTCGTAGCCGGGCACCAGGCGCTTGTAGGAGTTGACCGTGGGGTTGGTGACCGCCACGAAGGCCCGGCAGTGCTCGAGGATGCCGCCGATGTAGGCGCGGGCCAGCTTGGAAAGCTGGTAGGTGGCGTGAGGGTCGAAGAAGACGTTCCTGGCCTTGCGGTCGAAGAGGCTCTGATGGGTGTGCATGCCGGAGCCGGCGATGCCGAACAGCGGCTTGGGCATGAAGGTGGCGTGCAGGCCGTGGTCCATGGCCACCTTCTTGACCACGAACCGGAAGGTGATGATGTTGTCGGCGGTGGTGACGGCCTCGGCGTAGCGGAAGTCGATCTCGTGCTGCCCCGGTGCGACCTCGTGGTGGGCCGCCTCGACCTCGAACCCCATCGCCTCGAGCACCTCCACGATGTCCCGCCGCGCCTCCTCGCCCAGGTCCACCGGCGTGAGGTCGAAGTAGCCGCCCACGTCGTGGGTCTCGTGGTTGGGGCTGCCGTCCGGGTTGCGCCGGAAGAGGAAGAACTCGGCCTCCGGCCCCGCCATCATCGTGAAGCCCAGCTCGGCCGCCTGGGCCACGACCTTCTTGAGCGCCTGGCGGGGGCAGCCGTCGAACGGTGTCTCGTCGGGGTTGTAGATGTCGCAGATGAGCCGCCCCACCTTGCCGTAGGGGGTCTCCCACGGGTAGATGGCGAAGGTGTTGAGGTCCGGCTGCAGCAGCATGTCCGACTCCTCGATGCGGGTGAACCCCTCGATCGACGAGCCGTCGAACATGATCTGCCCGTCCAGGGCCTTCCCGAACTGGGAGGCCGGCACCTCGACGTTCTTGATGATGCCGTCGATGTCCGTGAAGGTGAGGCGGAGGAAGCGCACGCCCTCGGCCCGACAGCGTTCCAGCAGCTCCTTGCGGTCCATGAAATCCTCCCTGCTGCGCGGTGACTCTGGCTTCACTGTACAGATCACGATGTCATGGGAGCAGAGAATCGCCTATTCCTGAAGTGATGTCAAGTCGTTTCATGCAGAGTGACCGCTTCTCACAGTTCATCGAGGTCACTTTCATGGCCCTCGATGCTCCGTTTCTCCCTCTCGCCCCGCTGGGGGAGAAGGTCGGGGTGAGGAGGTGCACGTCCTTGTTGCGCAGGAACAGAGCGCCCCTCACCCCGGCCATCGGCCTGCCTTGTTGGGCGAGGGGACCGTGGCAGTACACACTGAGTGATCGGGTCCTGCGAGCGGCTCGGGTGGCCACCGGACGGGTGCGTGCCTCAGACCACGGGCCCCGGGCCGCGTGCGGCCCACAGCACCAGCCGGCCGGGGAAGGCCTCGGCGAGCGGTGTCGCCAGGGCCTCCAGCTCGACCCACGGCAGAGCCGGCAGGTGCATGAGGATGAGGGTGTGGCAGCGCAGCCGGGGCGCCAGGTCCACCCAGTCCAGCAGGTGGGCGTGCCCGGAGAGCCGCGCCACGACCCGGCGGTTCGGTTCGGGGAAGGTGCATTCCACGAGCGCGGCTCCAGCATCGAGGAGCCCCGGCGATGCCTCGTAGGGAGTCGTGGCGCCGTCGCCGCCGTAGACCAGGACCGGTCTCGGCTCGCCAGGCGTGACCAGTGCCCACCCGAGGCCGGGCACGCCGTGCTCGACCGCGAACGCCCGGGCCGTGCCGTGGGGCAGCGGCACCGTCTCCCCTGGGCGGACCTCCCGCAGCACCTCGTCCAGGCGCATGCGCTTGCGCACCGATTCCATCCCGGGCATGACCGCGAGGGCCTGCCGCAGGGGCCCGATGACGGGCTCGGGTCCCCACACGCGTGTCGTCTCGCCGGGGTGGAACCGGGCGCGCAGGTTGAGGTAGGCGAGGATCCCCGAGAGATGGTCGAGATGGCCGTGGGTGAGGAGCACGGTGGAGCGGTCGGCGGTGGCGGGCACCAGCCGTCCGAGGTCGAGGGCCACGTCCAGCTCCGGGATGGTGAAGGCGGTGGCGCGGGCCGCCAGGGACGCGCCGCAGAGCGTGATCGCACCGAGGTCCAGCTCGAGCTCCGGCAGGAGGTTCGGGGACGGGCGGAGGCGCGGGGCGATGGCTGGTTGCACGGAGTGATTCTAGTCATGTTCCATCCGCGGCCGGTTGCGCGATAATGGGTGCATGACGGAGCTGCAGAGGAGTGCACTCATCGTCGGGGTGGATGCGGCGTCCTTCCAGGGCCTTGCCGCGCGGCTGCGCAGCTCCGGCTTCATCTCCGACTGGGTGGCGTCAGGTGGCGAGGCCCAGGACCTGCTCGGGTTGCTGCCGTTCGACGCGGTCATCGCGGCTTTCCCGGTGGCCGACATCACCACCAAGCAGTTCCTCTCGGTCGTGCGACGCGCAGAAGCACCGTGCCGCAATGCAGCGGTGGTGCTGCTGGCGCCCGAGGCGCTCGTCGAGGACGCCAGCCACTACATCGGGCTGGGCGCCAACGCGGTGCTCTCCGAGTCGGAAGCTCTGGATCTGCTCCCGGCCAAGCTGCGGGAGCTCATCGACGTCGCACCCCGCTTCCCCCTGCGGGTCATGTCCCGCATCCGCGGCAAGGTCGGCCTGGCGGGCTCGACGACGCTCTGTCAGACCGAGAACATCTCGGCCACGGGCATGCTCCTCCGCGGCGACCAGCACGTGCCGGTGGGCGGTGAGGTGCAGTTCGAGCTGAACCTCCCGGGGGGAGGCGCGCCGCTGCGGGGGGCCGGCCTGGTGGTCCGCCACACCTTCGAGAAACGGGAGCGGGTCTCGGGGCTTGGCATCCGGTTCACCTCGTTCGAGGGCGACGGCCACATCCGGCTGAAGGCCTACCTCGCCTCGCTGCGCTGACGCTTCCGCACCCACCCGCCCAGGCTTCAGGCCTCAGACCTCAGACCTCAGGAAAGACAGGCGTCGGGTTCTCCGCCTATCCACCCACCCGGCCTCAGGCCTCAGCTCCCCCACCCACCCAATTCAGTCTTGAAGTACCTGAGGTCTGAGGTCTGAGGCCTGTCTTGCCTATTTCTGCAGCTCCAACCCGGAGAGCACGACCGGGCGGAGGGCGACGCGGGCGCGGAAGTCGTCGAACGAGGCGAACGGGGCCTGCTGTCGCGCGGCCAGCCAGCGGCCGACCTCGGCATCGGACATGCCGGGCACGCAGCGCAGCACACCCACCTCGGCGGTGTTGAGGTCGAAGCCGAGGGGTGCCTGCACGCCCATCCCGGGCAGGCTCACGGTCACGGCCGGGACGGTGCACCCGAGCTGTGGCCCGAGCCGGATCGAGAGGATCTCGGGGTTCGCGAGCGTGGCCTCCAGCCAGCGGCGGCGGGCGGCGTTGATGGCGTCGACCTCCAGCCGGTCGAGGTCCTGGCGGAGGGCGGCCAGGTAGTGACGCTGCCAGAGCGCGGCGGCCTCGGCGTCCACCAGCACGCCGCGCGAGAGGTCGAGCAGAATCGAGAACGTCTCCCCGCGTCCGGCGGCGACGAGCCGCGCGTGGGCGCGCACGGCCTCGAGCAGCAGCGGTGTGTCGGCGCGCACGGTGTCGGCGGTCAGCACCTCGCGCAACGCCCGCATCACCTTGCCAAGGCGCGCGTAGAGCTCCTCCGCCGGGGGCGAGGGACCTCGCATGAGCAGGCCGTAGAAGACCGACGCCACGAACCCCTCGCTCTGGAGGAGCTGGTTCGGGTCGCGGAGGGTGGCGAGGTCGCGGGCGGGGTCGAGCTGGGTGCGCAGGTAGTCAGGCCCGGTGTGGGCGGAGACGAAGGCGAAGCGGTTGTCGCGGACCTCCTGGTGCCGGGCCAGGGACTGGGAGAAGCCCACGAGGTCGCCGCTCGGGCGGAAGTACTCGCCCAGCATGCGCGCGATCACGCCGAAGCGCAGCTCGTCGTGGTGATAGCGTGCCCGCCAGGCAGGGGCGGCGGCGCGCTGGGCGAGGACCGTCTCGAGGGCGGTGGCGAAGCCCTCGGAGAACGCCGTGGTGCGGTCGGTGAGGGCCGCCGTGGCGTGGGGGATGGAGGCGATCCGGTGCCCGGGCAGGTCGCGGCCGGACGCCAGGAGCATGAGGCAGGCGTGCCCGGCCTCGTGCAGCAGGACGGTGTCCCATCGCGACTCCTCCTCGCTCAGGCGGACGTAGGGCGCCAGGGGAAAGCGGCGCCACGTGCCCTGGTCGAGCAGGCGGAACCCCTGGTCCGTGGAGGCCTCGCCGTCCATCACCGCCACCACCAGCGGCTCGGGGGCGTGCCCGACGAGCTGGCCGGCGACGACCAGGCGGGCCTGGTGGTAGGCCTCGGCGGCCACCGAGGCCGCCTCGTTGGTGGTCCATCGGCGCAGGCGCTCCTGCCGGGCAGGATCGGTGACGGGGCGCAGGGCCGGCAGGGGATCGGCGGCCGCGGAGGGGTCGGGCTCGACGAACAGGAAGCGAGCCGATTGCCCGGCCGCGGGAGCGGCGAGGGCGACGGCGAGGGTGACGAGAGCCGCGTAGCGCATACCGGACACCGCCATGGTAACCGCAGCCCGTCCCGCGCGGAGTCGAGCTGCTACTCGATCTCGAGCAGCAGCTCGCCCTTGGTGACCATCTGCCCGGGCGCCACGTGCACCCTGGCCACCACGCCCTCGCAGTGGGACATCAGCTCGTTGCGCATCTTCATGGCCTCGAGCACGAGCAGGGGATCGCCGCGCTTGACCTTGCGTCCCTGCTGCACGGCCACGCTGACCACGACGCCGGGAATGCGGGCGTGCAGGTGGCCGGGGTCGACAGCCTCATGGGGCTTGCGCTGGGCGAACTTGCGGGTGTACCGCGTGGCGTACGCCGTGTCGTCCAGAACCAACTGGTGGAGCTCGAGTTCTTCGCTCATGGGCATCAAAACGGCGGGACGCCGTGCTTCTTGCTGGGCCTGGCCTCGGTCTTCTGGGCCGAGATCTCCATGGCGTGGATGAGGTAGTCGCGGGTGTCGGCCGGCAGGATGACGGCGTCGACGTGGCCGTTGGCCGCCGCGATGTACGGGTTGGCGAACTTCTCGGTGTACTCGGCGACCTTCTCACGGCGCATCGCGTTGGGATCGGCCGCCCCCTGGATCTCGGCGCGGAAGATGATGTTCGCGGCACCCTCGGGACCCATGACGGCGATCTCGGCGGAGGGCCACGCGAAGACGAAGTCCGCGCCCAGGTGCCGGGAGCACATGGCGATGTAGCCGCCGCCGTAGGCCTTGCGCAGGATCACCGTGATCTTGGGCACGGAGGCCTCGGAGTAGGCGTAGAGGAGCTTGGCGCCGTGGCGGATGACCCCGGCGTGCTCCTGGTCGACCCCCGGCAGGTACCCCGGCAGGTCCACGAACGTGACGAGCGGGACGTTGAAGGCGTC
>JALOLB010000044.1 GCA_025456225.1 Thermoanaerobaculaceae bacterium
ACCCTGGCGGCGGCGAGACGAGCAATTCGGAGCCTTGCCGGGTCAGGGCTGCGACAGGCCTGACGCCCGATACTTATCCGATCGAGGGCGTAGTACTGCTCCGACGACGCCGAGGCTGCGACCGGCTGGCGCCTACGAGATCGGGGATCCGACCAGCATGGGCCGCTTCTCGGCCTGCCGGCGGAGCAGGCCGCCGTCGAGGTTGTAGGCGGCTGCGAACCCGGCTCCCTGCATCATGTCCATCGCCTTGCCGCTGCGGACACCGTCGCGACGGATGACCAGGTAGGTGCGGAGTGGGGGACCCGGCGCTGCGACTGGCGCCGGGAGTCAGTGCCGTGCCCTGCGAGGCGTGGTCGCGTCACGAGCGGGGCTACCGGGCCCGTCGTGCTAGCATTCCTTCATGGCGAAGGTCGAAGAGCCCCGTATCACGTTGGGGGGGCGGCGCTACTCCGCGTCCGGCGAAGCCTCGCGGGATGCAGAGAAGGAGCGTATTGGCGCGATGAGTGCCTTCGAGCGGATGGCGCTGGCGCTCGCGCTGGGACGCCGACGGCAAATGCTGGACCAGAGGCGGCCGGCGCCGGTCCGGAGCGATGGCTGAGCCCGCCGATCTGGAAGGCACGCTTCGGCTCGCCGAAACCGTGCTGAGTGTGCTCCAGGAGCACAGGATCGAGCCGGTGGTGATCGGCGCCATGGCGCTTGCGGTCCACGGCTATCCGCGGGAGACCGCCGACCTCGACCTTGCCATCGCGGCCAAGCCCAGGGTTCTCCACGAGGTGGCGAGATCGCTCGCCGCGAAGGGTTACGACGTCGCGGTGCGCGATCCCGACCCTGATGACCCCCTCGGGGGTGTCCTCGACGTGCGCGCGCCGGGATCCGACCTGGTGCAAGTCGTCAATTTCGACAATCCGCCTTCGGGCGGGTTCCCGCGCCTGGTCGTCGATTCCCTCCAGAGCGCGACACCGCTGATCGCAGGACGACCGCTCCGGGTGGTCGACCCCTATCACCTCGTCGTCTTCAAGCTGTATGCAGGTGGGGCCAAGTCGGCGCTCGACATTCTCGAGCTGCTCGACCGCAACCCCGGGCTCGACCGCACGCACCTGGCAAGGCTGTGCGAGACGTACCGCCTGTCAGGTGAGCTGCATGCCGTCCTGGAGCTGGTTGGCCACATTTCGTGACCCAGGCACGGCCCGGTGTCGCCTGATCGGCAGCCGGACGGCGAGCGAAGAGGCACCAGGACGGCACCACCCACTGCATCGGAGGCCAACCCAACGGCTCGGCTGCGTCCCTGAGCAGCCCGTCGAGCCGAATGGGACCAGTGCCTGACTGGATGCGTAGGTTGGCCTCGGGGTGCGGCGTGGCATCGTGCCCGCCAGGTCCAGCAGCCCGCGCTCGAGCTCGTCACCTGAACCGGCACTTCTCGTAGGTCCGTCCGACCTCGCATGGCACCCTGGACCACGCCAGCGTCACCTCAGTACCAGTCGAGCAGCGACACGCCGAGGCCCACGTAGGTGGCCTTGTGGTTGTAGTCGATCATGCTCTCGCCGTAGCCCTCGAACAGCTCCAGGTAGCCCCGGAAGTTGCCGCCCATCGGGAAGCTCCACGTGAGCTGGGCCGCGCCATGGCTGTGGCTGCCCCCGCGCAGCGAGTGGCGCAGCAGCAGGCCGAGCTCCTGGCGGCCCACCTCGTAGACGACCTGCACCTCGCCACGGCCCATGTAGTCGCTGATGTCGGGGTTGTCGTCGTCCTCGCGCGGCTCGCTGATGCGCCACCACGGGCGCACCATGACAGTCCAGCCGTCGCGCTCGAAGCCGACGTCGGCAATGATGCGGTTCCAACTGCGCGACAGCGGGTTGGAGCGGCCGTTGGACTGGTGGTTGACGCCGATGCCGAGCAGCCGTCCCTGCCACCCGAGCACCTCGTAGTGGGTGTCGAACACCAGCATGACCTCGGGCTCGTAGTTGGTCTCGCGGAAGGGACGGGACTCGGCCGAGTTGTAGACCTGCCAGCGCGACGACTGGGTGTAGGCGACCCACAGGTCGCCATCGTGGCCGAAGACTCCCTGCCACACCTTGGTCTTGAGGCTGAGCTGGAACTTGGCCTCCAGGTCGTCCAGGCTCTCCGGGGTGCTGACGGTGTTGTCCGGGTTGGGGCTCTGCGGGCTCTCGTTGGGGTCGTCGGTGACGAAGGCGGGCATGAGGTAGATCGGCTTGTAGCCGCGCACGTTGTACGTGCCCAGCTTCGCTCTTCGCGACAGCTCCCAGCGGCTGTCCAGGAGTGAGGTGGGCTTCCCCACATTGCCGGGGGTTGCTCCCGTGGGCCTGCTGTCGAGCTGGAACACCTCCGGTGGGGGGATGGCCTCCGTGACCTTCTTCTGCGCGGTCGGCAGGCTGGCCCGGCCGGCGGCCCTGTCGTAGCAGGCCAGTCGCTGCGCGTCGCTCTCGATGGCCATGCAGGGACGGACGTCGACCGGCTCGGGGTCCTGGGCGGGCGTCTGCCCCGAGCCCATGGCGGCGCACAGGGCGAGGATCACGGCAGCGGTGGTTCGCTTCATTCGAGATGCTCCTCTTGGGGTCCTCGGGGGCACAGGGACGGGAGTCTATCGTCTTTCGGTACCTGGCCCGGCATGCCTCACGGCCCTGGCCGATCCAGCGACGTGCTTCCGTCGACCAGGACCTCGGCTCGGATCGCGCTTCGTCACCAGCTCACCGGCACGACATGGCCCTGATAGACTGGGACGCGCGGAGATCGGACAACGCCGACCGCACCCGTAGGTGTAGATGGATCAAGAAGATCTCAGACGTCTGGAGGACGCGGTCGGGGCGCTCGAGCGGCCGACCTGGGCGATGCGCATCGTCAACCTCGTCGGCATGCCCATCGAGGCGGCGACGAGGCTGCTCCCGGCCAGGGCCGGAGCGATCGTGTCCAGGGCGACCAACACGGCCGTCCGCAAGGCCCTGGTCGCCGCGGTGTCGACCATGGGGAGGAGGCATCGTGGCGCCCCTTCCAGGTGGCTTCACCGAGTGGCGGTGGTTGGCAGCGGTGGGGTGGGAGGGTTCTTCGGCCTGCCGGGCCTCGCGGTCGAGCTGCCGATCTCCACCGTGATCATGCTGCGGGCGATCGCGGACATCGCCCGGAGCGAGGGCGAGGATGTCGGGAGCGTCGAGGGCCAGTTGGCGTGCGTCCAGGTCTTCGCCCTCGGCGGGCCGGGCCCGGCGGACGACGCCTCGGAAACGGCGTACTACGCCGTCCGGGTTGCCCTCGCGAAGGCGCTCACCGAGGCGGCCGAGCACATCGCAGCACGCGGGATCTCCGAGGAAGGGGCGCCCGTCGTCCTCCGGCTGATCGCCCGGATCGCGGCCCGCTTCAACGTGGTCGTGAGCGAGAAGGTGGCGGCCCAGGCCGTGCCGGTCGTCGGCGCCGCCACCGGGGCAGCGATCAACCTGCTCTTCGTGAACACCTTCCAGCGAACGGCATGGGGACACTTCGTGGTCCGACGGCTCGAGCGAACGCATGGCCCCGAGGTCATCAGGAGCGCCTACGAGGCGATCGCCAGACGCCGCGGCTACCTCAGGGGGTAGTGATGTGCAGCGACGCTCCACGCTCGGTCGGCCCGTTCCGCACCCCTACACTCGCGCTGTAATGACGCCCCTGTCTGGCCTTCTCCGTGCACCGGCGGCGCGGAGCCGATGTGGGGGCGTGGACGGGGTGCCGATCAACGAGCTGCGCTACGGCCGCGTCCGTCGGCAGATCGGCTTCGTCGCGCAGGACTCGCAACTGATCTCGGGCACGATCCGGGAGAACCTGCAGCTCGTGAAGCCGGAGGCCACCGACGAGGAGCTGCTCGACGTGCTGCGCCGCGCCTCGGCCAGCCCGCTGCTGGAGCGGCCGGGCCAGGGGCTCGACACGCGCCTGGGCGAGAGCGGTCTGCGGGTCTCGGGCGGGGAGCGGCAGCGACTCTCCATCGCCCGTGCGCTGCTGCGGGAGCCCCGGCTGTTCATCTTCGACGAGGCGACCTCGGCGCTCGACTCGCTCACGGAGCGGGAGATCACGACCGCCGTGCGCGAGGTGTCGCACCGCCGGCAGCACATGGTGATCCTGATCGCGCACCGCCTGAGCACGATCGCGCACGCCGACAACATCCACCCGGTAGCGCATCTCCGACCTGGGCTGCCACCAGCCCGGCACGCCAGGACCTCCCGGGACGGCTCCGGGCCGGTGGTAGACTCCGGCCCTGGGACAGGGAGCTTCCATCCCTGGTGCGGGGTCCCCGCCGGACGCCGGTGTGGTTTGGCGGGAGGGAGGCACGAGTGAAGCGGGGAATCATGGTGATCGCTCTGGTGGCTGCTCCCCTCCTGGCGGACGACGTCTACCTGCGGGGGGGCGGGCAGATCACGGGCCAGATCGTCGAGCAGACGGACGAACGGGTGACGGTCAACATCGGCGCCGGCACCATGTCGGTGCGGATGGCGAGCGTGGTCCGCATCGAGCGGGGCGCCTCGCCGATCCAGGAGTACCAGGCGCGGGCCGAGAAGATTCCCGCCGGCGATGCCGAGGCGTGGCGCGAGCTGGCCCGGTGGGCGGCGGACGAGGGGCTCGCGACCATGTCGGGCCAGGCCTACTCCCGGGTGGTGGCGGTGCTGCCCAACGACCCGGAGGCGAACCGCGCGCTGGGCCGGGTCTCACTCGGCGGGAAATGGGTCACCGAGGCGGAGAGCTACCGCGCCCAGGGGTTCGTGGAGTTCGAGGGCGAGTGGATGCGACCCGAGGAGCAGCGAACGATCCTCGCGGAGCGGCGGGCACGCGAGGAAGCGGACCGCCAGGCGCTGGCGGCCCAGATCCAGGCCGACCAGGAGGCGGAGCGGGCCCGCAAGGCCAAGGAGGACGCCGAGCGCGAGAAGTTCATGCACGGGGGGCTGCCCCAGCTCGGCGATCCGACCGGCTGGGGGTACGGGCTCACCTACTGGCCGGTGCAGCCGGTGCAGCCAGGGTCATACGACCATCCGACGGGAGGGCAGTGATGCATCGGGAGACTTCCATGAGGCGCTACTTCAAGGTGCTCCCGCTCCTCGGCGCGCTCCTCGCGGCGTGCTCCGCACCGTCGCCGGTCGACGAGATCGTGGCTTCGAACCTCGCCGCGCGCGGGGGCACGGAGCGGATCCAGGCGCTGCGGGCGATCCGGGAGACCGGGACGGTGACCGCGAGCGGTGGGCGGGTCGCGAAGGTGGTCCGCGAGGTCAAGCGGCCCGGCCTGTTCCGGCTCGAGTTCACCTACGAGGGGACGAAGAGCGTGTTCGCGAACGACGGCCAGCGCGGCTGGCAGGTGGCGCCGCTGCAGGGGCAGTTCGAGCCCCAGGCGATGCCGCCGGAGACCGACGCGGCGGCGGGGGTGGACCAGCGCGACATCGAGGGACCGCTCGTCAACTGGCGCGAGAAGGGGCACGTCGTCGAGCTCGTCGGCCGTGAGACGCTCCCCGGCGGGGAAGCCTCGAAGCTCAAGGTGACGCTCAAGGGCGGGGCGATCCGCTACGACTACGTCGACGTCTCGTCGCACCAGATCGTCCGCTCCGACGTCACACGGATCATCAAGGGGCGGCCCACCCAGCTCGTGAGCACGTTCTCCGACTTCCGCGAGGTAGGCGGGCTCGTCTTCCCCCACCTCATCGAGACCCAGGTCAGGGACCGGCCCCAGGTCCTCAGGATCGCCATCAGGAAGATCGACCTCGACCCCGAGCTCGACGACGCGCGATTCCGGCTTCCCACGTAACCCAGCCCTCACCGGGGTCCGTGACGAGCCCGCGCTGTGGCGCCGCTACTCGAGGGGGACGATGACCCGGGGATCGTAGGTGGGAGGTGTGTCCCGCCGGAAGATCATCCCGAGGTGCACGACGTCGACCCGCCGCCCGTCGGCGTCGTGGTAGTAGTCGTGCCAGCGCGCGAGGAACGACTCGACCGGAATGAAGGTGTAGGTGCCGATCGTGGATGGGTCCATGAAGTAGAGGTTCTTGCGGTCGTAACCCACGACCACGACATAGTGGCCATCGTCCCAGCTCTCGGCGTAGGCCTCGGGGTGGTCGCCCCACGCCTGGATCGCCACGACCACCGGCCACCCGGCATCCACCGCGGTCGTCACCTGCTCGAGCGTCATCCCGGTCGACACCTCGACCCGGAAGCCCTTGCTCTCGGCCAGGCGGACGATGGCGCGATAGTTGGTCCCCTCCTCCGGGGTCGCCCCGAGCTCCCGGGCCAGCTTGTCCTCCCGCCACTCCTCGCCCCAGTGGAAGAGGATCGACTGCAGGACGGCCACGCCGCAGGTGTAGCCAGTGCCCTGCCGGATCATGGGCACCCTGATGCGGATCGGATCGCAGGGCTGCGGTCCGGTCGACTGGCAGGCGACGGATGCCAGGGTCACGGCCAGCAGGATCGCGACCGCACCCCAGCGAGCATGCAAGGTGCGCGTCATGAGCTTCGCTCCGGGGCCCGGGGGGCACCCCACTCCGTATGCGACTCGATGCGTTCGACCATGGTGGCCTCCACCTCGGCGCGCACCTCCGGGACGCGCGCCAGCAGGCTGAGAAAGGGCTCGTGCTCGAGCTTGAGGAGCACGCAGGGGGTCAGCGTGTGCAGGGTGGCCGTGCGCGGCACGCGGCGCAGGGGCGCGATCTCGCCGAAGTAGTCCCCGTCGTCGAGCACGCCGAGGCGGGTGGGCTCGCCGCCCGGGGTGCGCCTGAGCACCGCGATCTTGCCCCGCACGACGATGTAGAAGCTGCTGGTGCGGTCGCCCTCGCGGACGACGTCACGGCCGGCCGGGTGGATCTCGGTGACGAAGAGCCCGGCCAGCTCCTCGAGGAGGGTCGAGCTGAGACGGCTGAGAACCGGCAACCGTGCGAGCCGGCCAGGCTCGACCGTGGCCCGGTCGCCGTCGGCGCTCAGGGTGAACCCGTTCTGCTTCTCCCACAGCCCGGCATACACCCCGCCCCGGGCCAGCAGCTCCCCATGGGTCCCCTGCTCGACGAGGCGGCCCCGATCGAGCACGACGATCTGGTCGGCTCGCGCGACCGGCGCCAGCCGGTGCGTCACGGTGACCACCGTGCACCCCGTGCCGACCTCGTCGAGGGTCGCCCAGACCCCCGCCTCCGTGGCCGGGTCGAGCGCCGACGTCGGCTCGTCCAGCAGCAACAGGGCAGGCTCCCGCAGGATGGCGCGGGCGATTCCGACCCGCTGGCGCTGCCCGCCAGACAGGCGGCTCCCGCGCTCCCCCACCGTCGTCTGCAGCCCGTCGGCCAGGAGCTGCGCAAAGCCGTCCACGCCGGCGCGGCGCGAGGCTCGCGCCACGGCCTCGTCACCGGCGGAGAGCATGCCGACACGGATGTTCTCGCGGATCGTGTCGTCGAAGAGGACGCTCTCCTGAAAGACGATCCCGAGCTGCCGGCGCACCGAGGCCAGGGATGCATCGCGGAGGTCATGACCGTCGAAGCTGATCGTGCCGGAGGTGGGATCGTGGAAGCGCGCGAGCAGGTGGAGCAGGGTGCTCTTGCCCGCCCCGCTCGGGCCGACCACCGCCACGCGGGTCCCCTTCCCGATGCGCAGCGTCACGCCCCGCAGCCCGCCGCCCTCTCCCCCGTAGCTGAAGCTCACGTCGTCGAAACAGACGTCTCGGGCGAGAGGCGGCAGCTCGGCGGCTCCCGGAGCCTCGGTGACTGCGGGCCGCTCGTCGAGGAGCTGCTGGAAACGGTGCATCGCGGCCGCACCGTCGAGCGCCTGAGGGATCGCCCAGGTGACGGTGGCGACGTAGGCGGCCATCTGGATCAGCAGGCCGTGGAACGCCACGAGCGAGCCCACGGTCATCGCCCCGCGAAGGGTGAGCACCGACCCCAGCCCGACGACCAGGAAGACCACCAGCAACACGCCGGTATTGGGGAGCCGCTGGAGCAGGTAGTTGAGCAGGCTGGCGCGCAGGCGGAGCGTGCGGAGGGCGCCGATGCGGCCGGCCAGCCGTTCCTGCTCCCGGGCCTGCAGGCCGAATGCCTTGACGACCGGCTGCGCGCCCAGGTTCTCCTGGAGGAAGGCCGTCACCGCCCCTTCGGCGGCGCGCGCGGCATGGTTGGCGTCGAAGGCCCGGGGCTCAATCCTGTGGGCGGCCAGGAACGAGAGCAGGATGCCCACCATCGAGACCAGAGCCAGCCGCCACTCCAGCACGAGCATGCACACCAGGCTGACCAGCACCCCGAGCGAGCCGGCCAGGGTCGCCGGCAGCGCCAGCACCACGGCCTGCTCGATCGCGGCCAGGTCGGTCCCGAGCCGCGACAGCAGGTCGCCTGGCCTGCAGCGCGCGAAGAAACCGAGGGAGAGCGTCTGGAGGTGCGCGAAGAGTCGGGTCCGCAGCTCGGCCACGACCGCGGTCTCGGTGCGAGCGTAGGCGAAGTCCTGCACCAGCGCCAGCCCGGACGCGAGCAGCGCCCCGACGGCGAGCACGGAGAGGATCAGCACGAGACGGCCGGTGTCGCGCGGCACCAGCGCCTGGTCGACGAGCAGCTTGAGGCTGAGCGGCAGGCCGGTCTCGAACCCCAGGTTCGCGGCGATGCCCAGCAGGATGAGCGTCAGCCAGGGCAGGTGAGGCTTGAAGTACGGGAGCAGCGTGACGACGAAGCGGAGCAGACCCCCGGCACGCTGTGGTGCCGGGGCGCGAGGCGCCGAAACGGCGACGCCCGGGACGGCGTCCCCGAGACCCGCCTGAGCCGGCGCGCTCACCGGTCTTCCCGGTCGGGCTCGCACCGCCCAGGGCGCCCGGTCATGGGGGTGGTCGTTCGGTCCGTCGAGCGCATGAGGAAGCCGGCAGGAGCTTAGCACGGGAGGTTGGCAGACCCTCAGGTCATGCCGTCCCGATCGCCTTGAGCGCCTTCCTGGCTTCCTCGTTCGCGGGGTCGAGCGCGATCGCCTTCTGGTAGGCGGCGCGGGCCTTGTCGGTCTGCTTGAGCTGCTCGTAGGCGTTGCCCAGACGCCAGTGGGCGGCGGATGCGGTGGGGAGGCCGTCGGCGTTCTCCGGGAGCCTGGCGATGAAGTCGAGCAGCAGCTCGACGGCCTTCTCCTGCTCGTAGCGGCCCAGGATGCGGCTGCGTGCGCGCTGGTACTGCGCCGAGAGCGCCCAGATCCCGTCCTTGACCTCGGCCAGGATGAGCAGCTCCGGCTCCGCCTCGGTGAAGCGCCTGGCCTCCTGGAGCATGGTCACGAGGGTCAGCCGGGTGCGGTGATCCTGAGGGTCCTCGTTCAGGATCTGGCGCATCAGGGTGATCGCCTCGGGGAGCTTGCCCTCCTTGCGCAGCAGCGCGACCTCGAAACCAAGCCCGCGCTTCCGGTCCATGGCCTTGAGCTCACGGATCCTGGCTCTCGCCTTGTCGTCGCCCCCGCCGGCGACGGCGGGCGCACTCATCAGGAAACCGATCTCCTCCCCGCGGGCGTCGAGGTTGCCCGGGTCGAGCTCGATCGCCCTGGCGAGCGCCGTCTTGTAGTCGCCGATCCCGAACATCGCCCGGGCCTTGCTGACACTGGTGAGCTTCAGGCGCAGGGCCACGGCGTGGTTGTAGTGTGCCTCCGAGCTCTTCGGCAGCGCGGCGGTCGCCTGCTCCCCCCACGACGTGGCCGCTTTCCAGTCGCCCTCGAGGGTGCTCACGCGGGTGAGCAGGACCAGACTCTCGCCCCTGAGCGCCGGGTCCTTGACGGTGGTCTCGAGGAGTGCCCTGGCCTCGGCGAGACGGTTCTCCGAGATCAGCGAGCGGGCCTGATCGAGACCCGCCGCGCAGACACCCAGGCTCAGCAGCAAGCACAGTACGACAGCTCCAATCCTCATGCTTCCTCCAGGGGGTCACCGCATGGTCGTCGTTTTGTACGCCCTGCTCCGACGCCGGGTTTCCTCGCCCAGGGCACGAGCACTGGCGCACATCTCTCACCGGTCCACTCCTTCGAGCATGGACATGGCTGCCCTGGCGGGCGTGGACGCTGCTTCTTTCGAGAGCCGGAGCGGCCATACTCGACCCACCCTCTCGGTGCGTCGCGATGCTTCGCGGCATCCGGCGCTACTCTGTGCGAGCGGGAGGTTCTCCATGACGACCTGGGGCGTGGGCTCGGAGGTGGGGCGGCTGCGGACGGTGCTCGTGCACCAGCCGGGGCGGGAGCACCGGCAGACGGTGCCGTGGACCAAGGACGCGCTGCTGTTCGACGACATCATGGACATCGAGGAGGCGCGGCCGGAGCACCGCGCGTTCTGCCAGCTCATGACGGCGCAGGGGGTCGAGGTGCTGGTCCTCGAGGACCTGCTCAAGGACGTCTGCGCCACGCCGGCCGGGCTCGAGGCGGTGGTGCGGGAGGTGGCGGGCGAGGGCGTGCTGGTGCGCCTCGGCGACACCCGGTTGCGGCCGCACCACCTGATCGGCGGGTTTCCCGAGCACTTCGCCCTCGACAACGAGGTGGTGCTGGAGCCGCTGCCCAACCTCTACTTCATGCGCGATCCGGCGTTCGCGGTGCCGGGTGCGATCGTCGTCTCGCACCCGTTCTGGCCGGCGCGGCAGCGCGAGGCACGGCTGCTGGCGGCGGTCCTCAAGCGCCACCCGCGCTTCGCCGGGGCGCTGGTCCACGACGGGATCCTCGAGGACCCCGCGGCGACCATCGAGGGCGGCGACGTGCTGGTGCCCGACGAGCGGACGGTCGTGGTCGGGGTCGGCGAGCGCACCAACCACGCCGGCGCGGACCACCTCGCCCGCTTCCTGTTCGCCCGCACGGCGGTCGAGCGGGTGGTGAAGGTGATCATCCCGGCCCAGCGCGAGTTCATGCACCTCGACACGGTGCTGACCTGGGTGGACCGGCGACGGGTGCTCACCCTGCCGTACCTCTGGAATCGCCCCGCGATCTACGCCGAGGTGGCGGAGGAGGCCGAGCGGCGCTGCGCCGCGCTCGGCAAGCCCTACCACGGGCCGGCGCCGGAGCACATGGCCCAGCCGTCGCGGGTCGAAGTGGTGTGGCGGGACGGCCGCCCGACATCGCGTTTCGACGACACGATGGCGGCGCTCGCGGAGCTCGGGCTCGCCGACACCGAGCAGACGGTGTACGTGGCGGGCCGGCTCGACCAGTACCCGCGGCCCGAGGAGCACGTCATCGAGGCGCTGCGCGAGCAGTGGAACGACGGCGCCAACGTGTTCGCCCTCAAGCCCGGCCAGGTCATGTCGTACGGCCGCAACGACCGTACGTTCCGCGCCCTCGAGGAGGCCGGGGTCGAGGTCGTGGCGTTCCGCGGCGGCGAGCTGGTGCGCGGCCGCGGCGGCGCCCGCTGCATGACGATGCCGCTGCAGCGCGAGCCGATCTGAGGCCGGCTGCCGGAGCGCCCGCGCATCGCCTCGCCCGGACCCTGCCACCTTTCGAGCCTCCTGCTCGTATGAAGCCGTGGGACCCCTGATCGGCCGGCACCGGGACCGGCGTCGCGCCGTCGGGACGGGGGCGGAAGGGGGCGTCATGCTGAGGATCGACTCGACCGGGCAGGTGCTGGCGGAACGCCTCTCCCTGCCGGGCAGGACGGTGGTGGACGTCGGCTGCGGGACCGGGGAGCTGGTGCGCTGGCTGGTCGGGCAGGGGGCGACCGCGACCGGTGTCGACACGCCGGCGATGCTGGCCCGGGCGGAGGCGGCGCCGAGGGCCGGTGACGAGCACTACCTTCCGGGAGGGGGCGAGGCGCTGCCGCTGCCGGACGGCCACGCCGACGTGCTGGTCTACGCGGCGAGCCTGCATCACGTCCCGGCGGAGCGGCTCGGCAACGCCATGGTCGAGTGCGCCCGGGTGCTCAGGCCAGGCGGCGAGGCGGCGTTCCTCGAGCCGGTGGCCGGGCCGGGGTACTACTCCGAGATCACCCGGCTGACCGGGGACGAGGAGGAGATCCAGCGGCTGGCGTACGCCGCGATCCTGGACGGGGGGAGGGTCGGCCTCGAGGGCGTCAGCGAGGAGCTCGTCTACTTCTCGCGCTCCTTCGCGGACTACGAGCACCTCGTTGCGGTCTTCGTGGACGATCCCGCGCTGCGCGCCGAGTGCCTCGCTCAGGCCCGGGAGATCACCGAGCGCCACGCCGCCGCGGCCGGAGTCCCGTTCGACGCGTACCGCTACTGCTCGGTGTGCCGCCTGAGCATCCTTCGCCGGATCGGCTGAGCACCGCGGCGCTGCTGGCTATCGCGGGGCGATGGGGGCACCGACCAGGTGGGCCGTGGCCTCCTCGATGCGGCGGAGCTGCCGGCTGGCCGCGAGGCCGCGCCACAGACCCCACAGCACGAAGGCGTGGAAGCCGGCGCCGAGCCAGTCCTGGAAGACCAGCATCAGGAGCGCGTCGAGGACGTAGAGCACCATCCCGAGGACGTAGAGCGGGTGGATGCGCCGGAGGGCCGCCCAGCCGAAGAGCGCCACGAACCCGGCCACCACGAGGCTGACCCCGAACGCCACGCCCTTGGCGAGACCACTGCCCTCGCCCTCGGCGACGCCACCCAGGGCGTCGGCCACCTGGGTGATGCCGAGGCCGAAGATGAACCGCATGCTGGCGCCGGTCAGGGCCAGGACCGAGTTGACGAGGGACAGCCCGGCGATCCAGAAGAACCAGCTCGCGCCGCTGCGATGCTGGGCGCGCAGCGCCTCGGCCGCGGCCTGCTCCTGGGCGACCGGCGAGACCGGGGGTGCCGTCTCGGGCGCACCGCCTGCGTCCGTGACCGGCTGTCCCGCAGCGTTCTCGTCCATGGCGCACCTCCAGGTTGCGCGGATGCTACCACGCAGGTGGGCTACCATTGCTGGAGCCGTACGCTTCGCGGGTGTCGACATGCTGATCCTCGACCGCCTCTACGACCTGACGTGGCGCCGCGTGCGGGAGCTGGGTGCCGTGGCAATCCTGGCCCGCGCGGTGGTGGCCCGCATGGTGACGCCGCCCCTGGCGTTCGGGGAGGTGGTCCGCCAGATCGAGGTGATGGGGCTGCGATCCACCAACCTGGCGGCGGTCATCGCGCTGTTCACCGGCATGGTGCTCGCCCTGCAGACCGCCCACACCCTGGCGCTGTTCGGCGCCAAGCTCTTCATCGGCGAGGTCGTGGCGTTCTCCCTGGTGCGCGAGCTGGGGCCGGTGCTGACCTCGCTCATGGTGGGCGGGCGGGTCGGTGCCGGCATCACCGCCGAGCTCGGGAGCATGACGGTCTCCGAGCAGGTCGACGCGTTGCGTTCCCTCGGCGCCGACCCGATCCGCAAGCTGGTGGTTCCACGCATGTGGGCGCTGCTGATCGGGCTGCCGCTGCTCGTGGTGCTCGCCAACGCGACCGGGATCTTCGGCGGCATGCTCATCGCGAGCTGGGAGCTCGACCTGTCGCCCGGGCTCTACTTCTCCCGCGCCACCCGCCTGCTCACCTATGGTGACTACTTCTCCGGCCTTGCCAAGTCGGTCTTCTTTGCCTTCGCCATCGGGCTCATCGCGAGCTACAACGGGCTCCAGGCGCGCGGCGGCGCCGACGGGGTGGGCACCGCCACGACCAACACCGTGGTGGCGATCGCCATCACCGTGCTCACCCTCGACTTCTTCCTGACCAAGCTCTTCCTCGTGCTATGACCGAGGAGCAGCCCATGGTCAGCGTGCGCGACGTGCACAAGAGCTTCGGCAGGAAGCCCGTGCTGCGCGGCGTCGACCTCGAGGTCCGGCGCGGCGAGACGATTGTCGTGCTGGGCGGCTCCGGCAGCGGCAAGTCGGTCCTGCTCAAGCACGTCAACGGGCTGCTGCAGCCCGACCGGGGCGAGGTGGAGGTGCTCGGCTGCGCGGTGTCGCGTCTCGGGGACATCGACCTCGTCGAGCTGCGCCGCCGGGTCTCCTACATCTTCCAGAGCGGCGCCCTGTTCGACTCCCTCACCGTGGGGGAGAACGTGGCCTTCAGCCTGATGGAGGGCGACGGCCGGGACCGCGCGGCCGTCGCGGCCCGGGTCGGCGAGCTGCTGGCCCGGGTCGGGCTGGCGGGCAGCGAGGGCCTCTGGCCCGCCGACCTCTCGGGCGGCATGCGCAAGCGCGTCGCCATCGCGCGGGGGCTCGCCCTGCGCCCCGAGGTGATTCTCTACGACGAGCCCACGGCCGGGCTCGACCCGCTCACCGGCCTCGCCATCTCGCGCCTCATCCACGAGGTCAGGGACGAGACCGGCGCCACGTCTGTCGTGGTCACCCACGACCTGACCCTGGCGCGGGAGCTGGGTGGCCGGATCGCCTTCCTCGATGCGGGACGGTTCGCGTTCGTGGGCGACCTCCAGGACGCGGCGGCCAGCCCTGGGGCGGTGGGCGAGTTCGTGCGGGCAGGAGGGGTCCATGCTGGAACATGATCCGCGGCGCCGGCTGAAGGTCGGCCTGTTCACCGGGGCGCTCATCGTCCTGCTCGGCCTCTCCATCCTCGTGCTCGGCCGCAAGCAGGGGTTGTTCGTGCGGCACCTCACCTACACGACTCGATTCGTGCACGTGGCCGGGCTGGTCGAGGGGGCGCCCGTGTGGCTCAACGGCGTGGTGGTCGGCAATGTCGAGAACGTCCGCCTGCCCGAGGACCCTGCCGAGCGCGAGATCGTCGTGACGCTCCGGGTCGATGCCCGGGTGGCGAAGCGGGTGCGGGCCGACTCACGGGTGCGCCTCCGCACCCTGGGCCTGCTCGGCGACCGCTACATCGAGGTGACCTCGGGCTCGCCGGCGGAGCCGGTCATCGGGCCGGGCCGGGAGATCCCCAGCGAGACCCTGGCGGACCTCGCCTCGGTGCTGGCCAGGGGCGGCGACGCGATGTCAAACCTGGTGGCGGTCTCGGCCTCCCTGCGCAAGATCCTGGACCGGGTGGAGGGCGGCGAGGGGATCCTCGGCGGGCTCGTGACGGGGCGCGCCAACACCAACACCGGGGAGCACCTGGCCTCGGCCCTCGAGCAGCTCGACGTCCTGCTCACCGACCTGCGCGCCGGCAAGGGCACCCTCGGCCGGCTCCTGCGCGACGACCAGCTCGGCGAGAAGATGGTGGCCGACCTCTCGGGGTTCGCCGGCGCCGCCCGAGCGCTCACCGAGGCGCTCGGCCGCGACCTCGGGCGCGACGACACGGTGGTCGCGGGTCTCCTCCGCGACCCCGAGGGCCGGCGGCGCCTCGGCGAGGCCCTCGCCCGCGTCGGCGAGGCGGCGGAGGCGATCCGCGACGTCGGGCTCGAGCTCCGCGAGGGTCAGGGCACCCTGGGCCGACTGATCTCCGACAAGGCCTTCGCCGAGGCGTTCCTCGCCGATCTCGCACGGCTCACCGCTTCGCTTGCCAGCGTGTCCGAGAAGCTGGACCACGGGCCCGGCTCCGCGGGGCAGCTCATCAACGACCCGCAGCTCGTCCGCGACCTGGAGAACGTGGTGCGCGGGGTCGAGGACTCCAAGACCCTGAGCTGGCTCGTGCGCAACCGCCGGGCCGCCGGGGAGCGGGCGGAGGCCCGCCCGACTCCGTCGCCGACCCCGGCATCGGGGCGCTGAGAGCCTGCGAGGGTATCGGGAGAACACGCAGCCGCGTCGTCGTGGACGTCGTCGTGGACGTGGTCGTGGACGTGGTCGTGGACGTGGTCGTGGACGTCGTCGTGGACGTAGACGTCCTCGTGGCCAAGGCGTTCGCTCGCGCGCGGGGGGTCTTCGACCGAGCGCCCGCCACCGACCCGGTTCCCACGGCCCGTCTCGCTCCGAAATTGTCGTACCTCGGCGTGCGAGTGGTCCACGTTTTCGTCTGCGTCCACGTCCACGACCACGTCCACGACGAGGTCCACGTCAAGGGCCCCGCCTCAGGCGTGGAACCTCTGGGGACAGCCTGGTCCGATCGCTACACACCTTCTGAGGCCCCACGGAGTGCCGCCTGTCCCGTGGTGCTCCACCATCCGGAATGCGACAATGGCAACCGTCCTGGTGGCCCGCATGGAAACGATGCTTCCCACGCCCACTCCCGGCCTCCCGACGCGCGCTGCGCGGGAGGGAGCTGCTGGACGCCGCGGGTTCCGACGGCCAGGATCCACGGTGCTCGTCGGGATCGTCCTCCTGGCGTGTGCCGCGACGCTGCTGCCGGCTCAGGGCCGGCAGCCGTTCGAGCGGCTCTCCCTCGCCGACGGGCTGTCCCAGAGCATCGTCGAGGGCATCCTCCAGGACCGCAAGGGGTTCATGTGGTTCGTCACCGAGGACGGGCTCAACCGCCACGACGGCTACCGCTTCACTGTCCTCCGAAATCAGGCCGACAACTCCAACTCACTGAGTCACAATGAGCTGAAGACCATCTACGAGGACCGGGAGGGGATCCTCTGGATCGGGACCTTCGAGGGTGGCCTCAACCGCTTCGACCCGTCCACGGGACAGTTCACCCGGTTCCGCCCCGATCCGGCCGACCCGGCGAGCCTGGGGGCCGGCACGGTACGCTGCATTCTCGAGGACCGCTCCGGGGAGCTGTGGATCGGCACCCAGGGCGGCGGGCTCGACCGCCTCGACCGCCTGTCGTGGACGTTCACCCACTTCCGGTTCGACCCCGGGGACCCGACGAGCCTGTCCAGCAACGACGTGCGGGCGCTCCACGAGGACCGCGACGGCACGCTGTGGGTGGGGACCAACGGTGGCGGGCTCAACCGCCTCGACCGCGCGACCGGGCGCTTCACCCGGTTCGCCCCCGATCCCTCCGACCCGCGCGCACTCCCCCACGGCGAGGTGCTGGCCATCCTGGAGGACCGCCTCGGCGTGCTGTGGATCGGCACCTACGGCGGCGGGCTGTGCACGCTCGACCGGAGCACGGGCGCCTTCACGCGGCTACCCCCTGCCCCCGGGTCACCCGGCTCCCTGCCCAGCCCGCTGGTCCGCGGCCTGCTGGAGGACCACGCCGGGGCACTGTGGGTCGCCACCGAGGGCGGCCTGGCACGGATCGAGCCCGGCACCCGGACCGTCACCGTGTTCCACACCGACCCCCTGGGGGCGTCGAGCCTCTCCAGCGACCGGGTGTGGTCGCTCCATGAGGACCGCTCGCACGTGCTGTGGATCGGCACCTATGGCGGCGGGCTGTCCAAGCTCGACCTCGAGCGCAAGCCGTTTCGCCACATCACGAGCGTCCCGGGCGACTCGCGCTCGTTGAGCCACCCCATCGTGTGGTCGACCTACGAGGATCCGGGCGGCACGCTGTGGGTCGGCACCGACGCGGGCGGCCTCAACCGGCTCGACCCCTCGTCCGGAGCGTTCCGCCACTACCGGCACGATCCGGGCAATCCAACGAGCCTCGCCCACGACACGGTGCGGGTCATCACCCCGGCAGGCGACGGGACGTTGTGGATCGGCACCCACGGCGGCGGCCTCGACCGGCTGGACCCGCGCACCGGCCGCTTCACCCACCACCGCCACGACCCCGCCGACCCAGGCTCCCTCGCCCACGACGAGCTGCGCGCCGTGCTCGTGGACCGGTCCGGCGCGACCTGGGTCGCCACCTATGGCGGCGGCCTGGATCGCCTCGATCCGGGCAGCCGGAGATTCGTCCACCACCGCAATGACCCGCGGGACCCCGCGAGCCTCAGCCACGACTTCGTGCGCTGCCTCGTCGAGGACCCGAGCGGCGACCTGTGGATCGGTACCGACGGCGGCGGTCTCAACCGGCTCGACCGGGCGAAGGGGACCTTTGCCCACTACCGTGCCTCGGGCTCCAACCGGGCCAGCCTCGGCAACGACCACGTCTTCGCGGTCCTCGTGGACCGCTCCGGGACGCTGTGGGTGGGAACCTACGGCGGCGGGCTCGACCGCCTCGACCGGGCGACGGGGACGTTCACCCACGTCACCGTCGAGAACGGCCTCGCCAGCAACGCAGTCTACGGGCTGCTCGAGGACCCGCAGGGGAGGATCTGGATCAGCACCAACAACGGCCTCTCGCGCCTGGACCCGCGCGACGGGGCGGTCCACAGCTTCGACGTCCAGGACGGGCTGCCCAGCAACGAGCTCAACGGCGGCTCGTGCTTCTCAAGCCCGCGCGGCGAGCTGTTCTTCGGCGGCATCAACGGCCTCAGCGCGTTCGTCCCGGAGCAGATCCGCCTCAACCCCCTGCCGCCACCGGTGGCGGTCACCGACCTCCAGCTCTTCAACCGCTCGGTGCGCCCCGGCGACGCCCCGTCCGGCCGGCCGATCCTCACGCGGCCGATCGAGCACACGGACGCCATCGAGCTCTCCCACCGGGACCAGGTGGTGTCGTTCGAGTTCGCGGCGCTGCACTTCACCGCCCCGCGCAAGAACCAGTACGCCTACACCCTCGACGGCTTCCACGAGGGCTGGATCCCGACCCGGTCCGACCGGCGCTTCGCGACCTTCACCGGGCTCGCCCCGGGGCGCTACGTGTTCCGCGTCAAGGCGTCCAACAGCGACGGGGTGTGGAACGAGACGGGCGCGGCGGTCGCGATCGTCGTCACGCCGCCGTTCTGGGGCACCTGGTGGTTCCGCCTCGCCGCCGTCCTGGTGCTCGCCGGCCTCGCCCTGGCCGTGGCGCGGCGCCGCCTGCGCAACGTCCGCCTCCTCGCCGAGCTGCACGCCGCTCACGACACCCAGATGGCGATCATGCCCGCCGCCGATCCCCGGGTCGACGGGTTCGAGGTCTCCGGGGTCTGCCTGCCGGCCCACGAGGTGGGCGGCGACTTCTTCGACTACTTCCGGACCGGCACCGACGAGGGCCAGCTCTGCATCGCGGTCGGCGACGTGTCCGGAAAGGCGATGAAGGCGGCGATGATGGCGGTGCTCTCCAACGGCATGCTGTGGGCCAGGGCCGGCGAGGGCAGCAGCCTCGACGCCATCATGAACGGGGTGAACCGCTCCCTGCACACCAAGATCGGGCGGCGGATGTTCACGGCCCTCTGCCTCGCGTCCGTCGACCGGGACTCCCGCCGCCTCGCCTTCGTCAACGCCGGCCTGTGCGAGCCGTTGCATGCGAGCGGCGGCCTGGTCCGCTACCTGCCGTCCACCGGGCCGACCGTGCCGCTCGGGGTCTTCCCCGACACCGTCTACGAGACCACCGAGCTCACCCTCGAGCCGGGCGACGTGCTGGTCCTGTTCTCCGACGGCCTGCCCGAGGCGCGCAACCGGTCCGGGGAGCAGCTCGGCTACGACGCGATGGCAGACCTCGTCCGACGTCTCGACACCTCGCTCCCCGCGGCCCGGCTCAAGGAAGCGATCGTGCGGGAGGTGGCGGCCTTCTCGGCCGGCTCCCACCAGCAGGACGACATCGCCCTCGTGGTCGTCAAGGTCCTCTGAACCACCCGCCGCTTGAGGGCGGGCGGGAAGGAGCGGAGAATGGCGCGATCCGGCGGGCGGGAAGCCTGGAGCCTGCGCCGGACTGCACCCTCGGGAGGCCACGTGCGCATCCTCTGGCGGTACCTGCGGGAGTTCTGGGGCCTGGTGCTGCTCGCCCTCGTGCTGGCCGCCACCAACCAGCTCTTCTCGCTGCTCGACCCGGCGATCTTCCGGTACCTCATCGACGGGTACGCCACGAAGTCCGACCAGTACACGACGGCCGAGTTCCTGCGGGGGGTCTCGTTGCTCCTGGCGGCCGCGGTGGGCGTCGCCTTCGTCTCGCGGGTGGCCAAGAACTTCCAGGACTACTTCGTCAACGTCATCACCCAGCGCCTCGGCGCGCGCATGTACTCCGACGGTCTCGCCCACTCCCTCGAGCTGCCCTACCAGGTGTTTGAGGACCAGCGCTCGGGC
>JALOLB010000234.1 GCA_025456225.1 Thermoanaerobaculaceae bacterium
AGCCTCCGGAACCGTCTTGGTTGATCGCGGTGGCCTGAGGACGCTCAGGGGGCAGAAGGGGCGGCGGAGAGGCGCTGCGCGATGCGAGCCCGGTCGGCCGCCTTCAGGTCCTTCGCCTCGAGGGTACGGCGCAGCACAGCCTCCGCCTCCGCGGGCTTCCCGCCACGAGCGAGGATCTCGCCCAGAAGGAGTGCGGCGTCCGCGTCGCCCGGGTGAAATCGGAGCAGCTCCTCGAGCGTGCGGGCGGCGCCTGCCTGGTCGCCCGAGGCTGCCTGGTAGTAGGCGAGCGTCCACGCGTACCTCGGCTCCTCCGGGCGTGCCTGCGCGGCGCGGCGCGAGAGCTCGACCGCCTCGGCGGGCCTGCGCGGGGCCAGCAGGACCGCGAGGTTGTACGCGGCGGCGGCCATCGTCGGGTCGGCTGCCAGGGCGGCGCGCAGCGCCGTCTCCGCCTCGGCGGCGTTCCCCCGCTCCGCGAGCAGCAGTCCCAGGTTGAACGCCACCCCGGCGTTCCCCGGCTGCTCGGCGTGGATCTCGCGCAGCAGCCCCTCGGCCTCGGCGGTGCGGCCCGTCCGTGCGAGCAGGAGCGCCAGGTTGGACTTGGCGGGGAAGAACTGGCCGTCGATTCCGAGGGTTCTCCGGTAGTGCTGCTCCGCCTCGGCGTCGCGGCCCTGGAGCACCTCGAGGTTGGCGAGGTTGTACGGCCCCGAAGGCATGTCCGAGCCGTAGAGCTGCACCGCGACGTACTCCTCGAGCGCCGCCGCCAGCGTTGCGCGCTGCGCCTGGGTGAGCAGCCCCGGCGGAACCTCGGCCAGCCGTGCCGCGGACGCGGTGCGCACCGCGCGGACCGGGTCCTTGAGGAGCGGCACCAGCGCCCTGACGAGGCGCGCAGGATCGGCAGGGCGCAGCGAGCTCGCGGCCGTCTGGCGGATGAGGGCGTCGTCGTCGGCGAGCGCCTTCTCAAGGGTGGCCGTGGTCGACTCGCCCGGGAAGCGGCTGAGGAGCTCGACCGCGGTGGCCCGGGCGATGGCAGGGCGGAGCTGGTCCTGGGCGAGCCGCACGAGCTCGGGCCCCGCGTCGGGCCGCCCCTCGTGGCCCGCCGCCAGGACGGTCCCGTAGTGCGGCTTGCGCTGCTTGCCGTACCACGCGTCGTACTTCTCCACGGCCCACGCCACGCTCCTGTCGGCGTGGCAACCGGCGGCAGTGCACGCGTTCGGGACGCCGAGCGCGGCTGAGAGGTCCGGGCGGGGCACACGCAGGGAGTGGTCGACCCGGAAGTGGACCACCATGTAGAGCTGGCCGGGCATGTGGCAGGAGGTGCAGAGGGCGCCGGCGCTCGGGGCGCCCTTGAACACCCGCTTGTGGAAGTGGTGGGCCTCGGTGTCGTAGGTGTCGGCACGATGGCACCGGGTGCACAACGCGTTGCCGTCCGTGCGCCGCTTGGCGCGGTGCACGTCGTGGCAGTCGCGGCACGAGACGTTGTTCGCGAACATCTTGCTCTGGATGAAGCTGTGATACTCGTAGTCCTCGTCGAGGATCTGCCCGTCCGGCCAGAACGTGCCGGGAGTCAGCAGCACCGGCAGGTAGCGGTCGAGGAAGGGAGTGCCCGGGATCCCCTGGTCGGCGATCTGGGCGCGGCGCGCGTGACAGGGTGCGCAGAGGTCGACCACCTCCCGGTTGGACAGGCCCGAGGTGCGCGTCACGAGGGCGTGGTTGTCGACCTGGGGACGGGCCATCGCCGGCTGGTCCGCCCAGGCGGCGTGCCGGGAGCCCGGGCCGTGGCACGCCTCACAGCCGACCATGATCTCCGACCAGGTCGTGTGGAAGGTGTCGGTGGGCACGTCGTAGCGCTTGCGGACCGCCGTCGAGTGGCAGTCGGCGCACATCGTGTTCCAGTTCTGCGCCTGCCGCGTCCAGTGGAGCCAGTCGCTCGGCGGGATGTCTCTGCCCGGGTAGAGGAAGAACCAGCGTCGTGCGCGGGTGTCCCAGGCCACCGAGAGGCACTGCAGCCGCCCGCCCGGGAAGGGGATCAGGTACTGCTGCAGGGGGTCGATGCCGAATGTGTAAGCGACCTCGTACTCGTGCAGCGTGTCGTCGGGCCCCTCGGCCAGGACCATGAACCTCTCGCCGCGACGGAAGAACCGCCAGGTCTTGCCCCGCAGCTCGAACCTGGCGTCGTTGAAGTCGCCGAGCACCGTGTCGTCGCGGGCGGCCTGCATCGCCAGCTCGTGGTGAGAGCCCTTCCACGCCTCATACGCCGCCTTGTGGCACGGGGCGCACCGCTCGCTGCCGACGTACAGCGCCTCGGGCGGCACGCTGGCGCGCGGCGCTCGCAGCGAGCGGGCGACGAGGTACAGCGGGACCGAGAGCACGATGGCGAGCGTGGCCAGCACGCCGACGAGGCGGTAGCGGACCAGAGGGTCGTGGCGGGCAGCGTCCGCCATGGCGGGAGCGTCGTTCGCCGTCACAGGTACGCCACCTGGCCGGCCTCGAATCGGCTGCGCTGGATCCGGCGGCCGGTGTCCACCTTCACGACGCCGCTCTCGATGGTCACCCGATAGAGGTCGAGCGCCCGCGGGGCCGGCGGCGAGAGCACGTCGCCACGCAGGTCGAACACCGAGGCGTGGCAGGGGCAGGGGAAGGTCTGGTCCCTCTCGTTCCACGGTACCGTGCAGCCGAGGTGCGAGCACTTCGACGAGATCGCCAGGAAGCCGCCGTCGGCGAGGCGGACGAGGTAGAACTTCCCTCCGGGGAAGGGCGTCACCGAGGCCGGGGTGAACTCGCCGACCGGGCCCGCGTCGACGATCCTGCCGCCGGTCTCGCCGGCGCCCGGACGCGGCCACAGGTACGCGGCGACAACTCCGACGATCTCCGCAGCGGCCGCGACGCCGAGGACCTTCCAGGCGAGCGACAGAAACCGGCGTCGGTCCGGCGGCGGCTGGTCGGGGTGGGGTGCGAGCGTCCGGTCCGTCAACCTGCCTCCTCTCACCTCGATCCCGCAAGTGCCCACGGCCAGGTCAGGGCCATCCCCTGGCCGCGAAAGAGCGAGCCGGTCACTGTCAGGACCACGAGCGCGACCACCACGAACGTGACCACGGCCTGCAGCGCCTCCAGGCGCGAGGCGCCGAACAGCCGCCGTGCCAGGAGGTAGACGCCTGCGTGCACGGTGCAGATGAGCAGCACGGGGATCAGGCCGGCGCGAACCGCCTGGGGCAGGAACGGGAGCCACGGCGGCGTGCGCCTGGCCGACTCCTCCACGAGGACCCAGGCGGGCACCGCCACCAGCGCCAGGACGGTCGCGGACAGCGCGCTCCGTCCCCCGGCGGGTGACTGGAAGTACGCTCCGCTCGGTGCCTCCCCGTGGCGCAGGTACGGCAGCGCCACCAGCAACCCGGCCAGGAGCAGCGGCACGACGAGCACCGCGAACGCCGGGTGCAGGTGCAGGAGCAGCTCCTGGAACCCCATGAAGTACCACGGCGCCTTCGCGGGGTTGGGGCTCATCCCCGGGTTCGCCTGCGCGAGGAGCGGCGCCTCGACCAGCGCAGCCACGACGAGCACCGTGGCCACGGTCACGAGCGCCACCGGCCCCTCGCGCGCCACGAGGTGCGGGGAGGTCGGCACCATCGTGCGGCGCGACGCGCCCGCCTCCCGCGGCAGGATCACCCCGCCGGCCTTCCGCACCAGCCAGAAGTGGAACGAGGTGAGGACGAAGAGGGCAATCGGCAGGATCGCCACGTGCAGCACGAAGAAGAGCGCGAGGGTCTTGGAGCCGACCTCGGCCCCGCCGCGCGCGGCCCGCAGCAGACTGCCACCGACCAGCGGCACGTACTCGAGCATCCCGGTGGCGATCGTCACCGCCCAGTAGGCGAGCTGGTCCCAGGGCAGCAGGTAGCCGGTGAAGTTGGATGCCATCACCAGCAGCAGCAGCGCGAGGCCGACGATCCAGTTGGCGCGTCGGGGCGGGTCGTACGCCCCGGAGAAGAGGACCCGCAGCAGGTGGAGGAGCGCCACCAGGAGGAGGCCATTCGCCGCCCAGTGGTGGGCGTTGCGGATGAACGCCCCGAAGGGCGTCTGGTCGACGATCTCGCGGACCGAGCCGTACGCCCGCTCGGGGGAGGGCTCGTAGCCGAACAGGAGCAGGGCCCCGCTCACCGCGAGCAGCAGGAAGAGCACCACCGCGATGCCGCCGAGCCCGAAGGTGCGTCGGAAGACGAGCGCCTCCTCAGGCACGGCCTTCGGGTGCAGGTGGAGCAGCAGCATCGAGAACCCCGAGGGCTTTCGGCCGGGCGTGGCCGGTGGAGGCGTGGCCGGCGGCGGCTGGTGCGGTGCGAGTCCCGAACCGTCGTCCTGGTGGGCCAGACCCGGGGCCGCGAGCGCCTCGCTTTGCCCAGGTTGACCGGCTCTCGTCCTGCGGCCCATCCGGGTGCCTCACTCTTCTGCCCGCGTGTCGCAGATGTCGGGCTCGATGATTCTACAGGGTTGGGCAAGAGCTGTCGGGTGCAGGTGCCAGCCCGCGCTGAACGCCCTCGGCCCTCTCTCGTCGATGACGACGGGTCGACGGCTGCCGGATCGCCGTACGCGGAGGGCCGCCATCCCCCCAGCGGGCGGGCCCGGATCAGAACGGGAACGTCAGGTAGATCCGCACTCCGGACAGGGCGCCCGCGGCGCGGTAGGCGAGGCCGATCCACGGGACCTCGACGAACCAGAGCCTGAGCGCCGGGCTCGTCGACAGGCTCAAACCCGCCTCGACCTGGTGGCGGATCTCGAGGTCGTCGGCGTCGAGCGTGCGCAACGTCGCATCCGTCAGGAACCGGTAGCCCGCGAAGAGGCCGGCGCGGGCCGTCCGTCGGAAGATGGTGAACGGCAGTGGCCTCTGGACGTCGGCGAAGGCGGCAATCTGCGAGTAGTGCTCGACGAGCGAACGGTCGCCACCGCCCGCGCGGTACTCGGCTGCCGCGCCGAGCGTCCACCGCGCCCGCCCGGCAGGGTACGCGCCACGAGCCCGCGTCCCGGCGCCCCAGAGCACACCGGTGTTCCCTCCCATCTCGCCGCCGCGGACCCCCACCTCGACGAACGGCTTGACCATCCAGTGCGCGCCGACGGGCACCTGGAACTCGAGCCCGGGGATGATCGAGTAGGTCTGGACCCGCTCCGAGAACAGCCCGTCGGCGAGCACCGCGCTGATGCTGTACCCGCCGAGGGTCACGGGGAGCGTGAGGTCGAGGCCCCAGGCGTGCGTCGTGGTGTCGCGAAGCCCGAACGAGATGGGAATGCGGTAGAGCTGCAGCGACCGCGCCTCGACGTCGCTCGCCCCCGTGGCATCGAACGGCATCCGCCAGAGCGGCTCCAGATCCTCCTGCGCGCGTGCCGTGGCCGCACCGACCACCAGGAGCCCCGCCAGCACGAGCAAGCGCCATCCCATGCCGCGGAGCCTAGAACAGGAAGCGTGCGCGGAGCTGGAACTGCCTCGCGGTTCCGGTCGACCCGTCCTTGTTCTCCCGCTGGCCCCAGAGGAGCTCGGCCCCCATGTCGACCTGGGGAACCGGCGACCACACGAGGTTGAGGATCAGCCGGTCCGTCCTGCGGTACGCGTCGCCGGCCTGCTCCTGCAGGTTGGTCACCCCCACGTGGCCCCAGATGAACGAGCTGCGGAGGTCGTTCATCGCGAGGCCAAAGACGTTCCGCGTTCCCCAGGCGTGCTCGTAGTCCACGTAGTACGCGAACGCCTGGAGGGTGCGCAGCTCGCCGTCCGGGGTGAAGATCGCATCCTGGCCGCCGGCGGAGTTGAGGTCGTTGATGTACCGCGCGACACCCTGGCCGGTGTTGACCTGGAAGATCAGGCGGTCCTTTTCGGCCCATCGGGGCACCGAGACGACGCCGCTCACCGACAGGCCCCAGGCAAAGGCGCTCTCGACGACGTTGGGCCGGTCCTCGAGCTCACCCCGGACCTGGCGGAGCACGGCCGAGGTCTGGAGGTGACCGTT
>JALOLB010000235.1 GCA_025456225.1 Thermoanaerobaculaceae bacterium
CCGCCACCCAGGACGCGACGCTGCGCTCCATCCACTTCGTGAACGTGGCGCCCCAGCGCGTGCTGGGGATCGTGGTGACGGGCGGTGGGCTCGTCGACTCCCGCCTGCTGGCGGTGGACCGAGACTTCTCGGCCGGTGAGCTCGAGCGCATCTCCAACTACTGCACCGAGGAGTACGCGGGCCTCACCATCCAGCAGATCCGCGCCCGGCTGCTGGCGCTCATGGCCGAGGAACGGACCCGTTGCGACGAGCTGCTCTCCGGGGTGCTCGCCCTCGCGGAACGGACCGTCGCGACCCAGTCATCGGCCGGCGAGGTCTTCGTGGAGGGCACGGCCAGGCTGCTGGAGCGCGCCGCACCCGGACAGATCGAGACCTTGCGGAACCTCTTCGCCGCCTTCACCGACAAGGCCCTCCTCCTGTCCTTGCTCAACGAGTTCCTGGCGGCCTCGGGCACCCGCGTGGCCGTGGGCTCCGAGCTCTCGCTCCCGAGCGAGGGCAATCTCGGGCTCATCGTCACGTCGTTCCAGTGCCCGAGTGGCGAGCGCGGGGTGGTGGGCGTCATCGGCCTCAAGCGCATGGAGTACTCACGCATCATTCCGGTGGTGCAGTTCATTGGCAGCTATCTGAGCGAGTTGGGTCGCAGCGGCGGAGGGGAAGCATGACCAAGGAGGAGCGGGACGGCACGCCCACCGGGGCGGAGCTCGAGGAGACCGGCCTCGTCAGCCAGGGTGACGTCTTCGAGACCCCGGAGCTGCCGAGTGGCGAGGACGACAGCCTGCGCATCCAGATGGACGAGCTGCAGCAGGAGCTCGACCGGGCCAAGGAGCTGTACCTGCGGAAGCTGGCCGACTTCGACAACTACCGCAAGCGCCAGGAGCGGGAGATGGCGGAGTACCGCAAGCTCGCCAACGCCAACCTGGTTCGCGACCTGCTGCAGGTCGTCGACAACCTCGAGCGTGCCGCCGCCACGGCGTCCGCCGCGGACGAGAGCCTGCGAATCGGCGTGGAGCTTGTCCTCCGGCAGTTCAAGGACACCCTCGCCCGTCACGGGGTCACCGAGGTCGACCCGGACGGGAAGCCCTTCGACCCCTCGCTCCACGAGGCCATCCAGAAGGTGGACAGTGGCGACGTGACCGAGAACACCGTCGTGCAGGTCCTGCAGAAGGGGTACGTGCTGGGGGAGCGGCTGCTGCGACCGGCCCTGGTGGTGGTCGCCGTGCCCGTCCCGCGGGTCGTCCTGCCGGGACCTTTCGAGGAGTGACATGGCGAAGATCATCGGGATCGACCTGGGAACAACCAACTCCTGCGCCGCGGTCGTGGAGGGCGCGCGCCCTCTTGTCATCCCCAACCGTGAAGGCGCCCGCACGACCCCCTCGGTGGCTGCCCGGGCCTCGGACGGGGAGCTGCTGGTCGGCCAGATCGCCAGACGGCAGGCACTCACCAACCCCAGGAACACCGTCTATGCGGTCAAGCGCCTGATCGGACGGAAGTTCAACACGTCGGAGGTGCAGCGCGCCCGGACCCTCGTGCCGTTCACCATCATCGAGGCACCGAACGGGGATGCCTACGTGCAGATGGGCGACCGGGGCTACTCGCCGGAGGAGGCGTCGTCCTTCATCCTGCGCGAGATCAAGGAGTTCTGTGAGGCGGCCCTGGGCGAGGAGATCGACCAGGCGATCATCACGGTGCCGGCCTACTTCGACGACTCCCAGCGCCAGGCGACCAAGGACGCCGGGACCCTGGCAGGGCTCGAGGTGCTGCGGATCATCAACGAGCCGACCGCGGCATCCCTTGCCTACGGTTTCGGCCGGGATGGCAACGAGATCATCGCCGTGTACGACCTCGGCGGCGGCACCTTCGACATCTCGGTCCTCGAGATCGGCGACGGCGTCTACGAGGTGAAGTCGACCGCCGGCGACACGTTCCTTGGCGGGGAGGACTTCGACGCCCGCATCATCGACTTCCTCCTCGACCAGTTCTACAAGGAGACGCGCGTCGACCTGCGCGCCGACTGCATGGCCATGCAGCGCCTCAAGGAGGCCGCCGAGACGGCCAAGTGCGAGCTCTCCAGCGCACAGGCCGCCAGCATCTCGCTGCCGTTCATCGCCACCGACGGCGCCCAGGCGTTGCACCTCAACGTGAGCCTGACCCGCGAGCAGTTGGAGGGCCTCGTCGGCGACCTCGTGCAGTCGACCCTGGAGCCCTGCCGCAACGCCCTCGAGGCGGCCGGCATGAAGCCAGGCGACATCCACCAGGTGATCCTCGTCGGCGGGCAGACCCGCATGCCCCTCGTCGCCAGGACCGTGGCCGAGTTCTTCGGTCGACAGCCGTCGCGGGAGATCAACCCGGACGAGGTCGTGGCCGTGGGTGCGGCGATCCAGGCCGGCATCGTCCAGGGCGAGATCAAGGACCTGGTGCTCCTCGACGTCACGCCCCTCTCCCTCGGCATCGAGACCCGGGGCGGCCTGTTCACCAAGCTCATCGAGCGCAACTCCACGATCCCGACCCGCAAGTCGCAGATCTTCACCACCGTCGCCGACAACCAGCGCTCGGTCGAGATCCACGTCCTGCAGGGCGAGCGCGACCTCTCCTCGGAGAACAAGTCGCTCGGCAAGTTCGAGCTCGTCGGGATCCCGCCCTCCCCGCGTGGCGTCCCCCAGATCGAGGTGACCTTCGCCATCGACTCGAACGGCATCGTGCAGGTCACGGCCCGGGACATCTCCACCGGCCGCGAGCAGTCGATCCAGGTCAACCCGGCCGGGGGCCTCTCCAAGGAGGAGATCGACCGCATGGTCCAGGAGGCGGATCGCTTCCGCAAGGAGGACGCCCGCCGCAAGGAGCTGCGCCTGGCCCGCAACAAGCTGGAAGGCCTGCTCTACACCAACGAGCGGGTGTTCAAGGAGTTCGGAAGCCTGCTGGACGCCGCGCTGAAGGACACGGTCAAGGAGGCGCTCGACGGTGCACGGCGTGTCCTCGACTCCGAGGACAAGGGCGCCATCGAGCTGGCGATCCTCTCCGTCCAGGAGGCCGCACGCTACCTGACCCAGGTCATGCTCATGGATCCGTCCGGCTTCCTCAAGGGCATGGGGGGTGACACCGTGGTGGAGGGGGACGGAAAGTCTTGAGCAGCCGACGCGACTACTACGAGGTTCTCGGCGTCTCCCGCTCCTCGAGCCCGGCCGAGATCAAGGCCGCCTACCGCAAGGCGGCCGTCAAGTACCACCCCGACCGCAACCCGGGCGACAAGGCCGCCGAGGAGAGCTTCAAGGAGGCCGCCGAGGCCTACGCCGTCCTCTCGGACGCCGAGAAGCGCGCCCAGTACGACCGCTTCGGGCACAACGGCGTCGGCGAGCAGCCCTTCACAGGCTTCGACTCCTCGGTGTTCGGCGACTTCGCCGACATCCTGGGCAACATCTTCGGCTTCGAGGGGTTCTTCGGAGGATCGCGCCGACGGGCTACGGGCCCCGAGCGCGGCTCGGACCTTCGTGTCACGGTCTCGCTCAGCTTCGAGGAGATGGCACGCGGGGTGGAGCGCACGATCCCCGTGGCACGGGAGGAGAGCTGCGAGAGCTGCGCCGGCTCCGGCACCACCTCGACGAGCGGGCGGGAAACCTGCCGGGCGTGCGGCGGCCGAGGCCAGGTCCGCCTCAGCCAGGGGTTCTTCACCATGGTGCAGACCTGCCCCCAGTGCGGTGGCGCCGGCCAGACCATCAAGGACCCCTGCTCGACCTGCCGCGGCTCGGGTCGCATCGAGGCCCGCCGCGAGGTCAAGGTCAGCATCCCGGCCGGTCTCGAGGACGGGACGCGGGTGCGCGTGCTGGGCCAGGGCGAGGGCGGGTTGCGGGGCGGCCCGCCGGGTGACCTCTACGTGGTCGTGCGGGTGGCGGCCCACGACGTGTTCGTGCGCGACGGCGCCGACCTGCACCTGGAGCAGGAGATCTCCGCCTTCCTGGCGGCCCTCGGCACCCAGATCGAGGTCCCGACCCTGGACGGCACCGAGAAGCTCACGGTGCCTGCGGGAACCCAGCCGGGCGACACGGCGGCCCTGCGCGGGCACGGCCTGCCCCGCCTGCGCCGCGGCGGCAAGGGCGACCTGGTCGTCCACTTCAAGGTGGTGGTGCCGAAGAAGCTCTCGGGCAAGCAGAAGGAGCTCCTCCTGGCCGTCCTGAAGGAGGAGGAGAAGCCCGGCGTCTTCAAGAAGGTCCGCGACTTCATCGAGGGCAGCGCCTAGTGCGGTCGTACCTCACCCTCTGCTGCCGCCTCCCGTCCGACCGCGAAGATGCGCTCACCCAGGTCCTGGAGAGCTGGCCCGTCCTGGGATGCCAGGTCGAGGACGCGCGGCCCGACATCCTGGTGACCGTCTTCATGGATGCCGCGCATGCCGACGACCTGCCCAGGCTCGGCGGGGAGCTGCTGCTGCTCGGTGCCCGTGAAATGGTGTCGGGCCCGTTCGCCGACCGGGACTGGCTGGCCGAGTACCGGGAGCACGCCCGGCCGGTGGCGATCGGCGAGCGGTTCTGGGTCGACCCCAACCCTGCGGCCCCGACACCCGCGCCCGAGGGACGACACCACCTGCTCATCGAGCCACGCCGCGCCTTCGGCACCGGTTCCCACGAGTCCACGCGGCTCGTCCTGGAGGTGCTGGAGCAGCTCGACGTCCGGCGTGCGCGGGTGCTGGACGTGGGCTGCGGCTCCGGGATCCTGGCGCTGGCCGCCTGTGCGCTCGGCGCGAGCTCCGCGGTCGGGTTCGACATCGACTCGGAGGCGGTCTTCGTGGCGCGTCAGACTGTCAGGTGCCAGCCGCTGGCCCAACCGGTCCACCTCTACGCCGGGAGTGTCGCGTCGCTCGGCCGTGGGGCCCGCTTCGAGGTCGTCCTGGCCAACCTCATCCCTGCCGAGTTCTCGCCGTTCCTCGCGGAGCTGGCGTCACTGTTGACCCCGGACGGCACGCTTGTTCTCTCGGGCCTCATGGTCGACCAGCGCCTCGTCGTGGAGGGCGAGCTCGCTGCCGTGGGGCTCGCGGTCGAGGGCCACCTCGAGCAGGAGGAGTGGGTGGCGCTCCTGGGCCGCCGGGCATGAGCATCACCCGTCTCGTCTGGAAGGGTCACGCCCTGCAGGCCGGTGACCTCCTGCTTCCGCCCGAGGTGAGCCACCACGCACGCGTCACCCGCGTCGGCGCGGGCGACGAGGTGGAGGTCCTCGACCTGACAGGCACGATCGGGCTCGGGACCTTCCTGGGCTGGGACGGCAAGCGGGCGCTCGTGCGCCTGACCGCCCTGTCCCACCAGCGGGGAGAGCCCCCCGGGCCCCTCGTGGTCGGCCTGGGCGTCCTCCACACCCAGGCCTTCGACTGGGCGACCGAGAAGCTCACCGAGCTGGGCGCCACCCGGGTTGTGCCGCTCCTGTGCGAACGGGTGCAGGGGCGGCAACACGAGCCGCGGGTCGAGCGGTGGCAGCGCCTGGCCGAGGCGGCGGTGGCCCAGTGCGGCCGCAGCCGCGCTCCACTGATCTCCCAGCCCACTCCACTTGCCGAGTTCCTGTCCACCGCCTCCGGGGCGAGGGTGGTTGCCGATCCTTCGCCGGCTCCCCCGCCCAACCTTGCGGATGCCAGCTCGCTGACGGTCCTCGTGGGGCCGGAGGGCGGGCTCACCGAGGGTGAGCTGCGCGCTGCCCTCGATGCGGGCTTCCAGCCTCTCGGCCTCGGCCCCCGCATCCTCCGCGCCGAAACGGCCGCCCTGGCCGCCACCGCCGTCGCCACCGCCGCCGCCGGCTGGTAGGAGACCCCCCACCCACCCACCCGGCCTCAGGTTCTCCACCCGCCCACCCACCCGGCCTCAGGCCTCAGGCAAGACAGACCTCAGGTTCTCCCCCACCCTGCCAACCGGCCTCAGGCCTCAGGCAAGACAGACCTCAGGTTCTCCCCCACCCTGCCAACCGGCCTCAGGCCTCAGGCAAGACAGACCTCAGGGTCTCCCCCACCC
>JALOLB010000236.1 GCA_025456225.1 Thermoanaerobaculaceae bacterium
AGTTCCTGACCCTGATCTCCAACATGCTCACCGACCTGAACCTCTCCGACATGGAGACGTGCTACAAGGTCTTCACCCGGGAGGTCAGGGAGCGCCTGCACGTGACCTCCCAGCGCTTCGGCTTCGAGCCCGAGTTCACGGCCCGGGTCGCCCAGATGGGCGTCCGCATCTACGAGGTCCCCATCTCGTACCACGGGCGCACCTACGCCGAGGGCAAGAAGATCGGGTGGAAGGACGGCTTCGAGGCGATCTGGTGCATCCTGAAGTTCAACTTGTGGGAGAGGTAGGACTGCCACCCACCCGGGCTCAAGGCTACAGGCTCAAGGCTCAAGGTCCGCCGCCCGCCCGGGCTCAAGGCTACAGGCTCAAGGCTCAAGGTCCCCCGCCCATCCGGGCCTCGGGCCTCGGGCGTTGGAACGCGTGAGGTAAGCGCGAGGGAGCGGTTGGTCGGGTCGTGGAGGCCACCTCGGCGTCGACGTGGACGTGGACGTGGTCGTGGACGTGGACCTGGTCCCTTGCGTCGGTACGTCGTGAGGCAAACATTAGTCCCAGAAGTGCTTCGGTGACGTTCTTGCGGAGCATGTCGGGCTCGCGACGTCCACGACCACGACCACGACCACGACCACGACCACGACTACGACCACGTCCACGGTGCGACGTTTCCGCCCGCTACCTTCACGGGTCCTCAGGGTTCCCGCACCCCTCGTGAGCGGCGTCCCCGACCCTACCCGAAGAGGCGCTCCCATTCCCAGAGGAGGATCGCGGCGTGGGGGTCGCCCTCGGCCGGGGACCACGGGGCGAAGTCCTTGTCGGTGAGGGCGCGGAACGGACCCGGTTTGACCTCCATGACGATCGTGTCCTGGGCAAGGGACACGACGGCGTGGGTGGTGCCACCGGGGATCTCGACGGCCGTGGCGCCGCCGGGTGTCAGGGTCACGCGGCCCGTCACGTTCCCCTTCTCCCCGAAGGTCAGCACGCCGAGGCGACCCGACAGGAGCACGAACAGCTCCCAGCGGCTCGCCTCGTGGTGGTGGGGCCGGACGTAAGTGCCGGGCTGGAAGCAGTTGAACATGCGCTGGATCGGGTCGTCGAGCTCGGGGTGGACGTTGAGGTTGGCGCGCTTGCGGGGGTTCGACCTGGCGCGCTGGACGAGGTCGGCCAGCTCGGGGGCGGCGAAGGTGCGCATGATCGACATCTTAGTTGATTTCTTCTGCGGCGCGCCGGCGCCCGCGGCCAGCTCGTGAGGCGCGGGTACCCGCCCGCTTGCGGGTCGGCCGGGGCGGCGGGACTGCCTCCGCCGCCGGCGGTACCTGGGCATAGAACTCGCGGACGGCGGCGGTCAGCTCGGTGCTGCCCATGCCGGGGGTCGCGTCCTCGATCCAGTCGGGCGGCAGCATCGTGACATAGGGCTCGCGGGTGAAGCGGCGGCAGACCAGCGCGATCACGCCCCGGTCCTCCGGGGCCCGGATGAGCCGCCCGGCGGCCTGCACGACCCGGGTCATGCCGGGCACCAGGTAGGCGTACTCGAAGCCCCGCTCGAAGCGATCCTGGAAGTACGCCTTGAGCAGCTCCCGCTCGGGGCCGACCTGGGGCAGGGCAGGGGACACCACCACCACCTCGGAGAGCATCTCGCCGGGGTAGTCCACGCCCTCGGCGAACACCCCGCCCAGCACCGCGAGCAGCACCGTCGGGGCGCGGTTCGCACGCATCCTGGCCAGGATGTCCCGGCGCAGCGCCTCGCTGTGGTCGCCGCGCTGGATCTCCACGGTGTGGTCGGGGAGGTGGAGCCGGCTGGCCACCTCGTTCAGGAAGGCGTACGAGGGGAAGAGCACCAGGGCGTTGCGTCCGGGGGGCGCCAGCTCCGCCACCAGCTCGGCGATCCGCCCGTACCAGCGACCGCGCTGGCTGTAGGAGGTGTCCACCTCGTCGACCGTGACGACCATGCGGTGCTCGCGCGGGAACGGCGAGGGCAGGGACAGGGTGTCGGTGCGGTCCGGGTCGAACCCCATCAGGTCCCGGTAGAACTCGAACGGCTGCAGGGTGGCCGACATCGCCACGGTGCTGGCCGACGATGCCAGCAGCTCGCCGGTGAAGCGACCGGCGTCCAGGCAGAAGACGCGCACGGCCTCGTCGCCCTGCGGGTCCGCGACACGCTCGGCGAGCGGCACCAGCTCCTTGCCACCGTCCGCCAGGAGCCCGACGAGCCGGGACAGGGTCAGCGAGACGTCCATCACCGGGTCCTTGGCCAGCCACAGCTCGACGCTGCGCTTGAAGGTGAAGTACGGCACGAGCAGCGCGTCGAGACCGAGTCGAATCTCGACGAGCGACTGGGCGTCGAGCTCGGTGGGGCGCACGCCGATGGCCCGGCCGAGGGAGCGCTGCACACGGGAGGCGAGAAGCTCTTCGAGGGTGGCGAGCACGTCCTCCAGGTCCCTGCAGATCTGGTGCCGGTATCCCTCCAGCAGCCGCCGCGCCGCCTGCACCGTGGAGCGGGCGAGGCGGGGCGAGTAGTACTCGCGGGCCCGGTCCACCAGGTTGTGGGCCTCGTCGATCACCAGGAACGTGTCCTCGAGCCCGCCGTCGGCGGCCGTCCCGAACAGCCCGATGGTCGGATCGAAGACGTAGTTGTAGTCGCACACCACGGCGGTGGCCTGGCCGATGAGGGAGAGCGAGGTCTCGAACGGGCAGACCTCGGCGGCGCGGGCGACGTCGAAGATGCGGTCGGGGTCGAGGTGCGGGCCGTGGGAGAGCAGGGTCGGCAGCACCCCGCGCTCGGCCAGGCGCAGCCACATGTCGGACAGGAACGGGCAGAACTCCTCGTGGCAGATCACCTCGCGGTGCGCGCACATGCGCGCCTTGGCGCGCAGTTGCAGGGAGTGCCAGCTCCCGTCCTGCATCGCCTGGAGCGTCTCGACCGCCAGGTGCTGCTGCAGGGTCTTGGCGGTCACAAAGACCAGCCGCCGGCCGCTCGAAAGGGCCAGGCGCAGGGCCGGGTAGAGCGCCGCGGCAGTCTTGCCAACGCCGGTGGGCGCCGCCAGCAGCAGGTGGCGCCCGGTGGCGAGGCTCTCCTCGATCGCCTCCATGGCCTCGGTCTGCACCGGCCGCGGCTCGGGGAAGGGGAACTCGAGCCGGCCGGCGGCCTCGCGCCACCGGGCCAGGGTCTTCTGGCGCTCGCGCTCGGCGGCCACCAGGGCGTGCAGGCGGGTGCGCAGGAACGCCTGCACCTGGGCCGGCGACCACTGCACGTCCTCGACCCGATGCTCGGCCCCGCCCAGGTCCACGAACAGCAGCCGGGCGCCGGCCTGGCCATCCGGGAACAGGCAGTAGGTGTAGATGCGGACCTGCCACCGGTGGCGCTCGATGCGCTCCTGGGCGAAGAGGTGGTGCAGCTCGGTGCGGAAGTGGAGGGTCTTGATCTCCTCCACGAGCGGCCGACCGGCATCCGGGCGGTACAGCCCGTCGACGCGGCCGATGATGCGGAGCCGCCAGCCGTCGACCTCGATGGTGGCATCGACCGGCACCTCGGGCAGATAGGCGGCGTCCTCGCTGCGGCGCTGGCCCTGGACGATGCGGTGCAGCTCGGCACCCACCCCGAGCCGGCTCGGGCCCTCCCGCCAGCCGCGCCCCGGCGCCGTCTCGGGCAGCAGGTCGTGCACCGAGCACCGCACCGTCCTGGCGTCGAGGTCGATCCGCACAGCCATCGGGGGATTCTACCCCCTCCCACCCGCCCAGGCCTCAGGCCTCAGACCTCAGGAGAATGGCCTCAGGCCTCAGGCCTCAGGCCTCAGGCACTACAAGACAGACCTGGGAGAATGGGGGAGCCGAGACCTGAGGCCGGCAGGTCGGGCGGGTGGAGAACCTGAGGCCCGGCTCTCCTGAGGCCTGAGGCCGGCAGGTTGGGCGGGTGGAGAACCCGAGGCCTGTCTCTCCTGAGGCCTGAGGCCTGGGTGGTCGGGTGGGGGAGCTGAGGCCTGGGTGGGCGGGTGGGGGTCCCTACTGGATGATGATCTCGGCCTCGCCTTCGGTGACGTTGCCCTTGACGTCCGCGATGGTGAGCTGGACGCGGAACTTGCCCGAGGGCATCTTGGCGTCCTTGACGTGGATGCCCTGGTCGTTGAGGTAGGGCTTGAGCCGGTCGGTGATGTCGATCTTGATCAGCTTGACGAGCTTGACCTTGAGGGAGGCGAGGTCGACCGGCGCCTGGTTTGCTGCGAAGGTGATGAGGAGCTCGACGGGAGCTGGCGCGGGCTTGCCGTCCGGTGGGCTCACCATCTCGACCTTCGGCCCGAGGCTGGGGGGAGCCGTCTTGCCCCGCAGGCGGATGGGGGGTGGTGTGACGGCGGGTGCGTCGGGCTGCGCGGCCTCCTCAGGGGTGACGAGCCAGAGGCCTTCGGGGCCTTCCCCGGCGAGGGGAGCCGGCGCCAGCGCGGCGAGCGCCATCGTGGTCAGGACACCCAGGAAGAACAGGCCCTTGCGCATGGCACCCTCCGTGGCCGTGACGCGGCATGGCACCCGGTGGCGCCTCGCCACCGCTGCGTCAATCGGCACTGTCAGAAATCTACCACAGCCGGGCTTGGTTGCATGGTGAGCAGCGGCCGTGCAGAATGGCGCGCGAGCACGTTGGATGCATCCTTCCGGGAGGTCTGGATGAAGGTTCACGAGTACCAGGCGAAACAGATCCTGGCCCGCTACGGGGTGGCGGTGCCGCGCGGCGAGGTGATCGCCGCGCCCGAGCAGGCCCGTGCCGTCGCCGAGCGGCTGGGTGGCAAGGTGGTCGTCAAGGCGCAGGTCCACGCCGGGGGGCGGGGCAAGGCGGGAGGGGTCAAGCTCGCATCCAGCCCGGAGGAGGCGGTGGCGGTGGCGTCGCGCATCCTGGGCATGCGGTTGGTCTCGAAGCAGACCGGCCCCGAGGGGCGGCTCGTGCAGAAGGTCCTGGTCGAGGAAGCGGTGGCCATCGCCCGCGAGCTCTACCTCGGCGTCGTCCTGGACCGCACCGTGGGGCTGCCGGTGATGATGGCCTCGGCGTTCGGCGGCATGGAGATCGAGGAGGTCGCCGCCGAGCACCCCGAGGCGATCCTCAAGGAGCACTTCGACCCCCAGGCCGGGCTGCAGGGCTACCAGGGCCGCAAGCTCGCCTTCGGCCTCGGCCTGACCGGCGAGACCTTCAAGGAGTTCCTCCGCTTCGTGGCGGCGCTGGGGCGGGCCTACGCCGAGGCCGACGCGTCGCTCGCCGAGATCAACCCGCTGCTCATCACCGGTGACGGCAACGTGCTGGCGCTGGACGCCAAGATGACCTTCGACGACAACGCCCTCTTCCGGCACCCGGACATCGTCGCGATGCGGGACCTGGACGAGGAGGACCCGTACGAGGTCGAGGCGTCCAAGTTCGACCTCAACTACATCAAGCTCGACGGCTCCATCGGCTGCATGGTGAACGGGGCGGGGCTGGCGATGGGCACCATGGACATCATCAAGCACCACGGGGGATCGCCGGCCAACTTCCTGGACGTCGGCGGCGGCGCCAGCCAGCAGCGGGTCGAGAACGCCTTCCGCATCCTGCTCTCCGACCCCGCGGTGAAGGCCGTGCTGATCAACATCTTCGGCGGCATCGTCCGGTGCGACATGATCGCGGCGGGAGTCGTCGCGGCGGCTCGCAACCTGCACGTGCAGGTGCCCATCGTGGTGCGGCTACAGGGTACCAACGTCGAGGAGGGCAAGCGCATCCTGGCCGAGTCCGGGCTCGCGCTGCAGGCGGCCGACACCATGGCCGAGGCGGCCGCCAGGGTCGTCGCGGCGGCGCGGTAAGGAGGGGGAGATGGCAATCTGGGTGGACGAGCACACGCGCGTGGTGGTGCAGGGGCTGACCGGCAAGGAGGGACAGTTCCACGCCGCCCGCTGCCGCGAGTACGGGACGAAGGTCGTGGCCGGCGTGACGCCCGGCAAGGGCGGGCTGGAGGTGGACGGGACCCCGGTCTTC
>JALOLB010000237.1 GCA_025456225.1 Thermoanaerobaculaceae bacterium
TCATCTTCCCCCCCGCCGCCATGGGGGCGATCGTCGCCATCATCGGCCTCGAGCTCGCCCCCGTGGCCACCGACATGGCCGGCCTCACCGGCACCACCGTGGCGAGCCTCGGTATCCCGGCCGACAAGGCGATTCTGGTGTCGATGTGCACCCTCGGCGTGACCATCCTCGCCTCGGTGCTGCTGCGGGGGTTCCTGGCCGCCATTCCGGTGCTCATCGGCGTGGTCTTCGGCTACGCCCTGGCGGCCGTGATGGGCATCGTCGACTTCGCGGCCGTGACCGCGGCGCCCTGGTTCGAGGCGCCCACCTTCTACTCGCCGCGCTTCGACCTCACGGCGATCCTCATGATCACCCCGGCGTTCCTGGTGGTGCTGGCCGAGCACATCGGCCACCTCGTGGTGACCGGCAACATCGTCGAGCGTGACCTCCTGCGCGACCCCGGGCTCCACCGCTCCCTGCTCGGCGACGGCATCTCCAACGTCCTTTCGGGGTTCTCGGGCGCCACCCCCAACACCACCTACGGCGAGAACATCGGCGTCATGGCCATCACCCGCGTCTTCTCGGTGTGGGTGATCGGCGGCGCCGCGGTGATCGCCGTCCTCATCGCCTTCGTCGGCAAGCTGGCGGCGCTCATCCGCTCGATCCCGGTGCCGGTCATGGGCGGCGTCTGCATCCTGCTCTTCGGGGTCATCGCCGCCGCCGGCATCCGCATGCTCATCGAGAAGCACGTCGACTACACCCGCTCCCGGAACCTCATCCTCACCTCGGTGGTGCTGGTGAGCGGCATCAGCGGCGCCGCCATCAAGCTCGGCGCCGTGCAGCTCAAGGGCATGGCGCTTGGAACACTGGTCGCCATCACCCTGTCGCTGCTGTTCGCTCTCTTCGACCTCCTCGGCCGGGGAGAGGACGGAGAGCCGGCAGCGTAGCCACCCTGAGCCACTCGTCCGGTCGCGCTCACATCCCCGTGCCGTACGCCGCGGCGTGCGAGCTGGACGGCAGATGCGCCGCCAGCATCTGGATGATCGCCTCCAGCTCCGGCAGGGCGTCGTGGAAGCACTCCACCAGCCGCGGCTCGAAGGCCGTCCCGGCGTCCTCGTCGATGACCCGCACGGCATCCTCCTGGGGCCATGCCTGCTTGTAGGGACGCTGGGACAGCAGCGCGTCGAAGACGTCCGACAGGGCCACGATGCGGCCCTCGATGGGGATCTCCTCGCCCTTCAGGCCGTGGGGGTAGCCGCGGCCGTCCCAGCGCTCGTGGTGCGTGAGGGCGATCTGCGCCGCGGCACGCATCAACGCCGAGTCGTGCCCGGCCAGCAGCTCGGCGCCGATCGTCGTGTGGGTGCGCATGATCACCCACTCATCCGCGTCGAGCCGCCCGGGCTTGAAGAGGATGCGGTCGGGAATGCCGATCTTGCCAATGTCGTGCATCGGGCTGGCGGCCAGGATGAGGTCGCAGTGCGCCCGCTCGAGGCCGGCAGTCTCCGCCAGACAGAGTGCGAAGCGGCTCATGCGCAGCAGGTGCAGGCCGGTGCCCTGGTCGCGGAACTCGGCGGCGCGGCTCAACCGGTGGATCACCTCCATGCGGGTGTCGGCGAGCTCGAGGGTGCGCTCCCGGACCTTCTCCTCGAGGATCCGGTTCTGCGCCAGCAGGTCCTGCTGCAGCAGCCGCACCTCCAGCATGTTGCGGATGCGGGTCATCACCTCCAGGTGGTCGAAGGGCTTGGTGAGGAAGTCGCGGGCACCGATGTGCAGGGCGCGCAGCTTGGTCTCCCGACTGCAGTCGGCGGTGAGCACGAGGATCGGCAGGAACTCGTCCACCTGGGCGTGGCGGAGCTGCTCCATCACCTGGAAGCCGTCCAGGTAGGGCATGTGGAGGTCGAGCAGCAGCAGGTCCGGGCGGAAACCGCGGCACAGGTCCAGCACCTGCCGCGAGTCAGCCACGGTGAGCGTGTGCCCGTACCCCTCCCCTTCCAGGATCTTCTCCAGGAGCAGGAGGTTGGCTTCCTGGTCGTCGACGATGAGGATGCGGGACTCCAGGATCCTCTCAAGTGGAATCATGTTCCCCCCCAGGCTCCCGGCGGTCCAGGAAAGCGTCGATGGTCTCCAGGAACGCCCGAATGTCCAGCGGCTTCGTGAGATAGCGGGCGATGCCCATGCTCTGCACCCGCTCGACATCGCTCGGCATGGCCGAGGCGCTCACCACCACCACCGGGATGCTCCGGCTTGTCTCGGACCGTCGGAGCGTCTCGAGCAGCTCGATCCCGGTCATGTCCGGGAGGTGCAGGTCCAGGAGGATGAGGTCGGGCGTGCGGGAAAGTGCCAGCTCGATCCCCTGGGCGCCCTGGGCGGTGTGGAGAAGCTCGAAGCCGGGGCGGCGGGCGAGCACGTGTCGGACCAGCGCGAGGCTCGAGAGGTCGTCCTCCACATACAGCACGACGCCTCGCCGCCCCGCGGGACAGGAGGAGGCGGTCGCTTCCCGGTCAACGGCCAGCGCAGGCCCGCTGGGCATGTCCGCCACCGGCAGCTCGACCCAGAAGCGGCTTCCCCGACCAGGAGCGCTCTCGAACCCGACCTCCCCGCCCATGAGCAGCACCAGTTGCCTGACGATCGTGAGACCGATGCCTGTACCCTCCACAGGCCCACCCTCGGCGCCCAGGCGCTGGAACGGCTCGAAAACCGCTCCCTGCTTCTCCAGGGGGATGCCAGAGCCCGTGTCGGCGACCCAGATCCTGATTCGCCTCTCGCCAGCCAGTCCCGCCTCGACCGTCACTGACCCGTCGTCCCGGTTGTACTTGATGGCGTTCGACAGCAGGTTGAGCAGCACCTGCTTGAGGCGCCCCGGGTCGGCCGTGACATCGGGGAGCCTGGGGGCCCGGGTCTGATCCTGTAACCGGATCCGGCGCGCCTGAGCGAGCGGCCTGAGCGCCGTCAGCGCATCCTCGACCACTCCCGCCACCGCCACGGGCTGCAGGCTCAGCACCATCCGCCCCGACTCGATGCGCGCCAGGTCCAGCACCTCGTTGATCAGCCCAAGCAGGTGCTGCCCGCCCTGCAGCACGTGACCGACGCTCTCCCGCTGGGAGGTCGAGAGCGGCTGCTCGGGGTCCGAGTCCAGCAGTTGGGCGAACCCCAGGATCGAGTTCATGGGCGTGCGCAGCTCGTGGCTCATGCGCGAGAGGAACTCCGACTTGGCGCGGTTCGCGCGCTCCGCCTCCGCCCGCGCCTCCTCGAGAGCCACCTGGGTGCACTCGTGCCCCAGGACCTCCTCCGAGAGCCGCTGGTTGGCCCGCCGCAGTGCCCCGGCCGTGCGCTCGATGCGCGCCTCGAAGTCGTCGCGCACCGCCTCGTAGACCCAGGTCAACAGCGTCACCACCAGATAGGCCGCGATGAACTGACGCAACACCACGGATGAGTACGGCATCGGCCACAGATCGAAGGCCGCCGCGACCATCGCCACTGCGAAGATGCAGAGGCTGGCTCCAACCCACCACCACCCCCGGCGGCGGCCCTTCAGGTAGAACGCACCCGCCGGCAGGCAGAACCACCACATGAAGCCAGTCCCCTCCATGCCTCCGTCGAAGAGCAGGTATGTCAGGACCGCCACGGTGACCAGCAACGAGAGCGTCTGGGAGAGGTCCAGGTTCTGGGTGATTCGGAGGTAGACGAGGGCGGCCACCCCCAGCACCGCAAAGCCAATCTCCACCAGGCCGTTGCGTGGGCTGGCCGCCGGGTGGCCGGAGAGCAGGTTGACGAGCCCGAACGCCACCAGCGCCGCCACCGTGATGCACGCGAAGATGTGTTGGAACTTCAGTCGACGCATCGCCGGGCCAGCCGGGTCGATGTCCATCCCGGCCGTCACGAAGCTCTGCCAGGCCCGCCCCAGCCGCACCCTCGCGCTCGCCATCGTGCTCCCGTGGTCTCCCGTGGTGCCCCCGACGCACGCTGCCCGTGCCGCCTCCCAGCATACCTCCCACCGAGGACGGCCGTTCCCCGACCGGCCACTGCACCGGAACGAGCCGGTGCGCAGGTTCCGAGGAGGGGCTTCCGACATCGCGCGAATCAGGGCGTGCCTTGTCCCCGCTCTCCCCTCTCCCCTCTTCCCTCTCCCCTGGAGGGTGGGGCGCGCTACTCGTACCGCAGCGACTCGATGGGGTCGAGGCGGGCGGCCTTGCCGGCCGGGTAGATCCCGAAGAAGACGCCGACCACGGAGGCGAAGCCGAACGCCAGGAAGACCGCCCAGACCGGCACGTGGGCGGACGGGAAGCCCGGGATGGCCGCGGCGCCCAGCGCGCCCATCCCCCAGCCGAGGAAGATACCGAGCGTGCCGCCCAGGGCCGACAGCGTGATCGCCTCGATGAGAAACTGCATGAGCACGTCGGCGCGCCGCGCCCCGACCGCCTTGCGCACCCCGATCTCCCGGGTGCGCTCGGTGACCGAGACCAGCATGATGTTCATGATGCCGATGCCGCCCACCAGCAGGGCAATGCCCACCACGGCGCCCACCACCTTGGTGATGGTGCCGAGAATTGTCGAGGTGGTCTTGAGGATCTCCTCCTGAAGGAGGATCTCGAAGTCGTTCGAGATGCCCTTGCCCAGGCCGTGGCGGTCCCGCAGGATCGCGGTCATGAGCTCCTTGGCACGGTCCACGTCCTGGGGGGCGCGCGCCTTGAAGTCGAGGCGGATTTGCCGCAGCGCGTCCTCGCCGTAGACCTCCCTGGCCGTGGAGAACGGGATGATCACCAGGCTGTCGCGGTTCTGGCCCAGGAACTCGCCCTTCTTCTCCATCACGCCGATGATCGTGTAGGTGGCGCGGCCCACCGCGATGTCAACGCCCAGCGGCTCGCTCGGCAGCCCCAGATCCTCGACGACCTTGCCGCCGACCAGGCAGACCCTGGCACGCTTCTTCTGGTCGAGGTCCGAGAAGAAGCGGCCCTTCTCGACCCAGTGGTTGACCACGTCCTGGTAGGACGCCCCGACGCCGAATACGAAGGGGGTGGCGGAGCGGTCACGCACGCGCACCTGCTCGCCGGTGAAGAAGATCGGCGTGAAGGCGGCGATCTCGGGCACCCGATCGAGGATCGACTGCCCGTCCTCGTAGGTGAGGCGGATGTCGCGGCCGGCGTGGTCGGGGTTGTTGGGGTCGTTGTTGGGCACCACCAGAATGTAGGTGGCGCCGACGCCCTGGAGCTGGTCGGAGATCCAGAAATTGAGCCCCTGGACGATGGAGACGACGGCGATCACCGCCGCCACCCCGATGATGATCCCCAGGGTGGTGAGGAACGAGCGCATCTTGTTGGCCAGGATCGAGCGCAGGGCGATGCGGAAGTTCTCGTAGAGCACGGCTAGCTCCCGGTCACCGTCACGACTTCGCCGGCGCGGGGGTGCGGGTGGGCTGGCGGCGAACCGGCTCGCCGTCCTTGAGCTTGCGCAGCTCCTTGTAGGGCCCGGTGACGACCTCTTCGCCGGCGTTCAGCCCCTCCTCGACCTCGACCCACAGCTCGTCCTGGATGCCGGTCTTGACCTCCCGCCGCTGCGCCTTGCCATCGGCAACGAGGTAGACGGCACTCACCTCGCGCTGGGTCGTATCTCCCTCCTTGCGCTCCACTTCCTTGTCCTTAGCGTCCAGCCAGCGACTCTGCACCGCCTGCAGCGGCACCGCGACGACGTCCGGCGCCGTGGCGGTCCGGACCTCCACCTTGGCGGTCATGCCGGGCTTGACGCGCGGGTCGGGCGCGGCCAGCGCCACCTTGACCCGGAACTTCACGACGTCGCCCGTCTTGATGCCCGAGGAGCCGATCTCCACGACCCTGCCACCCAGGGGCGCGTCGGGCAGGGCGTCCACCTTGACCGTGGCCTCCTGGCCCAGAGCCACCTGCACCACCTCCGACTCGGCCACCTCCACCTCGGCCAGCAGCTCCGAGAGGTCGCCGATCACCATCAGCACCGAGCCCGAGAAGTTCATGGTG
>JALOLB010000238.1 GCA_025456225.1 Thermoanaerobaculaceae bacterium
GTTGAGGGACCCCTTGGGCACCGAGAGCACCCGCAGCTCCTCGGGCAGGAGGAACGGCTCCTCGTGGCCGTCGGCCCCCGGAAACCGTGCCTGCTCCACCGCCACCAGCAGGTGGCGCGTCTCCTGGTTCAGCACCGCCGGCTCGTTGGCCGTGAGGATGGCGCCAAGGTACGCCTCGACCTCCTGCCCCGCTCCGTCGAGTGACCGTGCCAGGCGCTCGAGGTCCTCGAGCGACGGCGCCCGTCCCTCGTGGCACAGGGCATCCAGCAGCCGCCGCAGGATCGCCACCTCACGCGCCCGACGGGCGTGGCGGAACCGCTCCTGCACCAGGGCGAGCCGCTCGGGGAAGAGCTTCTTGCCCTTGGTCAGCACCGCCTCCCGAACGCCGACCTTGCCGAAGTCGTGCAGCAGGCCGGCGTAGCGGAGCTGGGTGATCTCCTCGGGCGAGAACCGCAGGCCCTGGTAGCCGCGCGGCGGCGCCTGCTCCACCGCCTGGGCCAGGGTCACGGTGTAGTGGGCGACCCGGAGCGAGTGCCCCGAGGTGGACGGGTCGCGCTGCTCGATGGCGGTCGTGGCGGCCTTCACGAAGCCCTCGAAGAGGCTCTCGATTTCCTTGACCAGTCGTGTGTTCTCGATGGCCACCGCGGCTTGCGCGGCAAGCGCCCTGATCACCGCCACGTCGTCGTGCCCGAACGGCACGACGGCGGCGTCGGCAGCGGCCGCCGAGGTGATCCGCGCCTGGCGGTCCGTCTTGCGGTTGAGGAGCTGCAGCACCCCGACGACCTCGCCCGCCCGGGTGGCCATGGGCGCCGTGAGCATGGAGTGGGTGTGGTACCCGGTCGCAACGTCGAACTGGGGGTTGAAGCTGTAGGGCACCTCCGGTGGCAGGTGCCGCACGTCCTCCACCGTCACGGCCTCGCCCGCCAGGGCCACGTACCCGGCGAAGGAGGTGCGGTCCACCGGCACGGTGAACGATGCCAGGCTGGTCGGCACGCTGTCGTTCTGGGAGAGGATGAAGCGCAGCAGGCGGATGCCTTCCCTGACCTCCACGAGGTAGAGCGATCCTGCGTCGGCCGACACCAGCTCGCGCGCCGTGGACAGGATGAGGCTGAGCAGGCGGTCGAGGTCGCGCTCCCCCGTCAGGGCGATCCCCACCCTGGCGAGATCCAGCTTGCGCTCGCGGGCCACGGCCAGATCGTGCTCCGTGTCGTGCAGGCGACGGCGCAGGACGATCGACTGCATGGCCGCATCCACCCCGGAGCCCAGCATCTCGGAGGAGACCGAGGATGGCACGCGGAGGAACGGTCGAACGTGCGGCGGGAGGTCGCCGTCGCCGACCACGATCCACTCCCCCGAGGCCAGGGCGCTGCCGGGCTGCGCCACCGCCGCCCCGGCGCTGGCCACCACCACGGCCTCCGCCGGGACCGGCATGCCTGGTTGCAGGAGGCGCTCCCGCCGGCCGGTCCTTCCAGCCAGGTCCTCGGTCACCAGGAGCGGAATGTCCACGGAGTCAGTATAAGACCCCCAACCGCCCACCCAGGCCTCGGGCCTCAGGCCTCAGGAGAGACAACCCTCAGGTTCTCCGCCCACCCGGCCGCCCGGCCTCGGGCCTCAGGCTTCAGGAACAACAGGCCTCAGGTTCTCCGCCCACCCGGCCGCCCGGCCTCGGGCCTCAGCTCTTCCAACCACCCAGCTCTGTCGTGTCGTGCCTGAGGCCTGAGGTCCGAGGCCTGGGTGGATGGGCGGGGGGCTGAGGCCTGGGCGGAGGGGTGGGGGCTACTGGGCGGGATAGTACCCAGCGATCGTGCGGGCGACGAGGTCCTTGCCGCTGACCTCGACCCGCACGGTGCGGAACACCTCGCGGCCCTTGGTGGAGGACGAGCGGTAGGTGATGAGGTACTGGCTGCGGAGCTGCCTGTCGATGCGGGCGTAGACGTCCTCCAGGTGCCCGCCCTTGGGCGAGGTGAAGTACTCCCCTCCCGTGGTCGCCGCCAGGTCCTTGAGCCGGTCCTTGATCATGAAGTCGAAGGCACTGAGCTGGAACCCGATCGGGAAGACCGGGACGCGGGCGGTCTGGATGTAGCGGAGGGCCGCGCCCCAGCCGGTGCGCGAGGTGGTGTCGTCGCCGTCCGTGAGGACGACCAGCGCCGCGCGGCCGCGGCGACCGCGGAACTGCTCGAGGCCGCGCACCACCGCGTCACGGAGCGAGGTGCCTCCCTGCGGGATGATGCGATCGAGCACGGGATCGAGGGCGGTCGGGTCCTTGCTCCACGCCTGCCTGATCTGCGGGTCGAATGAGAAGGTGAGGAGGAAGTAGCTGTCCTGGGGCCGCAGGAGCTGGGTGGCGAAGCCGGCGACCGCCTTCCGCACCGCCGGGAAGGTCTCCACCATCGACCCCGAGGTGTCCACGACAATGCCCAGGCTCAGCGGCAGCTCGGCGGTCGTGCCAAAGGCCTCCACCGGCACCTCCTGGTCGTTCTCGAAGACCTTGAAGGCCTCACGGGGAAGGTCGGCCACCGGGGCGCCGGCGGCGTCGAAGACGTTGACAGGCAGCTCGACCACCTCGACCTGCACCGACTCCTGATACCCCGCCAGGCCCTTGACCTGGACCGCCTCGCCTCGCCTGCCGCCGGCACCCGTCACCTCGGCGGCAATCACCCTGGCCGCATCGAGGTCTTTCCGGGGCACTGTCACGACGCACGGGCACTCGGTCCAGCGGGCCACCGGCCGGTCGTCGAGCTTGAGCACGACACTCTCGACCTTGGCCTGGCGGTCCACCGAGACGGTCACCTGGGCATCCGCTCCCCCGGGCGGCCCGAGCAGCAGCTCGACGGGTATCTGCTGCGGCGCCGCGTTGAGGACGATGGCGTCCTCGCCGAGGAACTCGCCGTTGGTGCCGAAGGCCTGGCCGCTCACGACGGTGCGCCGGGCGATCTGGCCAAGGTTGACGGAGACCGTCCAGGGGAGCCGCTGGCGCTCCCCGAGCGGCTCGCCGTCCTGGAAGAAGGCCACCCGCGCCGTGCGCGCCGGCGCCGAGAGCTCGAGCTGCAGCGCTCCGATCCCGCCCTCCCTCGGCGGCGGCAGGAAGCGTACCGCGTCCGCGGCCGGTGGAGGAGGCTCGGGAGCAAGAGCCACCGCCTCGACCGCGGCGCCTGCGGGGGCTTCGAAGGGCGTGTCGAGCATCGGGATCGTCACCGGCCCGCTCCACACACCGCCGACGCCTCCTTCCATCGACTCCACGAAGACCCGGACCTGGCCGGCGCCCGCCGGCCACTCCCGGTACAGGAGCGCGCTCCCGTCCCCTGACAGCTCGACAACGGTGGCATGGGTGTCCACGACCGCACCGTCCCGCAGCAGCAGGACCTTGAGGCTGACCCGTTGGCCCGCCCGCTCGCGATCCTCGGGCGCCACCTGCACGGCGACGCCCACGACAGTCCCCGAGGCTCCCTTGCCAAGCGCCTGGACCTCGGCCCGGAGGGCGAGAGGCGGCGCACTCGCCAGCAGCAGTGACAGCAGCAGCGTCGTCATACGCAGAAGATAACGCGTCTGCAGAAAAAGTCATCCACCATGCATTCCCAGTGGTATCTAAGTCATACAATAGCAGATTTTCGTCACCAGGCTTCCTAGCCCTTGACAGCTATGCGCTCAGGTCCTAGATTTCCTCTCGGAAGCCGCCGCCGCGAGCGGCAGGCGAAAGGAGGAACGAGCAATGACTGGCATCATCCGCTGGGACCCCTTCCGCGAGCTGGCTGCCCTGCAGGAGCGCATGAACACCCTCTTCGAGGATGCCTCCGGGCGCCGCCGCAAGACCGACGACTACATCACCGGGAGCTGGATTCCCGCCGTGGACGTGCGGGAAACCAAGGACACGCTCGAGATCACCGTCGAGGTGCCGGGGCTGGACCCCAAGGACGTCGAGATCTCGGTCGAGAACAGCATCCTCACCCTCAAGGGCTGCCGTAACTTCGAGAAAGCCGCCGACGGGGAGACCTACCACCGCGTCGAGCGCTCCTACGGCGCCTTCGAGCGCTCCTTCACGCTGCCGACCAACGTCGACCCGGAGCGCATCAACGCCGTCTACCGGCACGGTGTCCTCACCCTCTCGCTGCCCAAGCGCGAGGAGGCCAAGCCCAGGGCAATCAGCATCAAGGTCGAGGACAAGTAGCTCCAGCCCTACGCGGCAGTAGGCGCCGGGACTCCCGGCGCCTTTCTTCTTTCCGCCCCCGTCGTGTACCCTCCCGGCGTGCCTCGCATCCGCATCCTCCCCGACCCACTCATCAACCAGATCGCCGCCGGCGAGGTCGTCGAGCGCCCCGCCTCGGTGCTCAAGGAGCTTGTCGAGAACGCCCTCGACGCGGAGGCACGCCACATCCAGGTCCGCCTCGCGGCTGGGGGCCGGGACCTCGTCGAGGTCGAGGACGACGGCACCGGCATGGAGGCAGACGACGTCCTGCTGGCCATCGAGCGCCACGCCACCTCCAAGATCGCCTCTCCCGACGACCTCCAGGCGATCCGGACCTTCGGCTTCCGCGGCGAGGCTCTCCCGTCCATCGCCGCCGCGGGTCGGCTCACCATCGAGTCCGCCGACCAGGACGGCTCCGGCACCCGCGTCCGGGTCGAGTTCGGGCGAATCGCCGGCTGCGAGCCGTGCGCACGACCCCGTGGCACGCGCGTGGCAGTGCGGGATCTCTTTGCCCAACTGCCCGCCCGCCGCAAGTTCCTGCGCGCCGAGGGCACCGAGCTGCGTCACTGCGTCACCGCCCTTGGCGCCCTCGCCTTCGCCCACCCCGAGGTGGCCTTCCGCCTCGACCACGGTGCACGCACGCTACTGGAGCTGCCGTCCACCCGCTCCGCCTCCCATCGCCTCCCCGACCTCGTCGGCCCCGACCGCGCTCGCGCCGCCCAGTCGGTGAGCCATCGCACGGGCTCGATCGAGGTCACCGGCTTCCTGGTCCCCTCGCGCGCCGGCCACGACCTGGTGGTCACGGTCAACGGCAGGGTGGTGCGGGACCGACTCCTGTCCGGAGCGATCAACCGCGCCCTGCGGGGACCATCCGGCACGCTCGAGGCCGAGGCCTACCTGGCGCTGCAGCTCCCCCTGGACGCCGTCGACGTGAACGTGCACCCCACCAAGGCGGAGGTCCGCTTCTCGGACCCCGGCCACGTCATGAGCGCCATCGCCCAGGCGCTGGCCCCGGCCCGCCAGCGCCTCCACGGCCCGGCGCCGGTACGGCGGATCGTCGCTCTTGGCGGCTCCGAGCCTGCCGAGCAGCCCCGCCTCCCGTTCGCCCCGACATCGACCCCGTCCCGGGTGTCCGACGCCGCTCCGGACCGCTGGCCGGTCCCGGCCGAGGCCTTCGCGTCACCCCACCCCACGCACCTCGGTCGCTACATCGGCCAGTATCGCGACACCTACCTGCTGGTCGAGGACGACGACGGCCTGCTCCTCGTGGACCAGCACGTCGCCCACGAGCGGGTGCTCTTCGAGGAGCTGATGGCCGAGGCCGGGTCCCACCCGGCCATGCAGCGCCTGCTCCTGCCCGAGGTGATCGAGCTGCCGCCGGCCCTGGCCGCTCTCGCCACCGACGCGCAGCCCGAGCTGGCGGCCCTCGGCCTCGAAATCGAACCGGCCTCCGGGCGGTCGCTGCGCATCCTGGGCACACCCGCCGCGCTCCGGGCGACCGCCGCAGGTGCTCTCGTGGAGCGGCTGCTCACCGACCTGGCCGAGGGCGCCACCACCGGCGCCACCCTGCGCGAGCGCGCCGCGGCCTCCCTGGCGTGCCAGGCTGCCATCAAGAAGAACCGTCCCCTCCCCCGCCCCGAGGCGGAGCACCTGCTGGCCCGCCTGCGCACCCTGGACGACCCGCACCGCTGCCCCCACGGCCGGCCGATCGTGCTGCGTTTGCCACACCTGGAGATCGAGCGCCGCATCGGCCGCCGGTGACGGTGGTCAGTGATCG
>JALOLB010000239.1 GCA_025456225.1 Thermoanaerobaculaceae bacterium
GCAGAAGTTGACGCCGCGCAGCTTGTGGACCTTGTCGAGCCCGTCCACCCACACGGTGGCTTCCTTGAAGAACTCGTCCGACTCCTCGTCCTCGCCGAACAGGTCCTCCTCGTCGCTGTCCGGCTCCGGCCTGCGGATGCGGTAGGCGTGGTGCGCCTCGTCGTTGAAGACCAGGATGTTCTGCTTGCCTCCCACCTCGCGTCCGAGCACTCGAGACACCAGCGCGGTCTCGCTCTCCTGGTACCGAACCGACTCGACGCTCACCTTGCGCAGCGTCCCCTGCGCGTCACGGTCCTCCTCGAGCACCGTCACGAGTCCGGCCGCAACCAGCCGCTCCAGCTCCTCCTGCGTCAGGTAGCGCCGACCACGCGCCGTGGTGGTCCGGGCGCCGATGTGGATGACCTCCTTGGTCCGCACCGGCACGCCGGCCTTGGTGACCTTCGCTGACACCCCGCCGGTCTGCACGGCCTGGGGCTCGAAGACGTGCCAGTTGGTCACCAGCACCCGGCCGCGCCGCAGGTCGTCCATGAGGTCGGGCGGCACGATGTCCCGCTTGCGGTAGAGGCTGGCGTCACCGAGCTGGGGGTCCAGCTCGGCGAGCCGGCTGCGGATCGTGACGTTCGGGCACACCACGAGCACCACGTCCGAGAACCGCCCGTCGGAGCGGTTTGCCACCTTGTTGAGGAGGCTCCATGCCGCGAGCATGGCCATGACGGTGGTCTTGCCCGACCCGGTGGCCATCTTGCAGGCGTAGCGCCTGAACGCCCGGTACCCGTCGCCCTTGCGCTCCTCGCTCGGCTCGTCGAACGGCACGTCGAGGCCCTGCAGGAAGTCGGCGCGCGCCTCGCGCAGGAAAATGACCGTCTCGGCCGCCTCGAGCTGGGCGAAGAACAGCCGATGGAGCCGGCCGTCGCGGCGCCAGTAGCCGAGCAGCTCGTGGGTCACGCGCGAGGCGCCGGGCCAGCCGGCCGCCCTCCACCTCGCGACCCGCTCGCGGACGAGGTTGACGAGTGGCAGCTCCACCCACGCGCCGGTGAGGCTCCCGTCCGCTGCGCCGGTCTGCGAGCCCGGCTCGCGGAAGAAGTACCCCGCACGCCGTCGGCCGGGGCGGCGCTCCGGCGGCTCACCCTCCCGGATCAGCCAGTGCTCCGCCGGCTCGTCAAAGGGCGAGTTGAGGATCGGCTGGGGGACCTCGAAGTCGGTCATCCTTCACCTACCGGAGAAGCAGCAGCGTGGACAGGGGCAGCGAGACGATCCGGGGATCGTCCGACGCGGCCTCATCCCGCAGCGTGACGAGCAGCCCGAACGGCGCGTTGTAGTGGGCCTTCTCCACAAACGACCGGAGGCCCAATGAGTCCCTGTAGTCGATCTTCTTCCTGTACTTGACCTCGACCGGGATGCGCTGCTCACCCACCGTGAGGACGAAGTCCACCTCCGGCTCTGACCCGCGCTCCGGGAAGTGCGCCACATCGAGGTTCTTGACCGACGATAGGAAGTAGCCTGCTACTCCTTCAGCGATGTGGCCCGCTAGGTCGGTCAGGTGCTGGTGCACTTCAAGGGCATCAGGACAGAGCGGTACCACCTCCTGCAGCCAGGCTGCACGGAGAGTGTGGTCGCACAGGCAGAGCTTCGAGGCGCCTCGGCGCCGTTTGAGGCGCAGCTCCAGCGGCTCGATCAATCGCAGCAGAAGCGTCCCGTCGAGGAACTTGAGGTAGGCCAGGACACGTTGCCACCCGATATTGGCCCCCATCGCCATGCGTAGCTCTTCGAGGTAGAGCGCCTGTCGCGGCGACTGGCCAACATAGCGGCATGTGAGCCGGAAGACCTCCTCGAGAAGGTGCTCGTCGCGCTTCTGCCCTCGGGGACCAAGTCGGAGGTCGTGCTGGATCGCGCGCCGAATGACCGTCTCGATTAGAAGGTCCGAAACGGACTCCCACGGGGTTTCCGGGTTGGCCTGCGCCATGGGATAGGCACCGCGCTCTGAGAGAGCTGAGAAGGCGGTCTTCCTGAAAGAGGCGTGTGCCTCACCGAAGGCACGTAGCTCAAGCCAGCAGGCCTTCTCCTTGAGAGGGGCCAGACCGTTCGCGGGCAAAAAGGCGTCGAGTGTGCCGAAGCCTCTCAGAAGCCCCACCTCCCGCAACAGGAGCGGACCCATGTCAATCGTGGTGATGCGTCCGGCGAGGCTGTCCCGCCCTGCCTCGATGCGGAGCGCCGAGCTGCCCGTGACCAGCACGCGGACTGGGTTGACGTCGACGAGCTGCTTTAGCTGGGGCGACCAGTTGGCGAGGTTCTGGACCTCGTCGAGGAAGAGGAATGCCTGCTCACCGTCGTTGGCGGCTTGATTGAGCGTCTTGCCCAACACCGCGCCTGCGTACCAGCGTGGCAGGTCCAGGATGGGCATGTCGAGCTTGTTGAGCCCCTTGAGATCGTCGAATTGCAGATGGAGGATGCGCTTGGGGTCAACGCCCTCAGCAATCAGTGCGCTGATGAGCTGTTTCATGAGCACGGTCTTCCCGACCTGCCGGGGCCCGCGGACAACGACGACAGGGGTAAGGCCGTGCTTCAGGTGCTGGCGGACGGTGCTGAAGGGCCACCTGTTGACCGGTGGGAGCCCGAACGACTTCTCGCCGCGCCACCACGGGTTCGAGTCGCGTATCGCGAGCTCGAGGCTTCCCGGGATCGACTGGAAGAGGGGTTCCTGGATCATCCCTTCACCTCCCCGAGCTTCTTGACCACCAGCAGCTCGTTGCCGCGGTCGTCGATCACCTTGACGGCGATCTGGGCGTGGTCGCCGGCCTCGAACGGGGCGCTCGTCGCGCCGGCCAGGTGGTCCCACACCGACTCCTCGTACAGCCCCCGGAGCGCCTTGCGCAGGCTCTCCCAGGCGCTGGTGCGCGGGAAGAACGCCTGGCAGACGTGGAAGGTGAGGCCGTTGTAGTCGGTGTCCAGCAGCCACGCCGGCACGTCGTCCCCGGCCAGGTGCGCGGTCTCCATCGTCGCCGGGTCGAACACGTCGAGGCCGAGCAGCTCGACCTGGAGGCGCTGTGGCTCGCCGGCCTTCGCGGGCGGCACCTTCCGCACCTTCACCTCGGGCAGGCCGCAGACCGAGAAGATCTGGCTCGACCGCATGTTCTTGAGCAGGTCGCCCATCATGAGGTCGGGCGTGGCCTGCACGTACGTGGCCGGCACGCCCACGACCTCCTCGCAGCGCTCCACAAGCTCCCGCGCCACCGGCTGGATGGCGAACCCGATGACGTAGAGGTGCGCGTACGACTTGGCGTGCGCCTCGCGCGCCGCCTCGTAGACGAGCTTCTCGGCCACGGCGCCGTTCTCGGGGCCGAAGACGATGGCGACCGGTCGGTCGGAGAACGGCAGCGCCGCCCCGCCCGCCTCGAGCGCCTCCTGCAGCGCCTCGGCGGGCGTCAGCCTCGGCGTGTCGTCGAACCCCGACACCGACGCCTCGGCCGACAGCGACAGTGTCTTGGCTGGGCGCCGGATGCCCTTGAGCGCCACCGAGCGCCCGCCGCCCAGGTGCAGCACCGGCGAGCGGCGCAGCACCTCGAGCATGCGGTCCACGAAAGAACCGTACGACTCGCCGACGTCCGCGATCCCGGAGTCCTCGACGCCGTCGCCCTCCCAGTCCACCGGCGTCGGGATCGTCGCCTCGACACAGAACGGCCCGGAGACACGGGTGACCGAGTATTCGATTTCGGGTCGATCACGGAAGACGATTTCTTGAGGCTGCTCTTCACCCGCGAGACTCTTGAGCGTTTGCTGGGATGCGATACCAAAACCGTCTGCCTTGCGGTTTCCGGACTCATCTGCGGAGCAGAACACGAACCCACCAGATGGCCCGCGCCCGTCCTCCCTGAGCCTGTACCAAGGGAACGTCGCGGCAAGAATCCTCTGCCGGCCTAGCGCCAACGGCACCCGTGAAACGTCGATCGTGATCCACCGGCGACCCCATTGTTCTGCAACGTAGGCGGTTGTGCCGCTACCGCACGTCGGGTCGAGGACGACATCGCCGGGCTCCGTGGTCATCAGAATGCAGCGCTCGAGGACCTTCTCACTTGTCTGCACAACGTAGACTTGTTCTTGGGTGAAACTCCCCGTCCCGGTGTCGGTCCAAACGTTGCCCAACTCTGTACCCGGGATATCCTCAAGATCCATGACCGCAGCAATGGCGTTGTCCGTGCTGTAGATCCGCCCCTGTGACACAAGGGTCGGCATCCCCCTATCGGGACTAATCGACCAGTGTCGGTTGCGACCCGGCTTGTAGGTCCGGCCCTCGAATACGAACTCGCAGGTCCTGCTTGAGCTGAACCCCTGCGATGTTAGCGGGAACCCGCGCCTACACACCCGCCACCCTGGGGGAAGTAAGGAGGGGTTGGCCTGCTCTTCTGTCGTGAGCCTCCTGACTTCTCGAAAGTTGGGCGACCGCCCGTAGATGTACTGCTTGGCGCCCTCAGCTCCGGGCCTCTTGGCTCGGTAAAGCGGGAAGGTCTTGAGGCGGCCGCGCTCGCGAGCGAACCATAGGAGATAGTCGGCTGTATTCGCTACACCTTCGCCCTCTTCGGAGCTGGTCTTCTGAAACACAAGTGAGCTGACGAAGTTCTCCGCCCCGAACACCTCATCCATCAACTCACGGACGTGGTGGAGGTTCTCGTCGGAGATCTGCACGAAGATCGAGCCTGACGGCGCCAGCAGCTCCCGCGCCAGCAGCAGGCGGTCGCGCATGTACGTGAGGTACGAGTGCAGCCCCAGCTCCCAGGTGTCGCGGTACGCCTTGACCATCTCGGGCTCGCGGGTGAGGTCCTCGTCGTCGTTATGCGTGACGCCGCGCTTGCGCACGAACGGCTGGAAGTTGGAGCCGAACTTCACGCCGTAGGGCGGGTCCATGTAGATCATCTGGACCTGCCCGCCGAGCCCCTCGTACTCGAGCAGGCTGCTCATGACCACGAGCGAGTCGCCGAGGATCATGCGGTTCGTCCACCTGTCCCGGTACTCGTAGGCGCGCAGCACCTGGTCGGTGATCGAGTGCTCCGGGTCGCCGAACAGGTCGAAGAGCGTGAGCTGCTCGCCGCTGGCCTGCTTCGTGCGGTGCCCCTTGAGCGTCTCGATGATCCCCTTGGTCGACAGCCGCTCGTGCACGAACAGCGGCAGCGTCGGCACCTCGAACGAGAGCCGCTCGGCCTTGCCGGCCCACTCGAGGAACGGCCGACCGAGCCGCGCGAGCTGCTCCACCGCGTCCTGCAGCCCGCGCACCACCGCGAGCACTGTGCCGTCCGAGCCCTTGTGCTCCCGCGGTGCCGGGAACAGGTGCGGCGCCAGCAGCGCCGCCGCCTCGGTGATGCACGCGAGCAGCCACTCTCCACGCTCGCGGACGCTCTGCCCGTCCCACTGCAATGCCGGCGACAGCGACGAGTCGTACCGATACGTCTTGGGCGGCCGCTTCTTGCGGAACTGCGCCTGCGTCCCCACGTCCGGCCGCAGCAGGCTCTCCGCCGTCGGGTGGTCGTAGCTCTTGGCACCCGGTTCGCCAATGTGTGCCTTCGGCGCTTTCTTCCTCATGCAGCCCCGCCTTCCTGACTAGCCTTCCCCGAAGCCTTGCGGTCTGAAGAAGCGATCAGCCCCTTTGAGTCTAGCCTATCTGTTGACTGGGGCTCAGGTGTCGGGCAACCGGACGAGGATTCAAACCGACTAAGCGGTGCAAGGGTTGGAGCACGCCTGTTTCGATTTACTTCCGGCTGGGCATTGACTTCCCGAGGAACCCCCACAACAATTGAGACAGCGATCACGAGCTTGGAGGTGCGATGAACACGTTCGCGAAGCGCCCGGATGGCTTGAACACCTTCGAGAAGCACTTCCGGGAATTCCCTGGTTTTTTAAGGGGCGTACTCGACTGGCGGCCTGACTATGTCGTGCCTGTCGCAAAGAAAGCATGCAAGCTCCTGAAG
>JALOLB010000045.1 GCA_025456225.1 Thermoanaerobaculaceae bacterium
CAGGGGTGCCGATTCGGTTTATCATGCGTGGGAAACGCGAACGGAGCGCGTGATGGTCCAGTTTCGACCGCAAGCCCGGGAGATCATCGCCAAGATCGTCTACTACGGTCCTCCCCTGGGCGGCAAGACCACCAACCTGCGGACCCTGTACAAGGGCTACCCCGCGGACACGCGGGGCGAGCTGGTGGTCGTCCCGGCCGGCGGCGATCGCACCATCTTCTTCGACTTCCTGCCCCTGGATGCCGGCAGCCTGCGCGGCATGAAGCTGCGGGTGCAGCTCTACACCGTCCCGGGCCAGGTGCACTACAACGCCACCCGCCAGATCGTGCTGCGGGGGGTCGACGCCGTCGTGTTCGTGGCCGACTCCCAGCGCGAGCTCATGCGCTCGTGCCGCGACTCCTGGGAGGACCTCAAGAACAACCTGCTGCTGCAGGGCCTCACCCTGGCCGAGCTCCCTCACGTGCTGCAGTACAACAAGCGAGACCTGTCCGAGATCCTCTCGGTGGAGGAGCTGGACGCGGCGCTCAACGAGTACAACGCCCCCTTCTTCGAGGCCGTCGCCACGGTCGGCATCGGTGTCGAGGAGACGTTGCAGAACGTCGTGAAGCTCGTGGCACGCTCCCTGCGGGATCGCTTCAAGCTCGGCAGCGACACCGCCGGTCTGCCGGCCGATCTCGTGGCGATGCCCGCGATGGACGAGGGGCGGGTCACGACCGGCAGCGCCCGGGTCATGCCGTTCGGCCAGTCCGGTGGGACGGTCGACCTCTCGTCCTTCGGCGGTCCAACCCGCCCGGCCATGGGTGGCGTGAACCTCGGCGAGGACGTGTCGGGCCTCACCCACAAGGTGAAGGTGACCCCCATGCCCCAGGCGGCGCCTGTTCCCCCGGCGGCTCCACCCGCTCCCGAGCCTCCCCCCCTCCCTCTGGTGGAGGAGGCGCTTCGCGAGCCGCAGCCGTGGCCAGAGCCGGAGCGTGCCGAGCCGGAGCCCGTGATCGAGGCCGAGCCGGTACCTGCCCCGCCGCCGCCGGAGCCCGAGCGAGGGGTGCCGACGGCAGCAGAGGTGTTCCTCGAGGCGCAGCCGGCTCCCGAGCCTGCCCCCGAGCCGGAGCCGCCACCGATCGAGGCCGGGGACTTCGTCGCGGTCGAGGCCGCTGCTCCGGACTTCGATATCCCGGCCGGCCCGCTCGACGACCCGTTCGCGGCCTGGGACTCGTCGGGTCCGCGGGACGTGGGCGACGATGTCTTCGCGATGCCCCAGGCAGAGGTCTCGCAGGTTGCCGGGGAGCCGGAGGCCGAGCCGGCCACCGCGGCCGCCCAGGGAGTGGAAGCAGTGCTCGCCGATGAGCCGGGCGACGAGCCAGGCGAGGGTTCCACCGAGGAGCCAATCGTGGCGGGTCCCGAGGGCGAGGCCCCGGCCGCGGTGGAGATCGAGCTGCCGCCCGAGGGCTCCTCGGCGATCCAGCGCGCCGTGCCCCGGGCCATGGCGCAGATGGGCGAGGTGCGGGAGCTCGAGGTCGAGGTGCCGGTGCCCGCGGTCTGGACCGGTGGCAAGCGCATGACCCTGCAGCTCCGCCTCACCCTCGTGCCGCAGCAGGACCAGGAGGACGACGGTGGCGACTGACATCGTCATCCCGGACCGGGACGACCTGAAGATCAGCGAGGTGTGCGACCTCACCGGCGTCAAGCCGTTCGTGCTGCGCTACTGGGAGACCGAGTTCCCCGAGCTCGCGCCCGCCAAGGGCGCCGGCGGCCAGCGCAGCTACACCCGACAGGACGTGGAGCTGATCGTGCGCATCAAGCACCTCCTGTACGAGGAGCGCTTCACCGTTGCGGGGGCCAAGAAGCGCCTGGCCGAGGAGCGGCGGCCGACCATCCTGTCGACGCAGGTTGACAGCCCCCCCTCGGAAAAGGTAGAAAGCGCGTTACGGGTGCTCACCGAGACCCGTCGCGAGCTCCAGGAGCTCGTCGAGCTGTTGAAGTCGTAGCACCTGAGGAACCCAAGCACCAACGGTCGGGACGTGGCGCAGCCTGGTAGCGTACTTGAATGGGGTTCAAGGGGTCGCGGGTTCGAATCCCGCCGTCCCGACCAACTTTGGCCACACACACCAAGAAGCTGCTGAGAACCCCGCCCCACTGGGGGCGGGCCGACCGTGCCTGCGCCGACGGCGGTGCGCCCGCGTGCGCCCGGCGTGCCGGGTTTGCCTCCCGGTGCCTGTCGGCACGCCGGCAGCTCCCACACTCCAGCAACGGCGGTGCAGCCAGCCCGAACCTTCTGCGCGCGGCGCAATCTGACGCGCGGCCCAGCCAGGCGGCTCGCGGAGCTTCGCCTCCTCAGCCTGCGGCAGCTCGCTGCTTTGGTTCGTCAGCGTCAGGGCCGGCCGCCCCTCCCACTGGCGGGTGCGCCGGGCCGATGCCGTCCGGGTCGTGGTGCGTGCGCAGGCGCAAGATCCTCCAGAAGCAGAACACCGTGAGACCGATCACGAAGGTCCAGCTCACCAACCAGAAGACGATGGCAGCGGCGCTCACTGGCCACCTCCCACCCCTGCCGGGCCCTCGATCTCGGCGAACCCGTGGCGGTCGTCGTACCTGTTGCGCCTCCACGCCATCCGGACGAACACCACGAAGGCGAGCGCGATCGCAACCAGGAGCAACCGGGATCCCCAGATGTATGGCGCGTCCGCCGGCACGACCGGATTCGAGCTGCCGGCCGACCTGGTGTTCAGGATGATCGGCAGGGCGTCCTCCTTGCCCCACCAGATCAGGATCGCGGCCAGGTAGGCCGGCGTCACCCAGGTCATGATGTGCTTGAAGACGTGCGGAATGCGGATGTCGGCGCCGAGGTGGATCTCGTGCCAGGCGTGCTTGGCGCCGAACACCCACATGAAGATGATGACCTCGATGATGGCGGAGACGACCAGCCCGAAGCTGCCGGCCCAGTAGTCCCACTCGTCGAGGAAGCCGTGGCCGAGCCAGGCCACGTGCATGAGCCCGAAGACGAAGCAGATTCCGCCGACGCCCCAGACCACCTTCTCGCGCGACACGCCGAACTCCTCGCGGAAGAAGGCGACCGCCGGCGTGATCAGCGCCACCGAGGTGGTCAGGCCGGCGAAGAACAGCAGCGAGAACCACATCGCGCCAAGGATGTTGCCCATCGGGAGCTGCTGGAACACCACCGGCATGGTCGCGAATCCGAGGTCGAACGAGCCGCCGTTGGCGATCGCGACGGCACCCGACACGCCGAAGAACGTCACCGCGGCGGGAATCGCGATCGTGCCGCCGAGCACGACCTCCGCGGTCTCGTTGGTCGCCGCGGTGGCCAGGCCGTTGAGCGCGATGTCGTCGTCCTTCGAGAGGTACGAGGCGTAGGCCTGGAGCGTGCCCTGGCCGAGCGAGAGCGTGAAGAAGATCTGCCCCGCAGCAGCCAACCACACTGTCGGGCTGCCGAGCAACGAGAAGTCAGGCTTGTAGATGAACTCCAGCCCGTGCCAGGCGGTCTCGCCACCGGGCCCGGCCGGCATGGTCAGCACCACACCGGCGAGAATGGCCGCGAAGAGGAACAGGACCGGCATCGCGATCCGGGCGAGCTTCTCGACCCCCCCGGAGATCCCCTTCGAGACAATCCACATGTTGAGCGCGAACGTCCCGACGAAGAACGCGTACGGGGTCCACGCGGCGTGGTACGGGTGGCTGCCGCCGACCCCCTGGAACGACTGCAGGTAGCTGACCATCTGCGCCTGCGTCGACATCCCCCAGTAGTCCTTCGTGAGCGAGAACCAGGTGAAGCCGGCGGTCCACGCCATGATGTAGGTGTAGTAGATGAGGATGAAGATCGGGATGACCAGCCCGACAACGCCGAGGTACTTGGCCGCCGGGTGGCGCCACAGGGACGCCAGCATTCCCGGCATGTGCCCCTTGCGGTAGCGCCCGCCGTGCCGCCCGATCCCCCACTCGATCCACATCAGGGGAATGCCGAGCAGCAGGAGGGCGGTGAAGTACGCGATCATGAACGAGCCGCCGCCGTTCACCGCGGCCTGCCGCGGGAAGCGGAGGAAGTTGCCGAGGCCGATGGCGTTGCCAGCCATCGCCATGATCAGACCGAGTCGCGTCCCCCAGCTCTCGTGCGCCGATACGCCGTTGTCTGTCATCCGAGACTCCTTCGGCAGATGGCTCGGGGCCCCCGAATGGAGGCACCGACCGGATTCGTCGAGCACCATACCCGAAAACGCGGGACATGGCCTCGGTCACCCTCCGTGGTGTGTTGCTCTGGGCCAAGGCACGCAAGAGGATACCGCATCAGGCCGATCCCTCAGCCTGAGCTGGCCTTCCACCCCCAGGTGCGCCGTCTCCCGCGGGTCGCAGCATGTCGATTGCCATGAGCACATCGGTCTCGTTGATCGGCAGCGGGCTCGCCGAGGCACGACGCAGCACGCCACGCATCTCCTCACCGCCTGGGATCGGGCGGCGGCCCCTGCGCGTGCTGCAGGCGATCCGACTTCGATGCTCCGCTCAGCTCTCCCTCGCCGCCCCCCACCGATCGGCAGGCAGCCGATCGGGTGGGGAGCGTGGCCGTCAGTACCCGTCCGGGCAGTAGGTGTCGTCGCCCGACGCGATCGCCGCCGATTGGTCGATCTGGGCGTACGGATCCCCGTTCCCGTCGGCGTCGTGGTACTTGGGCGTGTTGAGCTCGCTGTCGGGTATCTGGGCCACCGGCGAGAAGCCGAACTCGAGGACATCCGCCCGCCGCCGGAGGATCTCGGGCTTCGGGTCGCCCGCGAACACCCTGATCACCATCAGGTCGAACGACCACACGAGCGGGTACTGGGCGAGCTGCGCCAGGTCGGTGCCGATGTCGGGGCAGTGCTTGTTGACGCTCTTCAGGGCACAGGCGATCGTGTCGTCCGACACCGGGAAGTGCGTGGCGACCGTGAGGCGCGGGCGGGGGTGGATCTGGCTGAGGAGGTACCCGAACGCCCCCTGTGGGGTGTGGGAGCTGTCCTGGACCTGCGTCAGGCGAGCCAACGTCTTCTCCCAGACTTCGCCGCTGGCTGGCTGGGTGAGGTGCGAGCTTTCGATGGCCCAGATTTCCGGCGGCACGACCATCTCGTGGATGAGCACGTCGACGCCCTTGCCCCCGTTCTGGGCCTGGATGATGGTGTTGTACTCGGGCTTGGTGTCGCTCGAGTAGATCATCGACAGGCCTTCCCACTCGACCTTGTAGCCGAGGGAGCCCCGCCGGCAGTGGATCACCGGGTAGTGACTGATCTTCAGGCCGGTCTTCCGGTTGTGGTAGGCGACGCCCCCCACCTGCCGCCAGTCGAGCTGGATCGGGACCATGGCGTAGCCGTCGTCGGGGGCATCGTCCGAGACGGGGATGGGATCGACCGGCAGCCCCCAGCTCTTCCGGGTGGGATACTCGTAGTCCCTGTAGCTCGTGTTCTGGAAGGAAAAGCTCTCCGAGTGCCACCGCAGGGCTTCTCGGAGGTGCTCGCAGAACGCCTTGGTGCCGTCGTTGTAGCGGCGGTACGGAGGCACCGGGCTCGGCACGCCCGAGGGCCCGGGGCCCCAGACGTACAACGGGGAGAGACGGTCGAGGGACGGCCCGAAGCAGTAGATGTGGGTGAGGTCGGACATGTGGTCGCCGTGCAGGTGGTTGAGGAAGATCTTGTCCATCCTGCCGAACCCGATCCCTGCCGCGCCGTAGTTGGCGACGCACCCGGAACCGCAGTCGAAGATCGCCTGGTCCAGCGGCTTGCCGTCCTCCCACCCGACCTCGACGAAGACGCTCATCATCGCCTGGGACCGGCGCACCGGCGGGATGCACGAGCCCATGAAGGTGATCCGCATCTCGTTGGGCTCGAGCGGCGGGATCGTGTTGGGGGGGGCCCCGGGGGCAGCGGGGAGCTGCCTGTAGTCCATCGTGGTCAGGCCGTCGTAGTACGTGTATTTCTGCGTGTCCAGGGTCGTTGGGTAGCAGTCCCCCTCGCACGAATCCGCCACCGATCCGGACGGACCGCCGAGGTTCCTCCGCACGGCGAACCCTCCCAGGGCCATGCCTGAGAGCATCAGGCTTTCACGCCTCGACATTCCTCGGGACAACAGATCCTTGGGGTTCCTCATGGTCCTCCTCCTCGTGTCATTGATTATTTCACAGCGCTGTGGTCGCATCCCTTCCTGCAAGGGCCACGGGACGCAGGACACACCCTCATGAAGACTAGATTCCACTCACTCCTGGCACTTGTCTGTAGGGGAAATCGCCTACACGTCTGGGGCGAGCTGCTCCCGATCTCTGTCGACGGCGGCGCGGCGCCGCAACGCCTCCATGCCGTGGAGGTGGAGCTTCTCGAGGATGCGCGCAAAGTAGGAGTCGACGGTGCGGCGGCTCACCCCGAGCTCCGCGGCGATGCCGGGGGCGCTGTACCCCTCTCCCAGCAGCCTGTAGACCTCGAGCTCCCGCGGGCTCAGAGGCTCGGCAAGCCGTGCTTCCGCGGTGACGGTCCCAAGGACGGCCTCCGCGCGCGGGCTCGCGTATCGCCGCCCCGCCAGGACCTCGGCGATGGCCAGGGCGAGCAGCCCGGAGATCTCCCGCTTGGTGACGTAGCCCGAGGCGCCAGCGGCGAAGGCCTGCTGGACGTGGAAGGCGTCCTCGTGCATGGAGTAGACCAGGCGGGGCACGCGCGGGAGGAGGCCGGCCACGGCGCGCAGGAGGCCGAGCCCGCTCTCCTGCCCGAGGGAGAGGTCCACCAGCACGAGATCCGGCGATGCGGCGGGAATCGCCGCGAGCGCCGTGGTGGCGTCCCCCGCCTCCCCGCAGACCACGATCCCCTGCTGCTCCAGGAGGAGGCGGAGCCCCTCTCGCACGACGGGGTGGTCGTCGACCACGAAGAGGCGGACCGCGGCCCCGGGTCGGTCCTTCATGCGTCCCCACCACGACTCGAGTCCGGTGCGGCGAGAGGAAGGGTGCAGGTCACGACGGTCCCGCCGCCGGCCACAGCGTCGATGGAGAGCGATCCACCCATCAGCTCGGCCCGATACCGCATGATGCGGAGCCCCATCCGGTCGTGGTCGGCATCCGGGGGTATGCCGATGCCGTCATCCTGGACCCGGAGCCGAAGGCCCCCGTCGCTCCGGGTGAGCTCGACCCGGACGCGACCCGGCTTCGCGTGGCGGACGGCGTTGCGCACCGCCTCCTGGGCGATCCGGAAGAGCTGGCTGCTGACGTCGGCATCCTCCGGCTGTGCCAGGTCGTCGTGCACGAACACGCACTCGATCGCTCCGGAGGAACGCAGGCGGTGCACCAGGTCACTGAGGGCTGCGGCGAGTGCCCCGGGGGCGAGCGCCGGTGGGCTGAGCCCGCGCGCCAGGTCGTGGATCTCGCCCGCGGAGGCATCCAGCATCTCGGCGATCGCCTGGATGTGCGCGACGTCCTCTCGCGAGCCGCGGGCGGCGAAGGAGTTCTCGGCCACCTTGCACCGCAGGAGCGCGGCGGTGAGGTGCTGACACGGTCCGTCGTGGAGCTGGTGGCCGACCGCCATCCTCTCCCGCTCTCCGGCTTCCAGGACCACCCGCTCGAGACGGCGCCGCTCGCGGTCCGCCTCGGCGACCCGGCCGGCCGCTTCCCGCTCGGCCACGAGAGCTCCCCGCATGAGGCCGACGAACCTGTTGATGAGGAACATGACCGGCCCCAGGATGAGCACCAGCATCGCACCCTGGAGAAGCCAGAACTCCGCTCCGGACGAGGCGCCCCGGACGAGCGGAAGCGGGCTCAGGACGCCCCGAGCGCTGAGAACCGCGACGGCTGCGTAGAGCGCCAGGCTCATTGCCGCCGCGACGTAGCCGGAGCGGGCACCAAGGAGAACGGTTGCGAAGAGGGGCAGGATCACGAGCACGAGACGCCCGGCTCCCTCGAGGCCCCTGGCCGCCAGGGTCACCCCGGCCAGCCCGAACAACGCCAGCAGAAACCCCCACGCCCGCACGTCATGAGCGAGCCGCCTGGCCAGGGCGACCCCGGCGACCAGGAGGTAGATGCCCAGGCCGACGAGGCGCAGGCCCGAGGACACCGAGGTCGGCGCGACCAGATGGAGGATGAGGAGCGGCACCGTGCCGATGCCCAGCCCTGCCCACAGGACATAGTCGAGCGCGCGCTCGCGCCATCGGAGAATGATCGACTCGACCTCGGCACTCCCAGCCACCTCGCCGTGCTCCAAGCAGTCCCCCCGTCCAAGTCTACGACCATTGCGCACGCTCTGGGCCGCGCCTTCCACCGGTCCTCGATGACGTGATGCCCTGGCGGGAAGGCAGCCGCCTTCCCGGTCACGGCCGGGGCGGGCCTGAGAGGTTGTCAACCAATGGCGCGACGACGTTCGGGGCGCCGATCGTGACCACTGGCCCGTGGACGTGGAGGTGGACGTGGACGGAAGTGCTGTGAGCCTGACGTTCACCGCAAGGCCGTCACCGAAATACCATATGCGATTACTGCTTGCCTCACAACGTCCCGACGCACGAAACCGGGTCCACGACCACGACCACGTCCAGGTTGACGCCGTGAGGACCTTCACCGCCTGACCAATCGCTCTCTCGCGGTTTCTTCACACGCTCTGAGGCCTGCCGCACGGCGGTCGGTATACTCGCGTCGTGACGAAGGACGAGATCCTCAAGCTCACCCACCTCGTGTCCTGCGCCGGTTGAGCGTCCAAGCTGGGTCCGGCGGACCTGCACGCGGTGCTGGCGGAGCTTCCCGAGGTGGCGGACCCCCGCCTCCTCGTGGGGAGCGGCTCGTTCGACGACGGTGCGGTGCTGCAGCTCTCGGACGAGCTGGCGCTCGTGCAGTCGGTGGACTTCTTCACCCCCGTCGTGGACACGCCGTTCGACTTCGGGCGGATCGCCGCCGCGAACGCCCTGTCCGACCTCTACGCCATGGGCGCCGACCCGCTCTGCGCCATGGCGGTGTGCGCCTTCCCCAAGGGCACGCTGCCTCTGGAGGTCCTGCGGAACACCCTCGCCGGGGGGCTCGAGGTGCTGCGTGCCGAGGGGGTCGTGCCGATGGGCGGGCACACGGTCAAGGGGCCGGAGTTCACCTACGGCCTGGCGGTGACCGGCACGGTGCACCCCGCCCGGGTGCTCTCGAACGCCGGGGCGCGTCCGGCGGACGTGCTGGTGCTCACCAAGCCGATCGGCACCGGGGTGCTCGGTACGGCGCTCAAGCGCGGCGAGCTGGGAGCGGAGGGTGAGCGCGTGCTCGTGGAGACCATGGCAACCACGAACCGCCTGGCCTCCCTGGCCTGCCGGGAGGTGGGGGTGCACGCCCTCACCGACGTGACCGGCTTCGGGCTGCTGGGTCACGCCCTCGAGATGGCGGTGGCCTCGGGGGTGGAGCTGCTCCTCGAAACCTCGTGTGTGCCGGTGCTTCCTGGGGCGGTCGAGGCCGTCACCTCGGGCGCGGTGCCGGGCGGGCTGCACGCCAACCGCGCCTGGGTGGCCGACAAGGTACGCTTCGACGGCGTGGGCGAGGTGCTGCAGCAGCTCCTCGTCGACCCCCAGACCTCCGGCGGCCTGCTGGCAGCGGTTCCGGGCGACCGGGTGGGAGCCCTGTTGGCTGCCTGCACGGGGCGGGGCGTGCACGCCGTGGTGATCGGCCACGCCCAGGCCGGAGCACCGGGCGCAGTGGTCTGCCGAGCGGGCGACCCGCAGGCGGCCTCGCGCACCTCGTCACAGGCTCGAACGTGAGGTCGACAGGGGTTCGCGGTCAGTCGGGGAACGACGCGACCGCATCCGCCTCCTGCTCGTAGACCTCGAGCAGCGGCAGCACCTGGGAGAGGTGGAGGGTGTGCTTGACGCGGTCCCCCAGGCGCACCAGCTTGACGCTGGCGCCGATCTTGCGGGCCTGCTTCCAGGCGGCCACCAGCTCGCCGATGCCGGAGGAATCAAGCCGCGACACCTTCGAGAGGTTGAGGACGATCTTCTTCCAGCCCTCGGCCAGGACCTCGGCCATGACCTCGCCCAGCATCTCCTCGCCGTCGCCGAGCACCAGATTGCCTGCCATGTCGACGATGATGATTTCTCCGGCCTTGCGGACGTCCACGTGCATGGTCGGATTCTACCCCATCAGGGACGCGGTGGAGCGACCGCCACGGTGCGGCTGGCCACCGGGCAACCGCCCTCCGACCGCAGCACGCGGCAGAGATAGCCGGTGGCAAGGAGGCGGCCGACCACCAGGCCGCTCGCTGCGGCCACGGCACCCACCAGGTCGAAGCCGAGGGTGCCGGCGGCGATGACCAGGGCGATCCCGGCCACCTCGATGCCGGTGGCCCAGGTGATCGGCGGCGTGCGGTGGGCGTGCACGAGCAGCGCCCGCTGGTAGTTCAGGAGCGCCTCGAACGCCGGCATCAGCACCAGCAACGCGAGCGGCAGCAGGGCGAACGCAGCGAGGTCCGGCTTGAGCCCCGACACGCGCTCGAGCCAGATGTGGGCGGCGGGCGTGAACGCCACCAGCGCGAGAGCGCCGGTGCTCGCCGCGGCCAGGACTGCCGCGAACGACGCCAGGGCGTGGCGGCCCGAGCGGTCGTCGCCGAGCAGGGCGATGCACACCTCCTGCAGGGCGATGCCGCCGCTGCGAAACACGAACACCAGCCCGGTCACCACCGGCAGCACCGCCAGGGACTCGAGGGACATGCGGCTGCGCGCCACCAGGAACGTCACCAGGGGGTGCACGCCGATGGCGAGCAGGGAGGTGAGGGCGAGCGGCAGGTAGAAGCGGACCATCCGTGCGGTGGTCAGAGGCACGGCATCCTGCCGGGGCTCCCGGCTGCGTACCGTACGCACCGCCTGCCGGGCCCACAGCCGGGTGGCGGCGGCCTCCAGGACGACGCCGGCCGAGAGCGCCAGGGCGCCCACGCACACCCCCGGCAGGGAGGTGAACCGGTACACGGTCAGCCCCACCGTCGCCATCCCTCCCAGGCGCACCAGCGTCCCGTACGCGACGCGACGGGTGAGGTCCTGGCCGATCAGGATGCCCTGGTAGAAGCGACGGTAGCCGATGGCTGCCGGCCAGGGCAGGAGCAGGCCGGTGGCGAGGTGGGCGAGGCGCACCACCTCGTCCGGAAGGCCGATGAGCCGACCCGCCACCAGGCGGAACACCGGGGGCAGCAGCAGGGCGAGCATGACCAGGGTCACGCCGCCGTTGATGACGTAGATGAACCGGCGCATCGCGCCGAACGAGGCACGGTCCCGCACCAGGGCGGTGGCGGCGCTCATGATCATGATCACCGGCGCCTCGATGAGCATGGCGAAGGCGATCGCCACGCCCCAGGCCGCCAGATTGAGCTTGGGCTCGGCAAGGCGGGCGATGAGGGCGGCCACGAACGGCCCCTCGGCCGCCATCATGAGCCAGGTGGCCGCCAGGGGGGCCCAGAATCGGGCGATGCGCCCGGTCGAGAGTGGGGTGGAGGTCGACATGCGGTGAAGTGGGCGCGGCACGCCGCGCGCGAGAAAGCATACCCGAAGTGCCGGTCACCGTGTTTCCGACCGCGTTGACGACCCCCGTCCCCTCGTCTACGGTGGGCTCATGTTGATCGTGTCGTTCGTCGGCTGGTCGGACAGCGGCAAGACGACGCTCATCGCGCGTCTGGTGGAAGCGTTCCGGATGCGAGGGCGGCGGGTGGTCACGATCAAGAGGGGGCACGGCGAGCCACGCCTTCCCGCCGACGGCAAGGACACCTCCCGGTTCCTGGCGGCCGGCGCCGAGGCGGCCTACCTGCTGAGCGGTGGCGCGATGCTGCGCTGGCAGGCCATCCCTGCCGAGCCCTGGGAGGCCATCCGCGGGGAGCTGGGGGAGGTCGAGGTGGTGCTGCTGGAGGGGATGGTGGTACCGGGGGCGCCGGTGGTGGAGGTGGTGCGGAGCGACGGCGGGCAGGGCCTCAAGCTCCCACCGGCGGTGTTGGCGGCGGTGGTTGGTGACCGGGATCCGGAGATCGGCGTGCCGTTCGTGCCGACTGCCGACCTGGACGGGCTGATTGATCTCCTGGAGGGACTCCATGGCGCGCGAGGTTGTGCTCAAGGTCAACGGTGAGGTGGTGCGGATGAACGCCTTCGTGCAGGAGGCTCTGGCCGGTGTGCTCGAGGGGTTCGTGGGCGCCCTCGACGAGGTGCCCGACCCGATCGTCTCCCTCGAGGTGTCGATCGTCCAGCGCTAGCGCGGCGGGCTAGCTCGGGGGCTCGAAGATCGGGAAGGTGCGCTCGAAGAAGTTGCCGCGCACGCGGCGATCCTCGTCACCCACCGGCGCCACGCCGGGCCCGGGGGCCTGCCCCGTGTACTCCGAGAACAGCCCCAGCGCCAGGGTGCGCCGCACCCGCACGAAGCCCGCGGCGCTGAGCGCCCCCAGGATGCGGTCGGGAGGCACGCAGTTCTCGATGGTGTCCCAGAAGTAGCGCATGAGAAGCTTGGCGTCGCGGTTGCGCGTGAAGACTCCGGTGAAGAACGGCACGACCCACTTGAGGTAGACGCGCAGGATCCCCCGGCCCACGCGGTTGGCAGGCCGGGTGAGCTCCAGGATGCAGACGCGGCCTCCGGGCACCAGGACCCGCCGGAACTCCCGGAAGGTGCGGGTGAGGTCCTCGAGGTGACGGAGGGCGTAGCCCATGCTCACGAAGTCGACGCTCGCCTCGCGCACGGGCAGCGTCTCACCGAGCCCGAGGATGCCCGGCAGGCGCAGCAGGCGCCGGGCTTCGTTCAGCATGCCCGGGCTCGGGTCGAGCCCCCACACCCGGCCGGACTCCCCGGCGACCGTGATGGCCTCCCGGGCGACGAGACCCGTGCCCACCGCAACGTCCAGGACGTGCATCCCAGCCTGGAGGCCGGCGCGGGTCAGCGCGTCGCGGCGGTACCAGGGCCCCGATCCGAAGCCGATGAGGCGCTCGATGCGGTCGTAGGACGGCGCCGTGGCGTCGAAGAGCCGCTGGACGAAGTGCGGGCGCTCGGGCGCGTCGCCGTAGTAGTCGGCCAGCACGGGGTGGGGTGCCAGCTCGCGTGAAGGGTCGAGAGGGGACGTGCTCACGCCGCAAAGCATAGCAGGCGCGCCTGCTTCGCGGGGAGCCGCGCTTGCGCCTCATGGTGGCGGCGTGTACCCTGGCGGCCCAGAGGGCGGCACGATCCGCCCGGTCAAGCCCATGCGCCATGCACTGATCTGCTTGCTGATCCTCGTCATGCTCCCCGCCATCGCCCTCGGCGTGGGGATCAGGACTCCCGATGGTACCGTCGAGGTGAGTACCCAGGGCGACCTCCTGGACGTGGTGGCGGTGCTGCGCCTGACCGGGGCCGAGGTCCACTTCGCCCCCGCGGCCGGGTCCTTCATCGCCACCCTCGGGGAGCACGAGCTGCAGTTCACCCCTGGCGGCGCCCTGGCCGTGGCCGACGGGCGTCTCCTGAGCCTGCCGGGGCAGCTCCGGCAGATCAGCGGCGCGGTCTACGCGCCGCTCGCGAGCGTCGCCGCCCTCGCGGCGCCCCTCGGCTGGAGCCTCACCGGTCCCCCGTCCGCCCCCGTGCTGGCCAAGACCACGACCCGGGAACGTCTGGTCGTGACCGTGGTGCGGGCCGAGGGTACCGTCATGGTTGTGGTGTCGGGTACCGCCCGGCGCCCGCGCGTCGTCAGCGGCACGGGCTCGGTGACGCTGCAGTTCACCGTCCCGATCGAGCTGGCCGCAGCCCTGCCGACGGCCGACGAGCTCCGCGGCGCCGAGGTCTCGGACGATGCGATCACGCTCCGTCTGGCACCCGACCAGGAGGTGGCGTCGAGCTACCCGCTCGAGGACCCGCCCCGCTTCGTGGTGCGCCTCCAGAAGGCCCAGACCGTCGCTCCGGTGGCCCAGCAGCCCCGGGGCCCGGTGGTGGTGCTGGACCCCGGGCACGGGGGCGACGACCTGGGGGCGCAGAGTGCGGACGGGGCGGCCGAGAAGGACATCACCCTCGCGGTGGCCCGTGCCATTGCTGCCAGGCTCCAGGCCGCCGGGATCACCGCCCGCCTCACCCGCGAGCGCGACGAGCACGTCGCCCTCGAGCAGCGGACCGCCGTGGCCAACCGACTCCAGGCCGTTGCCTTCGTGTCGATCCACGTCAACGCCTCGCCGGCTCGCAGCGCCCGGGGCGCCGAGACCTACTACATGAGCACGGACGCCAGCGACGCTCAGGCCGCCCAGTCGGCGGCGCGGGAGAACGCCGGTGCCGGTCAGGACACCGTGCAGCTCATCCTCTGGGACCTGGCGTACGTCGCCAACCTGAACAGCTCGGCCCGCCTGGCAAAGGCCATTCAGGAGCGGCTCAACGCGCTGCAGGGGATCAAGGACCGCGGGGTGCGGCAGGCGCCGTTCGTGGTGCTCACTGGCGCCACCATGCCGGCGGCGCTGGTGGAGCTGGGGTTCATCTCCAACCCGGACGAGGCGGCGCGGTTGCGGGCGGCCGACACGCAGGACCAGTTGGCTGCCATTCTGGCCGAGGCCATCGGTGAGTTCGTGCGCGCCCCCGCGGGGCAGGCGACGACGCCGGTGGCGGTGGCGCCATGAGCCGTCGCGGGGCGGTGGCGCTCCTGACCGGGGCGCTGACCTGCGGGTGGATGGCCGCGACAGCGTGCCGACCCCGCCAGGCCCCGCCGCCCTCGGTCGACCAGCCCGTGGTCGCCTCGAGCTCCGGCACCGTGCCGATCGTCCTCTTCTTCGTGGCCGAGGACGGGCGGCTGCAGCGGGAGAGCCGCGAGGTCCCGGAGCTGCCCCCGGCGCCGGCGGCGCGCGTACGGCTGGTGCTGGACGAGCTCCTCGCGGGATCGCACGGCGGCCTGGCGTCGCCGGTTCCCTGGGCCGTGACCGTGCAGACGGTGTTCGTGGACCGCGCTGGCACGGCGTTCGTCGACTTCTCGGCGCCGCCCCAGCCCAGCATCGCCGGAACCTCGGCGGAGCTGGCCTTCGTGTACGCGGTGGTCAACAGCGTGGTTGCCAACGGTGGCGGTGTTTCACGGGTGCAACTGCTGTTCGGTGGCAGGGAGGTCACCACCTTCGGCAACGTCGACCTCTCCCGGCCACTGCCGCCTGGCCTCGACATCGTCGTCCCGTGACCGACACCCGATCCATCGGCGTCTTCGACTCCGGCATCGGCGGCCTCACGGTGCTCTCGGCGCTGTGCTGCCGGCTCCCCGAGGAACGCTTCGTCTACCTGGGTGACACGGCGCGGCTGCCCTACGGCACGAAGTCAGCCGAGACCGTCACCCGCTACGCGCTGCGCGCCGCCGGGTTCCTGGCGGGCGAGGGGATCAAGATGCTGGTGGTGGCGTGCAACACCGCCTCGGCGTCGGCGCTGCCCGCGCTCGAGCGGGAGCTGCCGATCCCGGTCATCGGTGTGGTGACCCCCGGCGCGCGGGCGGCCGTGCGGTGGAGCAACGGCCCCATCGGCCTCATCGCGACGGAGGGGACGGTGGCCTCGGGCGCCTACCAGCGGGCGGTCCGGGCGCTCCGTCCCGACGCCGAGGTGCGATCCCGCCCCTGCCCGCTCTTCGTGCCCCTGGCCGAGGAGGGGTGGTTCGACCACCCGGTGACCCGGCAGGTGGCCGGGATCTACCTACAGGACTTCACGGGAGGGGTTGTCGACTCGTTGATCCTGGGCTGCACCCACTACCCGCTGCTGAAGTCGGCGATCGCGGCCGCGGTGGGCCCCGGGGTGCACCTGGTGGACTCGGCGACGGTGGTGGCCGAGGAGGTGGCGGAGCGCCTGGCCGGGGATGAGATCCTGGGCCATGGCGAAGGCGGGGTGCGGCTGCTGGTCACCGACGCCCCGGCCCGCATCGCCCGCATCGCCGCCATGATCCTGGGCGACGACACCCCGCCGCTGCAGCTCGTCGACCTGCCGGCCTGACCCCCGCCCGCCCGGTCGAAAGTCGACAGTCAAGAGTCGAGAGTCAGGAACCCGATTGGGAGGGGGCCCGGTGCCAGCTTTCACACTCTCCTGGTCCGGACGCGCTCAAGGGGTCGCCGGCTCACGCCCCGCACCCTTGGCAGGCCCGTCGCCCTTGGTGAGTGTGAAACCTGGCTCCGCCTAAGGGGGAGCGCCTTGACGGCTCAAGGAGGGTGGGGGCTGAGCACTGGAGCCAGTCTCGACGCGGGAGCGCCTAGACCACCTGAGGACGGACTTGGGCCGGCTTGTCGGACGGGCGCATCTCGACTACCGTGGCGCAACTGGAGGCGTTGTGACCCAGAGCTTCAACTTCGTGCGCGACGACGGGCGGGCGGACGACCAGCCGCGGCCCCTGGTGCTCACCCTCGACTTCGTCAAGTACCCGGAAGGCAGTGTGCTGGCGCGGGCCGGGGACAGCGTCGTGCTGTGCAACGTCACGGTGGAGGGGCGGGTGCCGTCGTTCCTGCGGGACAGCGGCGAGGGGTGGCTGACCTGCGAGTACGCGATGCTGCCGCGCGCCACCGAGGAGCGGACCCAGCGCGAGACCGGCCGTGGTGCGCCGTCGGGGCGGTCGGCGGAGATCCAGCGCCTCATCGGCCGTTCCCTGCGGGCTGCCCTGGACCTCGGACTGCTGGGCGAGCGCACGCTGCTGGTGGACTGCGACGTGCTCCAGGCGGACGGTGGCACGCGCACCCTGGCCGTGACCGGGGCGTTCGTGGCGGTGGTGCTGGCGCTGCTGCGGCTGCGCAAGGAGCGGGCCCTCCCCGGCTGGCCGGTTCGCGACCAGGTCGGTGCCATCTCGGTCGGCAAGGTGAACGGCCGCCTCGTGCTCGACCTCGCGTACTCCGAGGACAGCCGGGCCGCGGTGGACCTCAACCTGGTCGGCACGGCGCGCCAGGGGATCGTCGAGGTGCAGGGCACCGGCGAGCGCGAGTCGTTCTCGCGCGGCGAGCTGGATCGCATGCTGGACCTCGCCGAGCGGGGGCTCCAGCAGGCGTTCGCGGCCCAGGCCCAGGCGCTCGCCCATCGCCTGGCCGAGGCCGGTCTCGAAGCCCTGTCGGCACGGTCCTGACATGCACTTCGGGTAAGATGGCCGTCGGGAACAGGCAGGCATGGCGCTGCTCTCCTGGCTCGACCGGGTAGCCCGGCTGGTACGGCCGGAAGCGGTGACGTCCGGCTGGGTGCTGATCGTCGTGGTGGCCGTGCTGGTGGTCGGGTTGCGGCGCCAGGGCCGTGCCTTCCGGCCCGCCGTGTCCCTCGGTGTCTTCCTGATCGGTGCGAGCCTGTCGATTGTCATGGCGAACCTCGTCGGGGCGCCTGCACCCGTGGTGCTCGGCCCGGCGGTCGTTGCGGTCGTGGCGTTCGCGTCGTGGGTGCTGCGGGGGCAGGGCTGGACCGACGCACTCCCCCAGGCTCCTCCCGTCTCGGTGCGCTGGCGGAGGGCAGGCCTCGGGCTGATCGTGGTGGTGACCGGCGCCCTGCTCGCGATCCGGCTCACCACCTACTCCGGCACCCTGATGACCTGGGAACCCTCGGTCGTGGAGGGACTCCAGGAGGATCTGTGCAACGGCACCTCCGTGGCGTCCTTCGCAGCCGAGAGGCTGCTCTGGCATGAGGGCCTGGTGAGCTCGAGCCACGACAGCTTCTGGTTTGGCGCGCCCGTCTATGCGCTGTGGCGGGGGCTGACGCCGTCTCTGGTGTCGCTCCGACTGGTCGCCCTGGCGTGGGCACTGGCCGGCATTGTCGGGGTGTTTGCCCTGGGTCGGAGGGTCCTCGGCGATGCCGGCGGTCTCGTCGCCGCGGCGGCGCTGGCCGCCAACGCCCTGCTCTTCTTCTACGGGCGATACGGCGTGTCGCTCACCGCGACCCTGGCGATGGTCCTCCTGGCTGCGGGGCTCGCCCTGCACCTCGGGGTCCGGGAGGCGCGCCGCTGGTGGCACGGAGCACTCCTCGGGATGGCGCTGCTCGCTGCCACCCTCGCCTACTCCCCGGCTCGCCTGGTCGTGCTGACGCTGCTCACCCTGGTGGTGCTCTGGGCGGCGACGCGGTGGCGGCCGTTCGGGCGGCGACATGTCGCCGTGCTCGTGGCGCTGGGGGGCGTGCTCGCCATGGGAGTGACGGCGCAGGTGCTGACTGGCCACGGCGAGAGGTTCCTCCACGCGCGGGGCGAGCAGCTCCTCAATATTCTCGCCCACCCGGACTATGTCAAGTCGTACACGGGACGCAACGTACGCGGCCGGCCGTTGCGTGCGGTGGAGGCAGCGGAGGTCGTGGTGCGCGTCGTCCAGCGCACCTTCCCCCAGTACCTGCGGGTGCTGTCGCCGACCCCGCGCATCGAGGGGCTCGCGGAGCAGGCGTTGGTCACGGATCCACCGGGTCTGCCCCTGCTGGCCGCTCCCCTGGTGCCGTTCGCTCTCGTGGGGCTGGGTCGCGCCCTGCGCCGGTGGCGCGAGCCGACCCACCAGCTCTCCCTGGTCTGGTTCGGCGGCTGCTCGGCCATGCTCCTGCTCACCACCCGCGCCGATGCGCACCGGATGTGGTTGCTGGTGGTGCCCCTGACCATCTGGGCCGGCGACGGGCTGCTCGTCCTCTGGCGCCTCGGGGTGGCAGCCGGGATGAAACGACAGGCACGAGGTGTGGCCGTGGGTGGTCTTGCAGCCGGGTTGCTCGTCACCGCGCTCGCCTATGCGCTGCCGGTCGAGCGTCCGGTCTACGACGTGGCTCCGGCGCTGATCGACGAGCTGCAGCGCCGCGAGGAGCCGTTCACCCTGGGAGGCTTCTGGGATCCCCGCGAGAAGGGGCGGGTCGATCTCTACCTGCTGGCCCGTCTTGCCCGGAATCCGGCGCAGCTCCAGCCAAGCCTGGGACGGGAGGTCCTGGAAAGCCTGGCGCAGGAGGGTGGTCCGGATCCCATCGGCCTGGCCGCCCTGCGCCGGGAGATCCGCAAGGCGACGGTGATCATGGGGCCCCCCGAGTTCTTCTCGGCCGTGGTGCGCGAGCTCCAGGCGACGGGCTACGCGGTCAGGCCGTGTGCCGGAACCCCGGCCAGGGCCTGGTGCATCGAGCAGTCCGAGCGACCCGGTGCGAAGCCGCCACAGCCCCTGGAGTCGGGACTCCAGGTGCCCCTCACCTCTCTCCGCCCCCTCGAGACCTCCTTCGGGTTCGATCCGCCCAAGCTGGACCAGGCCTGGGCCGGCGAGGGCATCCGGCTGGCGGGGGCCCCCTACCTGCGCGGGATCGGCATGCACGCCTGGTGTCGCATGAGCTTCGCCATTCCCGAGGGGGCGATCTCCTTCCACAGCCTGGTGGGGATCGACGACTCGGCGCGCGGGTGCGACCATGCGCTGGCCATGGCACGGGTGCTCTCCGACGGTGACGTCGTGCTGTTCGAGAGCGAGCTGCTCGACCTCGCGACCCCGCCGGTGGAGGTGACGGTTCCGGTGGAGGGACGTCGGCGCCTGACGCTGGAGGCCGGCGAGGGCGGCAACGGGCGGGACTGCGATCACGTCTCGTGGGCAGAGCCGGTGTTCGTCATGAGGGCCCGGTGAACCAGGTGCTCCCCCCGACTCCCGCATGGGGAGCCTTGCTCGGGGGCTGGCAGCGGCGGGCGGTCCGGGTCGTACGGCTGCTGGGTGACAGTGTCGGTCCCACCGGATATCGCTGGGGCCTTGCGATGCTGCTGGTGGTGGCGGCCGTGCTGCGGCTGGTGGCGCTGGAGCAGGCGCCACGACCGA
>JALOLB010000046.1 GCA_025456225.1 Thermoanaerobaculaceae bacterium
CGCCCCTTCTGCCCCCTGAGCGTCCTCAGGCAACCGCGATCAACCAAGACGGTTCCGGAGGCTCCGCCTTGCCACCGGTCTCCTGCACCGGGAAGCTCCGGAGCTGAGATGTTCTGAACCAATGCCGCGAGGACGTTCGAATCGCCGATCGTGACCGCTGGCGACGTGGAGGTGGACGTGGACGGCCGCACTGCGAGCCTGCCGTTCACCGCAAGGCCGTCACCTTGATACTTCATGCAGAAGTTACTTGCCTCACAACGTCCCGACGCACGAACCCGGGTCCACGACCACGTCCTCGTCCAGGTTGAGGCCGTGAGGGCCTTCACGACCCGACCGGTCGCTCTCGCGCGATGTCTTCGCACGCTCTGACGCTGGCCCCACGCAAGGAGGCCGCTGCTATGATGGCGGCGGCTGGCCACGCCAGTGGTCCGGCCACGGGGGTTCTCGATGCCTGTCAACCGGTCGCTGGCACTCGTTTCCGTCGCCCTTCTCAGCGCGGGCCTGCTCGCCTGCTCTACCGCCAAGGTGGCCGCCACCTACGACCCGAGCGTGGACTTCTCGCAGTACCGCACCTTCGGGTATCGCACCGACCGCAAGCTCGACGACCCCTACCGCCAGGCCGCCGCGAACAAGATCATCACCGAGTGCCTGACCAGGAAGGGGTTCCGCCTCGACGCCGCCTCTCCCGACGTGCTCATCGGCCTCTACCCCGACATCACCCAGGACATCGAGAAGGGGTACGTCCCCGCCGGGACCGTGGTGTGGACGACCTGGGGCCCGTACGACGGCCTCAACCTCGCGGCGGCAGGGCGGGACCTCCGCGAGGCCGGGTTCGCGATCACCATGCGAGACGCCCGCGACAATCGGCTCCTGTGGCGCGGGATCGCACACGGCACTGCGGTGGTCGGCGACAAGGCTACCAACCTCAAGCGGGGCCGCGCGGCGATCGAGGAGCTGCTGCGCGGATTCCCGCCGCAGACAAAGCAGACAAAGTAGGCCGGGCCCTTCGGGCTGGGCCAGCACGGATCTCCCGCACGTCAGTCCCGCATCACCTGCACCTGGGCTGCACTCGCACCGGCTCGTCACAGTCCAGAGCTGGTTCCCCGGCTTGCCGACTTCAGCTCGGGCCGAGCAGCTCCCCGAGCAGCTCGAGGGTCTTCGGGCTCTTCAGAATCGACGTGTGGTCCTCGTCCAGCCCTCGGACGAGGCGTGTCCCGTCCTGGGCCGGATAGGCCAGCATGCTCTGCACCGAGACGGCTCCGTCGTCACTTCCGGGCGTCATCATGCTGTGCCCGTGGAAGGAGAACAGCATGCTGCGCTCGATCGCGGGCGGCCACGCAACGGCGAAGAGCCCCTGCAGGTACGCGCTGCCGGGCGACATGTCCCTCCAGCTCGGCACCACAACCGGCGCCGTCTTGACACCGAGGTTGGCGGCGGCGTGCCCCAGCCAGGGCGTCGAGATCGTCACGAACCGCTCCACCTCGGTGCGACGCCCATCTCCCAGGCGCAGGTTGATGGCGCCCCGCGAGACGAGGCCGCCCATGCTGTGTGCGACCAGGTAGAGGCGGGAGAAGCCGAGGCGGGACTGCAGCTCCTCGAGGAACTGGTCGAGCGCGAACGCCGAGAACGAGAGCGTGAGCCCGGTCGGGTAGTAGAAGACCCAGGGCTGCAGGCGGGACCGGTCGAGGTGGTCCACGATCACCGCGAAGTCCCGCGGCGAGCCGTCCATGCCGTGCACGAGCACCACCGGTATCCGCGACGCGTCGTACGGCTCGAGGAGGAAGAGCCCGGGGCCGGTCTCGCGCACGAAGTCCATGGGGCGGTAGACGCCGGCCTCGACCTGCTCGGGCGCGAAGCGGGCGTCGTCGAGCGTCGTCACGACCCCGCACCGCGAGGCGCGCCGGGCGAAGCTCGTGGCAAGGCCGCCCGCCGAGAGGTCGATCCCATAGCCCGGGGCAGGCCCCCCCGTTCGGACCACGAGCCGGCCACGCTGGGCCGGCGCCTGGCTGTCGCGCGCATTCCCGGGCTGGCCCCGCAGCGAGGCACTGCGTTCCCCGGGGTCGAAGGCGTAGTTGCCGTTGCCGTCCTCGAAGGCGAACACCAGGTAGCTCCCGGGCTCCGCCATCAGGTGGTAGACGCCCTGGGTTGGCACGATGTCATAGAAGGCAATCGCCTTCTCGCCCGCCCGCGTGTCGTGCAGGACGACGATCACCGGCCCCTTGCCTGGAGACTCGCGGTCCACGGTTCCGGTGTAGTACTCGACGGTGGCGGCCTCCTCGAGCTGGGGCGCGAGCCCGAGCAGCGAGCAGCCCGTGGCCGCCAGACAGGCTGCCAACAGCGTGGCCCTGGTCACAACTCGCGTCAGGCCGATGGTGCGATTGCGCATGCCGACTCCCCTCTCCCGCAAGCCTGCCTCGACCCGGTCCCTTTGTCCCACCACGCGGCGGGTGGGCATGAGCGAAGGGCCTGCAGGATTGTCACGCAAGAACTGTGCCCCTGGCCTCTCGCCATATCCCCGGGGGCGCCAAGTACCATGGACGATAGGCCCCCTGGCCCTGCACTGCGGGTGGCCCGGCCCCACCGCGACCGCCCGCGCCTGCCTCCCGTCGACAGCTTTGACGACATTTCGCCATTCCGTCGTCTTTTCGCGACCGACACCCGACGCCAACGACTGCCTCGTGCCACGCCGGGTGACCTTAACACGCTGGTGAGTAAGCGTTTGTCACGGTCTCCGCGTGCCTGTCGGTCGCTGGCACGGGACGTGCGACAATGAAGCGCGTGGACGGTGCGAGCGGCCTGAGCCTGACGACACGCTCGATCGACCCGGGCTTTTCCCCGGGAGACCTGAGGCGCGTTCTACTCCTGCCCCGTGTAGCAGCGGGGCTCGCGCTGGGCACATGATGAGAGATCCCGACCCAATCCTCAGCTTCTCCCTGCTCGGCGGCCCGTTGCACCGGCTGGGATGCCGGCTCGGCCTGGTCCGTGGCGGCACGAGCACGGTGCCGCTGGGGGTGGCGCTCGGCGTGCTGCTGTGGACCGTGTGCGTGGGGTTGGCGACACTCGACGGGAGAGTCGGCTGGCTGTTCTCCCTCTCGATGGTCGCCGGCCACGTCCGACTGCTGGTGGTCATTCCGTTGCTCTTCCTGTGCGAGTCGTGGCTGGATCCCCGCATGCGGACCTTCGTCGGCATGATCGTCCGCTCGGGGGTCGTGCGACCGGACGACGTGCCGGCCGTCGAGTCCGAGATCGGACGCATCGCCCGCTGGACGCGCTCCTGGCTGCCGGAGGCGGCGTGCCTGGTGGCGGCCGTGCTGGGGTCGCTGCTCGCCCCGCAGTTGCCTCTGGTCGGAGCGACAGCGGTCTACGACCAGAGCCGCCCCGGGGCCGTGTTTACAGTGGCTGGCTTCTGGTACTGGGTGGTCACGCTGACGTTCTTCCGCTTTCTCGTCGCTCGCTGGATCTGGCGGATTGGCCTCTGGGCCTACTTCCTCTGGCGCCTGACGAGACTGCAGCTCCGCCTGGTGCCAACTCATCCCGACGGTGCCGGAGGCCTGGGCTACCTGGATGTCGTGCACGCCCACTTCACCCCGATGGTCGTGGCGGTCTCGGCCCTGCAGGCCGCCTCATACGCGGAGGAGATCTCGTCGGGTGCGACCGCCTTCGAGGCCCTGTACCCGGCGTTCGCCCTCATCCTCCTCATGGACGCCGTGCTCTTTCTCGGGCCTCTACTCATTGTCACACCGAGGCTCTGGGCGTGCCGGGTGAGGGGCCTGAGCGACTACATGGAGCTCGCGGCGAGCTACGTCACCACCTTCGACAAGAAGTGGCTCGGCCCGGCGGCAGCACCCGGGGAACCCCTCCTGGGCACACAGGACCTGCAGTCCCTGGCGGACCTGGCCAACAGCGTCGATATTGTGCGCAGGATGCGCGTGAGCCCGGTGACGGGGCGCACGCTGAGGGTCCTTGCCGTCGCCGCGACGGTGCCGCTCCTGCCGCTGCTCATGTTCAAGTACCCTATCGCAGAGCTGACCCGCAGGCTGTTCATGACGTTGGCCGGCCAGTGAGGCCGGCAGGAGAGATCGCACATGGAACGGGCGGTCATCAAGCGCGAGGACACAAGGAGCTGGCGCTGAGCGAAGGGCTGCGGTCGGAGGTGGTTGCAGGCTTCACCGCCAAGGCGGTGGCCCAGTCAGGTGCAGTCTCCACAGTCGGACCCGGGGCCTGCGCCCCTGGCGTCGCCACGACTGCGGCCGCGCCCCCGCCCACAGCGGTGAGCGCGACCCGAGAGGGGGTGCACCTGTGACCGGCCTGCTGTCGGGATACCACAGGGCGTGGTTCCGCCACGACCTCCTGGCTGGCATCTCGGTGGCCGCCGTGGCCCTGCCGGTGGCGATCGCCTACTCGCAGCTCGCTGGCCTCCCGCCTGTCCATGGGCTGTATGCGAGCCTCCTGCCGCTGGTGGCGTACGCGCTACTCGGATCGTCCCGGCAGTTGATCCTCGCGCCCGACGCCGCCACGTGCACGATCATCGCGGCGGTGGTGCTGCCGCTTGCCGGCCAGGATCCGGTGCGGTACCTGTCGCTCACGGCAGCGCTGGCCATGATCGCCGGTGTCTTCTGCATCGCTGCCGGCCTCGCCCGCCTGGGCTTCCTCACCAACTTCCTGGCTCGCCCCATCCTGACTGGCTACCTCAACGGCATCGCGATCTGCATCATCGTCGGCCAGCTCGGCGCCATGTTCGGGTTCCCGCTCAAGCCCGCCGGGTTCTTCCGACTGACCTACCAGTTCGTGTCGAGGCTGGGTGAAACCCACCGACCGACGCTCGCTGTCGCGGCGATCACGCTGCTCGTGCTGGTGGTGCTCGCGCACGTGGCGCCCAGGGTGCCCGGGCCGTTGGTTGCCGTGGTGCTCGGCGTCGCCGCCTCGGCCGTCTTCGATTTCCGCGAGTACGGAGTGTCGCTGCTGGGCACGATCCCGTCGGGGCTTCCCCTTCCCAGGATCCCGGCCATCGGTGCAGGAGACTGGGCGCCGCTGGCCATGGGTGCCATCGGGCTGGCCCTCATCAGCTACAACAGCGCCATGGTCACCGCACGCGGCTTTGCGACGAAGAACCGCTACGACATCGACCCGAATCGGGAGTTCATCGCGCTGGGGGTGGCCAACATCGGGGCTGGCCTCCTGCAGGGCTTTGCCGTGAGCGGGGCCGACTCGCGCACCGCCGTGAACGACTCGGTCGGCGGCAAGAGCCAGCTCACCTCCCTGGTGGCTGCCGCCGTGCTGGCGCTGACGCTGCTGTTTCTCACCGGGCCGCTGGGTTGGCTGCCCATGGCCGTGCTGTCGGCCGTCCTGGTCAAGGCGGCCATGGGCCTGTTCGACCTGCACGGCCTGGCAAGCCTGCGCCGCGTCAGTCCGCCGGAGTTCCGTCTCTGCCTCGTCACGCTGCTCGGCGTCATCACGGTCGGCGTGCTGCCCGGGGTGGTGGTTGCGATCGGCCTGGCCATGCTGCAGCTCCTGGTCAGGTCCTCGCGGCCGCACGACGCGGTGCTCGGGCACGTCCCGGAGACGAACGTCTTCCACGACGTCACGACCTGTCCTGAAGCGAAGCCACTGCCGGGACTGGTCATCTACCGCTTCGAGGCATCCCTGGTCTTCTTCAACGCCGACCATTTCAAGGCACGCGTCCGGGCCGTGGTCCGGAGGGCGCCGCCGCCGGTGCGGTTCTTCCTCCTCGACGCCGAGACGATGCCCAACCTGGACACGACCGGGGCCGCCAGCCTGGATCGACTGCGCGTCGAGCTCGCAGAGGAAGGGATCGCGACGGCCATCGCGGCGGCCACGGGCAGTGTGCGCACAATGCTCGACCGGACCGGCCTCGCGGCGCGGGTCGGACCACATCGGATGTTCCCGACAGTCGCATCCGCGGTCGAGGCGCTGATGCGGACGCCGGAGATGCAGCAGGGAGAGGCAACGCATGGATAGGAACGCGGCCGCGACACCGCCCGGGACGGCGACGGCCGCGCCCCCCGCGTTCCACGTCATGGCCAAGCCCGCCGGGGCCACGTGCAACCTCAACTGCGCCTACTGCTTCTTCCTGAAGAAGGAGAAGCTGTACCCGGGCAGCAGCTCCCGCATGTCCGACGAGGTGCACGAGGCGTACATCCGACAGCTCTTCGAGGCCCACCAGGTGCCCCAGGTCACCGTCGCCTGGCAGGGGGGCGAGCCCACCCTCATGGGGCTCGACTTCTTCCGCCGCTCCATGGAGCTCCAGGCGAGGTACCGGAAGCCCGGAACGCAGGTCGAGAACACCCTCCAGACCAACGGCATCCTGCTCGACGACGCGTGGTGTCGGTTCCTCCACGACAACCAGTTCCTGGTCGGCCTCAGCCTGGATGGTCCCCGCGAGCTGCACGACGCCTACCGGAAGGACAAGGGAGGCCAGGGGACCTTCGACCGGGTGGAGCGGGCCGCCCGGCTGCTCCAGCAGCACCAGGTGGAGTTCAACATCCTCTCCACGGTCAACAGGAGGAATGCCGACCACCCGCTGGAGGTGTACCGGTACTTCCGCGACGAGCTCGGGGCGCACTACCTCCAGCTCATCCCTATCGTGGAGCGGGTCAACGAGCGTGGGGAGACCGGCTCCCAGGAAGGCAACCGGGTGACGGACCGATCGGTCCGTCCCGAGCAGTGGGGCCGTTTCCTGATCGCCATCTTCGACGAGTGGGTAAAGCGCGACGTCGGCCGCACGTTTGTCCTCAACTTCGACGGGGCGCTGGCGGGATGGCTCGACATGGCCGGGACCATCTGCATCTTCGGCCCGACCTGCGGCACCTCCATGGCCCTCGAGCACACCGGCGACCTCTACTCCTGCGACCACTTCGTCGAGCCGGGCTACCTCCTGGGGAACATCCTCGAGACGCCCATGATCCAGCTCGTCGCATCGGCCAGGCAGCGAAGGTTCGGCCAGGACAAGTGGGACACGCTCCCCAGGACGTGCCGGCAGTGCGAGGTCCTGCACATCTGCAACGGGGAGTGCCCGAAGAACCGGTTTGTCGACACCCCGGACGGGGAGCCGGGGCTGAACTACCTCTGCGAAGGGTACAAGGCGTTCTTCAGGCACGCCGATCGCCCGATGGGGATCATGGCGGGGCTGATCCGGCAGGGCAGGCTGGCCGAGGACGTCATGCGGGTCATGGCAACCCGGGAGGAAGTGGGCGGCACGGAGCAGCCCCGACCGGCCCGGAACGAGCCGTGCTTCTGCGGCAGTGGGTTGAAGTTCAAGAGGTGTCACGGGAAGTGAACGTCCCGAATGCAGTACCCAAGGAGGGCATCATGCTGAGAAGGTGCGCCGCGCTGGGACTGGTGTTGGGCCTGCTGGTCCTGGCCAGCCCGTACCTGCTGGCGAAGGACTCGAAGCAGGATCAACAGGCCAAGATCCGCAAGTCGGCCCAGTCGACCCTGAAGAGCCTGTACAAGATCAACCCCAATGCCAAGGCGGCCGTCGAGAAGGCCGCCGGTTACGCCGTCTTCAGCAACTTCGGGATGAAGATCCTGGTGGCCGGAGGCGGCAGCGGCAAGGGCGTGGCCGTGGACAACAGAACCAAGCGCGAGGTCTTCATGAAGATGGTCGAGGTCCAGGCCGGCCTCGGGTTTGGCGTCAAGAAGTTCAACCTGGTGTGGGTCTTCGAGACGTCGCAAGCCCTCGACCAGTTCGTGAACAGCGGCTGGGAAATGGGAGGGCAGGCCACGGCAGCCGCGAAAGCTGACGGCCAGGGAGCCTCCTTCCAGGGTGCGCTGGCTGTCGCCCCGGGTGTCTGGCTCTACCAGCTCACCGACAAGGGGCTCGCCCTGGAGCTCACGGTCAAGGGGACCAAGTACACCAGGGACGACGACCTGAACTAGCTCCAGGTCGCCGGAGTGTCTGGCGCCCAGAGAGCATGGGCGCCAGGGAAAGGACGGGACGATGCTCAAGGCGAACACCACGAGGAACCTGCCATGAATACCACCCGCATTCGAGGCATTCTCTCAGCCACGCTCGCCGCGCTGGCCCTGGGCGGCTGCGCCCATCTGGGCCCCAAGGCCATTGCCGTGGACCGTTTCGACTACAGCACCGCCATTGCCGACTCATGGAAGCAGCAGACGCTCCTCAACATCATCAAGATGCGCTACATGGACCTCCCGGTCTTCGTCGACGTCTCCTCCGTGGTCGCCGGCTACTCGCTGGAGACGGGCGTGACCATCGGCGGGACCATCTCGTCCAAGGGTGCGATGCAGGGCGACAACGCGACCCTCGGCGGCAAGGCCACCTACATCGACCGGCCGACCATCACCTACGTGCCGATGACCGGCGAGAAGTTCCTGCGCGGGCTCATCACGCCGATCGACCCGAAGAACATCTTCTTCATGCTCCAGACCGGGTACGCGGCCGACTTCATCCTGGCCCTGACAGTCGAGTCCCTCAACGGCGTGCGCAACCGCACGGCGGTCGGGGGCACGGTGCGGGAGGCGGACCCTGACTTCCTTCGCGTCCTGGAGCTGCTGCGCGATGTGCAGACGGCCGGCGCGTTCGGGATGCGCGTGGAGGAGGACAAGGTCAAGGGCTCCACCGCGGTGCTGTTCTTTCGGCGCGACGACGTGTCCGCCGACACCCTCGAGAAGTCGGCCGAGCTGCGGCGCCTGCTCAGGCTGCCCGCCGACGGGCAGAGGTTCACCATCGCCTACTCGCCGGTCCGCCTGGCCGACGGCGAGCTGGCCGTCAACAGCCGCTCGATGCTGCAGATCCTGATGGCGTTCTCGACCTACATCGACGTGCCGGGGGCGCACACCCTGGAACGCCGTGCGGCGCCTTCCCCGGAGTCCACCGCTCCGGGGGTCCGGGGGACCCAGGTGCGGATCCACAGCGGCAAGGAGAAGCCGGAGGACTCATTTGTCTCGGTGCAGTATCGCGGGCACTGGTTCTGGATCGACGACGGCGACTTCCAGACGAAGCGGGCGCTCACGGCCGTCATGTTCTTCTTCACCCTCGTGGAGACCGGTGCCAGCGAGAGACTCCCCCTAATCACCATCCCGGCCCAGTAGGCGAGCATTCGAGACACGACGCAACGGAGGGACCGACCTACGAGAGTTTCCGATAGCCACGACAGCGCGGTCGTCGCGCCGGTCGGCCAGCCGACAGTCACGACCGCGCCCGCTTCACTGGAGACCGCCGCATGAGCTTCGCAATCGGCCCTCTTGTTGCCGCCCTCCTGCTCGCCGCGACCTACCTGCTGGGCCACCGGTTCGTGCAGCTGGAGAAGAAGCACCCGAGGCGCTGGCTCTCCCTGGCGGCGGGGGCGTCGATGGCCTATGTCTTCCTCGACGTGCTGCCCGAGCTGGGCATGCGCCACACGGCGTTCCTGGCGATGGTCGGCGACGTCTCGTACGCCAGGCACCGGCTCTACGTCCTCGCCCTGGCTGGCTTCATCGTGCTGTACGCGCTCGACCAGATGGTCGAGGCGAGCCGGGCCGAGGAGGATGGTTCAGGGGCAAGACCGGAGACCCGCGCCCCGATCTTCTGGGTGCACATTGCCGGCTACGCCCTCTACGGCGGGATCATCGGGGATGCCCTGGTGCTTCGCGGCGAGGAGGGCCGGGGCGCGCTGGGGCTCTATCTCGTGGCCATGGCGCTCCACCTGGTGGTCGTGAGCGGCGCCCTGGCGAGGGAGCACGGAAACCTGTATCGCACGCGGGGCCGGTGGGTGCTCGCCGCGAGCGTGCTCGGCGGCTGGACCCTGGCCGTCCTGGCACCGCTGCCCGAGGTCGTGATGTCCCGTCTGTTCGCCTTCGTGGCCGGGGGCGTGCTCATGACGAGCGCCAACGAGGAGCTGCCCCGCGAGAAGGGGGGGCGGTTCGGCTGGTTCGTGACGGGGGCGGCGGTCTACGCGACACTGCTGATCCTGACGTGACCGCGGCCGGGTCGGTCTGGTGGACGGCAGGAGGACCGATGGAGGTGGTTCGGTTGTGGGAAACTCGCACCATGTGGTCCCCGAGGCTCGAGACGACGAGGACATGGAGGAAACGATGACGAGGGTGGCGATGGCCTGGTTCTGCTCGATCCTGCTCCTGCTCGCTGCAAGCGCTCCGGCTTCCCTGGCGCAGACCTCAGGTGCTGCTGCGGGCTCTCCGGAGATCGAGGCGGTCAGGGCACCGGTCGAGATCGACGGACGCGTGCTGTTGCGGGTGCGCGGCGTCGCCTCCTACCAGCCGCAGGACCGCGCCGAGGCGATCGCAGCTCGGATCGTGGCCATGGCCGAGGACCCGGGCTTCCGCCCCGAGATGTTGGGGCTCGCGGACCAGGACGGGGCCCTTGCCATCATGGCCGGCGAGAAGCTGGTGATGCTGGTGCACGACGAAGACGCGAAGATCGAGCGGGCGTCCAGCCGGGTGGTGGCGCAGGCCAATCTGACGCGGATCCGCCAGGCGGTCGAGGACTATCGTCGCGAGCGCACCTCCGAGGCGGTGCTGCACGCAGCGGCCAGGGCGCTCGGCGCCACGGCCGCGCTGGCCGCGAGCCTGGCCCTGCTGCTCTGGCTTCGCAGGCGCGGGGAGGCGTTCCTCGAGGCGAAGGTGCACGCCCGCGTGCGGTCGTTCGAGATCCGCTCCTTCGAGATCGTGCGCGGCGAGCGCCTGTGGAGCCTGGTGCGGTGGGCGGTCGGCACCGGTCGCGTGGTCGCCACCCTGGTAGTTCTCTACGTCTACCTGCACTTCGTCCTCGGCTCCTTCCCGTGGACGAGGTGGATGGCGAGCCGGCTCGGCGACTGGGTCGTGGGACCGCTCCGCGTGATGGCGGCGGCCGCCCTTGCCGAGCTCCCGAACCTCATCTTCCTCGTCGTCTTGACGGTCGTGGTGCGGTACGTGTTGCGCCTCCTCAAGCTGTTCTTCGAAGCCGTGGCCGAGGGGAGAGTCGAGCTCGATGCGTTCGACAGGGACTGGGCGACACCCACCTACAAGATCGTGCGGCTGGCCGTCATCGTGTTCGCGCTGGTGGTCGCCTACCCCTACATCCCGGGCTCCGACTCCGCGGCCTTCAAGGGCATCTCGGTCTTCATCGGCGTGGTCTTCTCGATTGGCTCCTCGTCGGTGATCTCCAACACCGTCGCCGGGTACGCCCTCATCTACCGCCGCGCCTTCAAGGTCGGCGACAGGATCAGGATCGGCGATGCGCTCGGCGACGTGACCGTCATCCGCAACATGGTGACTCACCTCAAGACACCCAAGAACGAGGAAGTGGTGATCCCCAACTCGGAAATCCTGAGGCAGGACGTGGTCAACTACTCCTCCCTCGCCGCCAGCCACGGGCTGATCCTGCACACCACGGTGGGGATCGGCTACGAGACCCCCTGGCGCCAGGTGGAGGCGATGCTGGTGCTCGCCGCCAGGCGTACCCCGGGCCTGCTCGAGTCCCCGCCTCCGTTCGTCAACCAGAAGGCGCTCGGGGACTTCTGTGTGACCTACGAGCTCAACGTGGCCTGCAACACTCCGCAGGCGATGGTGCGGCTCTACACCGAGCTGCACCGCAACATCCTCGACGTCTTCAACGAGTACGGCGTGCAGATCATGACCCCGGCCTACGAGGGTGACCCCAACCAGCCGAAGGTGGTGCCGCGCGATCAGTGGTTCCAGGCGCCGGCGGCACCGCAGCCGCCGGACCGGGGCGGCTCGGAGAGCGGCGGTTGATGATCCGGTGGCGCTGACGATGCGGCCCGGTCCCCTGCCGCCGTCCGGCGATCCCACACCAGCGGCGCGACCGCGCCGACGGTGGTCGCGGTGGGTCGTCGTGCTGCTGGCCATCGTCCTGGCGCTGGTGGCACTGCTCGCCGCGAGCGGCCTGATGGTGCGGCGCCCGTCCGCCCGCGCCTGGCTCGCCTCCACCATCGGGCGCGAGGCATCGAAGGCGCTCGGCCTCGACGTCCGGGTCGGCGACGCGTGGCTCCACCTGATGCCGCTGCGCATCGAGCTGCGGTCGGTCGCGGTGGGTCCTCCGGATCGGGAGATGGCGACGGTGGCGATCCTCGATGTCGCCGCCTCGGTGTCCGCTCTCCTGCGCGGCAGGATCGTCCTCCAGCATCTCATCGCCGACGGCGTCCGTGTGGCCTACACCATTCCAGAGCGCGAGCAGCCGGCATCCGGCTCCTGGGCGCGGGTGGTCGTCCGCAGGCTCGAGCTGCGGCGGGTGGCGATCGCACACCTCGGGCTTCCCTCGGGGCTCGAGCTCAAGGCAGACAACGCCGAGGCGAGCTGGAACGCCGACGCCGCCGGCATCGTGCGTGCCGCGGTCGTGCGCGTGGGCAGCTTCACCGTCAAGGCTCCGGGGGTTCCCGAGGTCAGCGGCACCCTGGCGGCGCGTGGCCGGCGAGCCGGGCAGGGGTGGGAGATCGCACACCTGCGGGCGAGCGGCCACGGCTGGGACATCAGGGGCCAGGGCGCCAGCGACGCGCAGGGCGCCATCGAGGCCAGGGCAGAGGTCACGGCGGACCTCGCCACGCTCGACGCCATGCTCGCCGTCGGCGCCGATCTCGAGGGCGAGGTCCGTGCCGACATCGAGCTGACCTCCGGGGAGAGCGGCGTACGCTGCACCGCCGCCGTCAGCAGCCAGTCGGTCGTCGCCGCGGGGTTCGCGGTCACGGACCTCGTCGGACGGCTCGAGGCGTCGCGCGACCGGATCGAGGCCGAGATCCTCCACGCCACGTTTGCCGGCGGGTCGGTCGCCGGCACGTACGCGCTGGCGCCACTGGCGGCGCCCTGGCGCCACCGGGTGGCGCTGCGGACCGCCGGCACCGATCTCGACGCGTTCATGCGGACGATCCACGTCGAGCCGGCGGGGCTTGCAGCCCGCATCGACGTCGTGGCCGATCTCGCGTGGCAGGGCGCCGACATCGGCGGCGGCCTGGGCACCTCGTCCCTGACGATGACACCCGGGCCGGGCGACGTGCCGATCGGCGGCGAGCTCGGCATCTCGCTCGCCGGCGACCACCGCCTCGCCTTCCACGCCAGCTCTGCCACCCTGGCCGGCGCGCCCCTCGAGTGGGACGGCACGCTGACCCTCGGCGCCTGGGTGCCGGACTGGCGCTTCCGCGGCGAGCGCCTCACCCGCGGGACGATTGCGAGGCTCCTGCGCGGCTGGGTCGGCGACGAGGTGCTGCCGCCCGACCTCGACGCCGAGCTCGACGGCGAGATCACGCTCCAGGGACCGTTCGACGACCTGACCCTGGGAGTCCGCGTCGCCGCCGCGCCGCTGTGCCTCGGCGCCATCGCGGTGGACCGCGGCGATGCCGCGTTCACCCTCCATGCCGGTGTCATGACCGTCGAGCGGGCCGGTGTCGGGGTCGGGGCGGGCCGCCTGGAGGCGACCGGCACGCTCCGGCTCGCGGACGGGGCGCTCGCCGCCGAGGTGACCGGGGACGCGCTGCCCCTTGCCCGCCTGCTGGCGATGGCCGGCGCCGACCTCCAGGTCGACGGCGTGCTGGGCCTGAGCGGGGCCGTGCGCGGCACGCTGGCCTCCCCGCGCGCGGCACTGCGCCTGGACGCCGCCGGCGTCGCGGTGGCGGGCTTCCCGCTCGGCGAGGGCCGCGCCGCGCTGACCGTGGCCGACAGCGCACTCGACCTTGCCGATGTCACGATCGGCCCGGTCTCCGGCCATGCCCGCCTCGACCTCGCTGCCGCCACCGCACGGGTCGACGCCACCGTCGAAGGCCTCGACGTGACGCCGCTCTCGGGCACGCTCGCCGCCCTCGCCGGCGGTCCGCTCCGGGGGACTATCCAGGCCTCGTTCCCCCTCGCGGCGCCTGCCGGCACTGCAACGCTGACGAGCGAAGCGGGGCTGACAGCCGTCGCGAGCCTCGACGAGCGCGGTCTCCACGCCAGGGTCGAGCGTTCAGGGATGCTTCGCGCCAGCGCAGAGCTGGCCCCCGGCAGGGACGGTCCTGCGGGCGAGGTGCAGGGCGAGGTGCTCTCGCTGCGCGCGCTCGCTGCGGCGCTCACCGGCAACGAGCTGCCGGTGGAGGGCTCGGCGGCGGCGCGGGCGCGGGTGGCGTTCGGCACCGGCGGCGATGTCACGCTCGACGGTGAGATCGAACGGGCCTCGATCGCGCTCGAAGGCGAGCAGATGGAGCTGGATGGCCCGACCCCCTTCAGGATCGCGGGCGGCGCCCTTCTCCTCGAGCGCGCGGTGCTCGCCGGGCCCCGCTCCAGGCTGGAGCTGGCCTATTCGCTCGACGCCCGGGGAGCGCTCTCGGTCCACGTCGACGGCGAGATGTCGGCCGCCCTGCTCGCTGTCGTCTGGCCCGAGGGCAAGCCGCGCGGCACCGTCACGGCCTCGCTCGCGATCACCGGCTCACCTTCGGACCCGCGGCTGTCGGGAAGCGTGGGCATCCGCGACGGCGCGCTCGTCCTGCCCGGCGTTCCGGGCGACATCACGGACATCGCCGGCACGGTGGCGCTCGTGGGCAGCGAGCTGCGGATCGACGACCTGCGCTTCCAGCTCGCGGGCGGCGAGGCCCGATGCAGCGGCCGCGTGCTGCTGGACCCGGAGCTCGAGCTCGACATCCTGGTGCGCGCGAGCGGCGTACCCTGGAAGCTGCTGCCACGCTTCTCCCCGGTGCTCGCCGGGGACCTCCGGGTGAGCGGGCGGCTCGAGCGTTTGCTGATCGCCGGCGAGCTTACCGTGGAGGACGCCTCGTTCCGCGAGCAGCTCAACTTCAACACGCTGGTGCTCGACAAGGTCTTCGCCCGCGAGCGCGTCGCGGAGGAGTCTGGCAACCCGATCACGCTCAGCATCGGCATCCTCATCCCCGGTACGCTCGACATCAACACGCTGCCGCTGCGCCTGCAGGGGCGCGGCAAGCTGCGCCTCGTCGGCACGACCCAGCGGCTCGGTCTGGTTGGCAGAGTCGACGCGCTGCCCGGCGGGGAGTTCGAGCTCTCCAACCAGCGCTACGAGATCGACCGTGCCACGGTGACGTTCTCCCAGCCAGACCGCATCGACCCGGCATTCGACGTCCTGGCGCGGGCGTGGGTGGACAGCGTCGAGGTGACGGTGAGCGCGGTCGGCACCCTCGACCGGTTCACGCCCACGTTCTCCTCCAACCCGCCGCTGTCCCAGACGGACATCCTCGGGCTGCTTTCGAGCGGCAAGCGGGGCGACGAGGGCGATCCCAAGAGCGTGTCGGCCGCGGCGTCGACGTTCGTCAACGGCCAGCTCGCGAGCGCCGTGTCGACCCGCGCGCGGAGCCTGCTCAACGTCGACCAGCTCCGTCTCGACCCTGCTTCCACCACGTCGACCGGGGAGTCGACGACGCGCATGACGGTCGCCCAGCAGCTCACCAGGAGCTGGACGGTGTCGGTGTCGTCCAACCTCTCGTCCAATCGCGAGCAGGTCGTGCACAGCGTGTGGCGTGTCGGTCAGGGGCTGATAGTCGAGGCGATGCGCAACGGCGACGGGTCGTACTCGGCGGGGCTCAAGTGGCAGCGGCGTTACTGATTGCCGCCGCCATCGGGGCCACGACCGTCGCCGCGCCGGCGCCGGTGAGGGCGATCCGCATCGAGGCGGTCGGTGCGCGTGATCCCGAGCGGCTCCGCAGCGTGCTCGGGATCCAGGTCGGCGACCCCTTCTCGCGCCTCGAGGTCCGTCACGGCGTCCAGGCGCTGCTCGCCTCGCGCGAGGTCGAGGACGTCGAGGTGACGACGGAGCCCGTCGCGGACGGAATCGCCCTGGGGGTGCGAGTCCAGGTCGCCAGCCGGATCAGCAGCGTGCACGTCGAGGGGCTCACGAAGCGTCTCCGCACCCGCATCCGGACAGCCCTCGCCCTGCCGCCGGGCATCGTCCTGCGGCTGCCCGAGCTCGAGGAGAGGGTGGCCAGGCTCACCGGCCGGCTCCGGTCGGACGGCTATCCCGGTGCGTCGCTGGATTCGTTTCTCGACTTCGACCTGAAGGCCGGAACGGTCGGCGTCACGCTCCGCGGTGAGCTCGGATCTCCGCGGGCGCTGGCGGCAATCGCGTGTCAGGGCGTGACGCTGTCCGAGGAGAAGCTGCTCGACGTGTGCGGGCTGAAGCGCGGAAAGCGCCTCACCGACGCCGCGGCGCAGCGGGCACGGCGCCGGCTCGAGGAGCACCTGCGCCGTGAGGGGTGGTGGCAGGCCATCGTCGCCTCACCCGAGATTGTGCCGGGCGAGGGTGGCGCGGTCGTGCGGCTGCGGGCGCGCCCCGGCGTCCGGTACCGCCTCGAGCTGACGGGCGTCAAGCGAACAAAGGCGCTCGACAGGGAGGCGCTCCCGTTCCTTCGCGGCGAGGAGGCGTTCTCCGGCGATCCCGACGACGCCGCATCCTCGGTGCGTCGGTTCCTCCAGCGCAAGAAGCACCTGCTCGCCGCGGCTAGCGCAACCGTCAGCGAGGCGAGCGGGGCGACCCTGCTTCGCATCGAGGTCAGCCCGGGGCCGAAGCTCCCGATCACGAAGGTGGGGTTTCCCGGCCTGGAGACGGTCGAAGCAGGCAAGGCGTCCGAGAAGGTTGGCGTGCGCACCCGTAACCTGATGCCGTGGGGCCGGGAGCCCGTCGACGACAGCACGCTCGCCGCCGACGCCGCGTCCGTGCTCGCCATCCTCCGCAGCTCGGGGTTCGCCGAGGCGCGGGTCGAGTCGCCGAGTATACAGGTGGTCGACCGCGGATTCCACGTCGCCATCCCCGTGGTCGAAGGGCCCCGCCACACCGTCGCGGCTGTCGAGGTCAAGGGCCTTCCTGCCGGCTTCGAGACACCCGCCCTCGCGATCGTGGCCCAGGGCGGGTGGAGCGTTGGTGCCGAGCAGGAGGCGCAGGGGGCCCTCGCGGGCGCGCTGCGCGACGCCGCATTCCTCGACGCCTGGGTGGAGAACGCCCACACCTGTGCCGAGGCCCGCTGCACGGTGACGCTCACGGCCCACCCCGGGGAACGCACCGAGCTTGGCCAGCTGGTCGTCGCGGGTCTCGGGCGGACAAAGCCCGCGACGGTCACGCGCCTCGCGGGTCTGCAAACACCCTCGCTGCTCGGCGTCAGCAGCCTGCTCGAGGCACAGAGGCGTCTGCTGTCGCTCGGGCTCTTCCAGCAGGCGACGCTGCGGCCGATTCCGGGCCAGGACCGGGGCGACTCGCAGGGGTATGTCATCGAGGTCGAGGAGGCGCTCACCCGCTCGATCTCGTGGGGTCTCGGCTGGGACAGCGTCGCGCAGGGGCGCGTGAGCTTCTCGTGGTCCCAGCTCAACCTGGGCGGCCGGGGCCGGAGCATCTCCTTCTCGACCGACCTCTCGCGCACGGAGCAGGACGTCGAGCTCCTCTACCGCGCGCCGAAGAACCTCAGCCCGCTCGGATTCCCGACCTGGATGGCGGTCTATCGCGGGTTCGAGGACCGCATCGACTACCAGGTGGAGCGACAGGGCCTCTGGGTCGAGGTCGGCGACCGTTGGAGGAAGCCGCTCCGCGTCGTGCCGCGCTACGACTACTCGATCGTCAACTCCAACGCGCCTCCCGAGGTCGAGTCCGACCTCGAGCGCGAGGACCAGGACATCAACATCTCCTCGATCACGCCGATTCTGGAGTGGGACACGCGGGACGACCCCCTGATGCCCCACCGGGGACTCTATGCGAGCCTCCAGCCCCAGTTCGCGTTCGAGGCGTTCGGCGCGGACGCCCAGTTCGACAAGATCACCCTGATGCTCTCGGCCTACGCACCCGCAGGCCGCACCGTGCTCGCCGGAGCACTGCGCGTCGGCGGCATCCACCCCCGCACCCCGGCGACGGCCGACAGCACCTCGACCGACAACCTCCAGGTGCCGATCGCGGTGCGCTACTTCGCCGGCGGTCGCATCTCCAACCGCGCCTTCCCGACCGACGAGCTCGGCGCGCCCGGCACCTTCGGCGAGGACGGCGCGCCGATCGGCGGCGCCGGCGCGGCGATCGCCAACCTCGAGCTCCGATTCCCGGTGAGCGGCGTGGTCGGTGGCAACGTGTTCATCGACGGCGGCAACGTCTGGCCCTCGTGGCGCGACGTCTCCACCGACGAGATGCGCTGGGGCGTCGGCCTCGGCGTGCGCGTGGAGACGCCGATGGGCCCGTTCCGGCTCGAGTACGGCTGGAAGCTCGACCAGCGCGAGGGCGAGTCCCCGGGAGAGCTCTTCTTCTCGTTCGGCAACCCGTTCTAGCCCGCCCATCGCCGCAGATGGCAACCTGGACCTGGCCCTGGACCTGGACCTCGACCTGGACCCGGTCCGAGATGCCGCGCGCACGACACGCCCCACGAGAGAGTCGCCGAAGTGGCTCCTCAGGTCGGCTTCCCTTCGACGCGCACCCAGGCCAGGGACCAAGCCCAGGTTCAGGTCGAGGTCCATGAGGTTGTGAACAAATGGTGCGACGACGTTCGGGGCGCCGATCGTGACCACTGGCCCCGTGGACGTGGAGGTGGACGTGGACGTGGACGGGCGTGCTGTGAGCCTGACGTTCACCGCAAGACCGTCACCGAAATACCTCATGCGACTACTGTTTGCCTCACAACGTCCCGACGCACGAAACCGGGTCCACGACCACGACCACGTCCACGCCCACGTCCAGGTTGACGCCGTGAGGACCTTCACCACCCTACCAATCGCTCTCTCGCGGTTTTTTTCACACGCTCCATGTCCTCAAGGCAGGTCAAGGACCGCTCGGGGTGTCGCCTGCTTTGGGCACGAAAACTCTTTGAATTCGAAGCATTCCCGGCCTCCCGGGGGTGCTTGACACCGGCCCGAATTGAGGCTAGGTTTCGGTCTGTGAAACGTTCGTTTGGACCGGACGACCGCGAGTCTCACACCCGCCGGGGCGGGTGTCGCGGATCATCAGTCTAGACTGACGTTTGGCTACACGCTTGGGGGCCGTGGCGCCGGAACAGCCGGAGCCACGAGGAAAGGAGTGGAGGCCATGATGTTGCTCAACGGGGCAGTACTACTGTTGTCGGCGGCCACGGCAGTGACCGTGCCGTCCCACGTCCCGTCGCAGGGGTTGCGCAGGGTGGTGCAGCCGCAGCCGTCGGTGACCTACAGCACCAACCAGATCGAGGCGTACTTCACCACGGAGCAGACGTCGTACATCCGGCCCGGGTACAAGATCACGCTGGTGAGCTTCGAGATCCCGGCGGACCTGAAGCCTCTTGCCAAGGTGAGATTCACCGACGACATGGACCAGCCGCTCGACCGGGAGGGGAAGGTCACGCCGGGAGCGTGCTCGGCCTCGTTCATCCTGGCCTGGTATGACGCCGCCAACCGGGACTACATCTCCTACACGACCCGGGTCCAGAAGAGCCCGATCACCCAGGTCTCCGCCACCCAGGCAGCGGCCGACTCCAACGGCACCTGGACCATGGTGGAGCTCGGCACCTACACCTACAAGTTCAGGACGGCGCTGCCGGCCGGCTTCGACCAGACGAAGACCCACACCGTCGGCATCTACGGCGCCCGCAACCTGACGGCCATCATCGGGAAGAGCTACTACAGCAACGTCCTGTACGACTTCCGCCCGGACGCCGCGGCCGTCACCGAGAAGTGGGAAGCGGTCGCCACGGCCACCTGCAACGGCTGCCATGACCCGCTCGCGCTGCACGGTG
>JALOLB010000240.1 GCA_025456225.1 Thermoanaerobaculaceae bacterium
GGCAAGCTCGAGACGATGGACCTCGAGAACGTCGGGGAGGGCAGCACCCTGGGCGCCCAGCGCATCACCGACTACACCTGGAAGCAGCTCCTCGACCTGCACACCTGCACCGAGTGCGGGCGATGCACGGTCGTGTGCCCCACCACCATCACCCACAAGCCGCTCGTGCCGCGCGACCTCACCATCGAGCTGCGCGACCACCTCAACGCCTCGGAGGGGGAGATCATCCGCGACCCGGGCGACGCGCCCGGCACGCCGCAGTGCGAGCTGGCGGGGGACGTCGTCGATCCCGACGCGGTGTGGGCGTGCACCTCGTGCCGGTGGTGCGAGGAAGCCTGCCCGCTCTTCATCTCGTACGTCGACAAGATCGTCGACATGCGGCGCCACCTGGTGCTCGAGAAGGCAACCTTCCCGGACGAGGCGGAGATCGCCTTCCGCGGGATGGAGGTCAACGGCAACCCCTGGCAGCTCCCGGCCGAGAACCGTGCCGACTGGGCGAAGGGCCTTGACGTGCCCCTCGCCGGCGCCGGGGGCGAGCTCGACTACCTGTTCTGGGTCGGGTGCGCCGGCGCCTACGACGAGGTGGGCCAGAAGACCTCGCGCGCGCTGGTCGCGCTGCTCAGGGCGGCCGGGATCCGCTTCGCGATCCTGGGCTCCGAGGAGACGTGCACCGGCGACTCGGCGCGGCGGCTCGGCAACGAGTACCTGTTCCAGATGCTCGCTCAGGCCAACGTCAACACCCTCAACCGTTACGGCGTCAAGAAGATCGTCACCAACTGCCCGCACTGCCTCAACACGCTGCTGCACGAGTACCCGGACTTCGGGGGGCAGTTCGAGGTGGTGCACGGCACCCAGCTCGTGGCGGAGCTGCTGGCCGAGGGCAGGCTCACGCTGACCCGGGAGGTCAGGCAGGTCCTCACGTTCCACGATCCCTGCTACCTCGGGCGCACCAACGGCGAGTACGAGGCGCCGCGCCGGGTGCTGCAGGCGATTCCGGGCGTCGAGGTCAGGGAGGCCGAGCTCTCGCGGGAGAAGGCGATGTGCTGCGGCGCCGGCGGCGGGCGGATGTGGCTCGAGGAGAAGCTCGGCGAGCGCATCAACCAGGTGCGCGTCGGCCAGCTCCAGACATGCGGAGTCCAGGACGTGGCGGTGGCCTGCCCGTTCTGCGCCGTGATGCTCGGCAACGGCCAGCAGGAGCTGGGCCAGGAGCAGGCGCGCACCGTCGACGTGCTGGTGCTCGCCGCGCAGGCCCTGGAGGGCCCCCACGCGTAGCGTTTCTGAAGGTGGGCGGCGCACTCCGTGCGGCGCATCCGGGCGCTGTGCGCCCGGCCGGCGCCCGGCGGGCGCCGATGCGCGGCCCGGAGGTCCGCGCCCACCTTCGGAGTGCGAAGGGGGATGACAGCCGGTGGTGGCGATGTCCGGTGAGCGGGGGGGAGCGCGGCAGCGACTGGCACGGCGCGGCGAGACGCTCGCAGCGTGGTGGCTGCGGCTGCAGGGGTTTGTCATCGAGGCGCGGAACTGGCGCGGCGGGCACGGGGAGATCGACCTGGTGGCCCGGCGGCGCGGGCTCCGCGTCTTCGTGGAGGTCAAGACCCGGGGCGGCGAGTGGGCGGGGGCACCCGAAGAAGCTGTGGACCGCCGCAAGCAGGAGCAGCTCGTGCGCCTGGCCCGGGCCTACCTGGCGTCCCGCCACCTGGGTGACGTCCCCTGCCGCTTCGACGTGATCGCCATCGTGTGGAAGGGCCTGCTGCCGCGCCTCCGGCACCACCGCGCCGCCTTCAGGGCCGACGGCCTCGTCTGATCCCCCGCCCGCCCCTCCGAGGGGAGAGAGGAGAGCCACGACAAGACGAACGGGAGGGACAAATGGACAGGGACAAGAAAGAGAGGCAATAGGCCGGAGCAGCTTGTCCTGCCGTGGCTCTCCCCTCTCCCCTCTCCCCCGGGTGGGGGCTGGGGGGCTAGAACAGCCCGACGCCCCAGAGATCGTGCAGGTGGAGCATGCCGAGGACGCGGCGGTCCTGGTCGGTGACCACGACGGAGGTGATGCGCCGGCGCTCGAGCAGGCTCAGGGCGGCGGTGGCGAGGGCGGTGGGCTCGATGGTGACGCCGCCGGCGTGCACGACCTGGCCGGCGGTGTGGCGCAGCGGGTCGGGGTCGGTTTCCATCAGTCGGCGCAGGTCGCCGTCGGTGATGACGCCCAGCAGGTGGCCTTCCGGGTCCTGCACGGTCGTGATGCCGAGGCCCTTGCGGGACATCTCGTAGATCACGTCCTTCATGGCGGTGTCGGGCGCCACGCGCGGCACGTTGTCGCCCTTGTGCATGAGCTCCCCGACGGTCATCAGTCGCTTGCCCAGCTTGCCGCCCGGGTGCAGCCGCGCGAAGTCCTGCGGCTGAAATCCCTTGCGCAGGGCGAGGGCCATGGCCAGGGCATCTCCGAGGGCGAGTGCGGTGGTGGTGGAGGCGGTGGGCGCCAGGTTGTTGGGGCACGCCTCGCGGGTCACGCCGAGGTCGAGGTGGATGTCGGCGTGGCCGGCCAGGGGCGAGGCCGGGTTGGAGGTGATGGCGATCAGCGGGGTGCCGAGGCGCTTGAGGTACTCGACGAGGTGCAGCAGCTCTTCCGTTTCGCCGGAGTTTGAGAGGGCGACCACGACGTCGCCTGCCGCGAGCATCCCGAGGTCCCCGTGGATTGCCTCGGCGGGGTGGAGGAACATCGCCGGGGTGCCGGTGGAGGCCATGGTGGCGGCGGCCTTGCGGCAGATGATCCCCGACTTGCCCATGCCGGTCCACACCACACGCCCCTGGCACCCGGCCAGGAGGTCGAGGGCCTTCTCGAACGAGGCGTCCAGGTGATCCCGCAGCCGCAGGATCGCCTCCGCCTCCGTGGTCAGCACCTGCCGCGCCAGCTCCACCGACATGCCCACCCCTCCCGGGTGCATGTTACCCCTTCCGCTCGTCCACCCGGGCCCCAGGCTTCAGGCTCAAGGCTCAAGGTCGAAACGGTGTCGAAGGCGGAGACGAGACCCGGCGATACCCGATCGAGGGGTGGTTAGGGCTCAACGGGGCGGGGGCTCGGTGCCACCTTTCACACTCTCCTCTTCGTCGAGCTCGTATGTGGTGTCCACCTTGTCGGCGTCCACAGGGAGATTCATCGCCATTGGAGAGTGTGGAACGTGGCTCCGCCGGAGGGGGAGCGTGTTCGCAGAAGGAGAATGGGGGGGCGCCTTCGCAGGAGGAAGGTCAGGTAGATCGCACGTCCGGCTCGCGGATGAGCGCGGCCGCTTCGCGTGTTGTCACGCACGGTGGGCGCACCGATAATGCGCCCCGGGGGTCCGATGCCGAACGTCAACCTGAGCCACCGAGCCGTGCCGCGCGATCCGGAGATGCTGGTCGAGGAGATCAAGCGGTTGAAGGCGGAGCGCGGGGCGCTGCTGCTCGCCCACTACTACCAGGACGGCGACATCCAGGACCTGGCGGACTTCGTCGGGGACTCGCTGGAGCTGGCCCGCGCTGCCCAGCGCTCCCAGGCGCGGGTGATCGCCTTCTGCGGCGTGCGCTTCATGGCCGAGGTGGCGAAGATCCTCAACCCCGAGGCCGAGGTGCTCATACCGTCCCTGGAGGCGGGCTGCTCGCTGGAGGACTCCTGCCAGCCCGACGACTTCCGCCGCTGGCGCGAGGCGCACCCGGGCGCCGTGGCCGTCACGTACATCAACTGCTCGGCCGGGGTGAAGGCGCTCTCGGACGTCATCGTCACCTCGTCGTCGGCCGAGAAGATCATCCGCCAGCTCCCAGATGACCAGCCGATCCTGTTCGCACCGGATCGTCACCTCGGCGCCTACCTGCGGCGCGTCACGGGCCGCGACCTCATCCTCTGGCCCGGCGCCTGCGTCGTCCACGAGCAGTTCTCCCTCGAGGCGCTGGCCGGGCTCAAGCTCGAGCACCCGGAGGCGCTCCTGGCCGCGCACCCCGAGTGCCCCGAGGGCCTGCTCGCCCGGGCCGACTTCGTGGGCTCCACCTCGGCGATCCTGAGGTTCGTCACGGAGAGCCCCCGCGACGAGTTCCTCATCGCCACCGAGCCCGGGATCATCCACCAGATGGAGAAGAAGGCGCCGGGCAAGCGTTTCATCCCGGTTCCCGGCGGCTCGGGGGAGTGCGCCTGCAACGTCTGCCCGTTCATGAGGAAGAACACCCTCGTGAACCTCTTCGAGTGCCTGCGCGACGGCCAGCCGCGCCTCGATATGCCGGAGGACCTGCGCCTGGCGGCCCTCAAGCCCCTCGAGCGCATGCTCGAGATGGCCGCGGTGTAGGGGCGGGGCCTGCCCCGCCCGGCAGGGAGGGGCAAGCCCCTCCCCTACGGGGAAGATCGGTCGAGGTGAGTAGTCCACACTCATATTCTGGTCACGAGCCCTTGACAACCGCGAGGCCGGGAATTAGGATTTGGCAGTCGCCGTTGGAGAGTGCCAGGAGCGTTCTCCTGGCGAGAACGCAAGATAATCAAGGGAAAGGGGTTACAAGCATGAACGTACGTCCTCTGAATGATCGGGTTCTGCTCCGCCGCCTGGAGCAGGAGGAAGTGGTGCGCGGCGGGATCATCATCCCGGACACCGCCAAGGAGAAGCCCCAGGAGGCCGAGGTCGTCAACGTCGGCCCTGGCAAGCTCGACGACTCCGGGAAGCGCGTGCCCTGCGAGGTCAAGAAGGGCGATCGCGTCCTCATCGGCAAGTACTCCGGCACGGAAATCAAGATCGATAACGAGGAGTTCGTTATCGTGCGCGAGGACGAGATCCTCGGCGTGATCGAGAAGTAGGGGAGGTCGCTACCATGGCTGGAAAGCAGATCGTCTATTCCGATGAAGCGCGTCAGGCCGTCCTTCGGGGCGTCAACGCTCTCGCCAACGCTGTCAAGGTGACGCTCGGCCCCAAGGGTCGCAACGTCGTGCTCGAGAAGAAGTTCGGCTCCCCGATGATCACCAAGGACGGCGTCACCGTCGCCAAGGAGATCGAGCTCAAGGACCGCCTCGAGAACATGGGCGCCCAGATGGTGCGCGAGGTGGCCTCCAAGACGTCCGACGTGGCCGGTGACGGCACCACCACCGCCACCGTGCTGGCGCAGGCCATCTACCGCGAGGGCGTGAAGAACGTCACCGCCGGCGCCAACCCGATGGATCTCAAGCGCGGCATCGACCTGGCCGTGAAGAAGGCCGTCGAGGCCATCACCGCCCTGGCCAAGCCCGTCGAGGGCAAGGCGATCGCCAACGTCGGCACCATCTCCGCCAACAACGACGAGGAGATCGGCTCGATCATCGCCGAGGCGATGGACAAGGTCGGCAAGGACGGCGTCATCACCGTCGAAGAGGCCAAGACCATGGAGACGACCCTCGAGGTCGTCGAGGGCATGCAGTTCGACCGCGGCTACCTGTCGCCGTACTTCGTCACCGACCCCGAGCGCATGGAGGCGGTGTACGAGGGCGCCAAGGTCCTCCTCTTCGAGAAGAAGATCTCCTCGATGAAGGACCTCCTGCCGGTGCTCGAGCAGGTCGCCAAGCAGGGCAAGCCCCTCCTCATCGTCGCCGAGGACATCGAGGGCGAGGCGCTGGCCACCCTGGTCGTCAACAAGCTGCGCGGCACCCTGCAGGTCGTCGCCGTCAAGGCCCCGGGCTTCGGCGACCGCCGCAAGGCCATGATGGAGGACATCGCCATCCTCACCGGTGGCAAGCTGATCTCCGAGGACCTCGGCATCAAGCTCGAGAACGTCAAGTGGGACGACCTCGGCACCGCCAAGAAGGTCACCATCGACAAGGACAACACCACCGTCGTGGTCGACGATGCCGACGCCAAGAAGAAGGAAGCGATCGCGGGCCGCATCAAGCAGATCCGCAAGCAGATCGAGGACACCACCTCGGACTACGACCGCGAGAAGCTGCAGGGGAAGAGGGCATCGTCCCGGGCGGCGGCGTGGCGCTGCTGCGCGCCATGGACGCGGTCGAGAAGCTGCTCGACGGCCAGACCGGCGACGTCAGGACCGGCCTCCAGATCGTCCTGCGCGCGCTCGAGGAGCCGACCCGCCAGATCATCCACAACGCCGGCATCGACGAGGCGGCGGTGATCGTGCGCGAGATCCGCGCCAAGGGCGGCAACATGGGCTACAACGCCCAGACCATGCAGATGGAGGACCTGGTCGCGAGCGGCGTCATCGACCCCGCCAAGGTGACCAAGAACGCCCTGCAGAACGCGGCGTCCATCGCCGGCCTGATGATCACCACCGAGGCGCTGGTGGTCGAGATCCCCGAGGAGAAGAAGGACGCTGGTCACCCCGGGCACGGCGGCGGCGGCATGGGGGACATGTACTAGGACGACCGTGCCCCGAGGTCCGTGGCCCGTGGTCCCGGCCACCACCCGGGGACAAGACAGGAAGCGACGAGGGCGGGGAGCGATCCCCGCCCTCTCTACGTATGGTCAAGAATGCCTGCTCGACTGGTTTCTCCTCGACTTCTCCGGCTCGCACCGATAGACTGACCGGCGTCGGGGCATTGTTCCGTGTTCAAGAGGGCTTCTCTCAAGGGGGTCTTGTCATGAGAGGCAAGTGCTTTTTTTCACTGGCGGCGTCAGTGGGCTTCCTTGCTGCTGCCAGCTCTGCCGATCCAGCGACCGAGCTCTCTCCAGAAGCGCTCGGAAGGGCGACAGCGGCGACCGTCTATATCAAGGTCGACAGGATTTACCAGAACCACGTCATTCCGACCGGCGGCAGCGGCTTCTTCGTGAGCCCCCAGGGATACCTGCTGACCAACTGGCACGTGGTCTCACCGCAGGTCGAGGTGGAGATCGACT
>JALOLB010000241.1 GCA_025456225.1 Thermoanaerobaculaceae bacterium
GTTGCCGACCCGACCCACGGGGGTCGTGCCGCTCACGCTCGAGATCTTCTCGGGGTACGGCTGGGTCCGGATTCCCGCGGCCATCACCATGGACGGGGCCTACTTCATGCTGGGGTCGTCGTGGCCCCTGGACCGTGATCCCCGCGCGGTGCGCCGGGACATGCTCCGCGACGCGGCGGTGCGCTGGGATCCGGAGCACGGCAGGGCGGCGGTCACCCTGGTGGAGTTCTCCGACTTCCAGTGCCCTGCCTGCAAGCACTCGTGGGTGACGGTCAAGGAGGTGCTGGGCAAGCTTGGTGGCACCGTGCGCCACGGCATGGTGAACTACCCCCTCACCAGCAACCACCCGTGGGCATTTGCCGCGGCGGTGGCGGGCGAGTGCGTCGGGCGGACCTGGCCGGACCGCTTCCTGCCGGTCAAGGAGGAGTTCTACCGGCTCCAGGACTCGATGAGCGTGGAGTCCGTGAAGGATGCCGCGAGGGGTTTTCTCGCGCAGCAGTCACTCCCCGAGAAGCCATTCGTGGACTGCTTCATGCAGGACGCGGTCGTGGATCAGGTGCTGCGGCAGATCGAGCTCGCCCAGCGCATGGGGGTCATCGGGACACCCACCTACTTCGCCAATGGTGAGATCGAGTCGCCCGCCAACAAGGAGTGGATGGTCAAGCGCCTGCAGGCCATAGCTGCAGCGAAGGGGATACCCGAGAGCGCCGCCGAAATCCAGGTGGATCCGACCCCGGCGGCGACCGGCAAGGCGGCGGCCGGAGTGGCTCCGCTCAGGCCAAGCCCCGCAGCAGCGCAGCCAGGCGGGGCCCCAGGATCAGCACCCCGATGATGATGGCTCCGGCCACGGCCAGCAGCACGGCCCCGGCCGCCACGTCCTTGGCCTTCTTGATGAGCGGGTGAGGCGTCGGCGCCACGGCGTTGGCGAGGAACTCCAGCGCGGTGTTGAGCGCCTCGGCACTCCACACCGTCACCATGGTGAGGACGATGCAGCACCACTCGGCCCGGGTCACCCCCAGGTAGAACGCCACGAGGCACACCACCACGGTGGCGAGGGCGTGCAGCCAGGCGTTGTGCTGGGAGCGCAGCATGACGGCGATGCCATTGCCGGCGTAGCGGAAGCTGTCGAGGCGGGCGGCCAGGAACAGACGCTTCGTTCCCATGTGGGTTCCCCCTTCGTGTCGTCGCCCACGGGCGCCTCGTGCGCGTCTGTGGCCGGGCACCCACTGGCGAGTGTGCAGGTGGATTGTACCCCGGCAGGGGTACGCCCGTATGGCGCCAGACGGTCGCCCAGAGCGGGCGTGGAGGGTCGACCATCCAGTGGCGGGGCGCCGCAAGGCATGCTATTGGTAGCGACGAGATCGGGGGGCGACACATGCTCACGGTGTTCGCGGTGTCTGACTCCACGGGCGAGACGGCGGAACGCGTCGCCCGCTCGGCTCTGGCCCAGTTCACCGATGCCCCGGTGACGGTGATCCGACGTGGCGAGATTCGCAGCGCCGAGCTCGTCGAGGCGGTGGTGCAGGAAGCGGCGGGGCGCGACTCCCTGATCCTCCATACTCTGGTGTCCAACGAGCTGCGGCACGTCATGCTGGAGGAGACTCGACGGCGGGGCGTGGACGCCATGGACCTCATGGGTCCAGTGCTCGAGCGGCTGGGCAACCAGCTCGGGCTCACGCCTCAGGAGAAGCCCGGGCTCTTCGCCCAGCTCGTGGCTGCGAGGTCGCGCCAGGTCGAGGCCGTGGAGTACGCCTTCCGGCACGACGACGGCGCCCGGGTCGAGGAGCTCGACCAGGCCGAGATCGTCCTCGTCGGTGTCTCGCGCACCATGAAGACCCCGACGACGCTGTACCTGGCGTACCGCGGCTGGTTTGCGGCCAACGTGGCCCTGGTCCCAGGGGTACCGCCCCCGCCGGCGCTCCTCGCCCTGCCACCGGAGCGGGTCTTCGGCCTGCTCATGACACCGGCGCGTCTCGCCGAGCTGCGTCGGGTGCGCGCCCAGCACCTGCAGCTGGGCGGGTCTCCCTATGCGGCGCTTGCCGACATCCGCGAGGAGCTGCTGCGGGCCCAGATCCTCTGCATCGATCGTGGCTGGCGCCGCATCGACGTCACCGGCAAGTCGGTGGAGGAGGTGGCGTTGGAGATCCTGGGCCTGCGCGGGCTGGGAGACGAGCGCGCCGCCGGGTAGGGCGTCCGGAGCGCTGGGGCTGCGGCCGGCTCTCCGCCTGCTGGCGGTTGGAGTGCGCCTCGGTGGGACGGTGCCGCGGTGGGCTACAATGCCCCTGCAGACGCCGTCATCATGGGACTGGAGACCACCATGCTCGTCTTCCTGTCACTGGCTGCCATTGGCCTGCTCTTCCTCCTGGTGTCGGCGTTCGCCGGGGACCACATCGAGGTCCACCCCGAGGTCGAGGTTGGCGGCATGGGGTTCCTCTCGGTGCGGGCCATCGCTGTCTTCCTCACCGCCTTCGGCACCGTCGGCGCGATCGCCCGGTGGTACGGCATGGGCACCCTGGCCTGCTCCCTGTGGGGCCTGCTGTCGGGGGTCATCCTCTCGCTGGTCTACGTGCTGGTGATGGGGCTCGTGAAGTCCCAGGAGGCCTCGTCGTTGGTCAACGACGACGACCTGATCGGGTGCACCGGCCGCATCACCGTCGCCATCACCCCCGGAGCGCTGGGGGAGGTGAGCTGCACCTCCAGGTCCCAGACCGTCCGCCGCATGGTGCGGGCCACCCACGTCGGTGGCGTGGCCGAGGGCTCGCTGGTGCGCATCAAGGAGGTCCAGGGCGACGTCCTGATCGTCGAGGAGCTGCCTTGATCGAAGGGCCTGTCGGCCATGACTCCGGCTCGTCGGGCGGGATCTCCCCGCTCTCGACTCTCGACTCTGAACCTGGAAGGGTGGGTGCGCGATGACACAACTGCCATTCGGGATCACCCTGCTGCCGGTCCTGCTGGTGCTGGTGGCGTTCGTGCTGCTCGTCGTCGTCATGACGGCGATGCGCAATTACATCAAGGTGCCGCCCAACAAGGTGGCGGTGTTCTTCGGGCGCAAGCACAAGAGCCCCGACGGCAAGACGGTGGGGTTCCGGCTCGTCACCGGCGGCGCCGCCTTCCGCTGGCCGATCGTCGAGAGCGTCACGTACCTCGACCTGACGATCTTTCCCATCGACCTCGACGTCCGCGACGTGCCCAACAAGGACGGCGTGCTCGTCTCGGTGCAGGCGGTGGCGAACGTCAAGATCCGATCCGACCACCCGTCCCTGGTGGCCGCCGCCGAGCGCTTCCTCGGCCGCTCGGTCGAGGAGATCAAGCAGATCGCCTACAAGAACCTCGAGGGGCACCTGCGCTCCATCGTCGGCCGGCTGACCATGGAGGAGATCGTCCGCGACCGTGCGAAGTTCAACCAGGAGGTGCTCAACGAGGCGACCTCGGACCTCGCCAAGATCGGTCTCGGAGTCGACGTCCTGACCATCCAGAAGGTCGCCGACCCGGAGGGCTACATCGAGGCGCTCGGCAAGAAGCGCACCGCCGAGGTCAAGCGTGACGCCCAGATCGGCGAGGCGCTGGCGGCCCGCCAGGCGACCATCGAGTCCACCACCGCGCTCAGGGAGGGCAAGGAGCAGGAGAACGTCAACCTCGCCCTGGTGGCCCAGGCCGAGAAGGAGCGAGACGTCCGCAAGGCCCAGTACGACGCCGAGGTGCAGGCCGAGCAGGCGCGGGCGCGTCAGGCCGGCCCGCTCTCCGAGGCGCGGGCCCGCCAGGCGGTGGTCGAGCAGGAGGTGCTGGTCGACCTCGCCCGCACCAGGAAGCAGACCGAGGTCGCCACGGCCGAGGCGGAACGCCGGCAGCAGCAGCTCGTCGCCGAGGTGGTGCGCCCGGCCGACGCGGCCAAGCAGCAGGTCATCATCCAGGCGGAAGCCAGCAAGCAGCGGGAGATCCTCGAGGCCGAGGGGCACCGCCAGGCCGTGGTGACGGTGGCGGAGGCCGAGAAGCAGCGCCTGGCCATGGAGGGGTTCGGCCAGGCCGAAGCCCTCAAGGCCAAGCTCCTCGCCGAGGCCGAGGGCGCCAAGGCGAAGCTGCTGGCCGAGGCCGAAGGCACCAAGGCGAAGCTGCTGGCGGAGGCGGAAGGCATCCGGGCCAAGCTGTTGGCCGAGGCGGAGGGCGCCCAGAAGAAGGCGGCGGCCTTCGACCACCTCGATCCCTCGGCCCGCGCCCTGCTGGTGCTGGAGCGGCTACCGCTGGTCGTGCAGGCGTTCGCGCCGGTCGCCGGGGCGGTGGCCGCGCCGATGGGCAACATCGACAAGCTCGTCATGATCGACGGCGGTGGCGGGTCCGGCGGAAGCTCCTCGCTGCAGCGTCTCGCGTCGACCGTCCCGACGACCCTGTTCCAGCTCATCCAGACCGCCCAGTCGCTGGGCCTCGACCTCTCGGGGGTGCTGGGAGCTCTGGGCAAGCCAGCCGCAGAGGGCGTGGCCGTGGATGCCGCGGGGGCCGTGGCCGCCGCGTCCGCGCCGACGGTCGAGGCGGCCGGCGCCGTCAAGGACGCTGCGGTGGCCGCCCGTGAGACCGTGGACGCGGCCGCCGGGGCGGCAGGCAGCGTGGCCGACGCGGTGGACCGGGTGGTCGGCGCCGTGCGCGGCACCCTCCCCCCTCGCCCGCCGCGGGTCTGAGGACCTGAGGATCAGCGCATCAGCTTCTCAGCGAATCAGGGTGTCAGCTCCGGCAGGGAACCGCCCGCGATGACCCACAGCCTCGGGGCGGAGTCCCACCCTGCCTACCTGAGCTGCTGACTTGCCGAGATGCTGATCCGCTGACCCGCGGGTGGTCATTCAGCTCCCGTCACCCTGCTGCTATCTGGAGGGGCGGGCTCTCGCCTCTCCCCTCTTCCCTCTCCCCTGGGAGGGTGGGCGGCCGATGGCCCGCTGGATGCGCGCGAAGGCGGCCTGGGTGTCGCGCCGCAGGGCGGCGGCGGTGGCGAGCCGCCAGAAGATCCCCGCCACCCCCTCACGCACCGTGGCCCGCACCATGTGTGGCCAGCCCGCCTGCCACCAGCGCCGCTCCACGAAGATGGCGCGCAGCACCGGGTCGCGGCGCAGCTCGCGGGCCAGGCGTTCGAGCGCCATGATGTTGTCCTGCACGTGCTTCGCCTCGTGGTCCAGCCACACCCCTCGGGTGAGCAGGGGAAGGTCCTCGCGCAGGTAGATGCACTGCCGGAGCTCCAGGCGCAGGGCGCCGGAGGTGAATCGGAACTCGGTGGTCTCGCGCGTGCCGCGCCGCTCGTAGCGGAGGTCCGACTGGTCGTCGGTGAGGCGGGGCACGGTGACGCTCGCGAGATCCTGCCGGTGGGCGTACGGGCTCCGCACGTGACGCGCCCACGCGACCAGCTCGTGGGTCGAGACCAGAAGCGGTTCGGGCACCGCCTCCGCATGGGTGACGACGGCGAGCGGGCTCACGGCCCGGCCCCCTGGCGGTGGAGAGTCTGCATCACGGCCATTATGGGGTATCCGGCCTCCCGGGAGGTCGGTGCCGGGGCGGCTCGTCTGGATGTGGGAGGTGTACTCGCCGGTCGCGACCCCATTCGCATACGGGTCGATGAGATCGCCGACGCTGACCAGGGCATGGATCGGGATCGGTCCTCGGGTGTGCGCGGGCCGCGGTGCCGGCAGGTGGCGGCGGATGAAGAGGGGGCCGGCCTGCTCTGACTCGGCCACGACGGTGGCGAAGGCGAGCGAGTGGCGCTCGAGGTTGACGGTGTACCGGCAGCCGAAGCGGCTCCCGGGGGAGATCGCCTCCGCCCCGCGCGCGCTGGACGGTGTGTGCAACCTCGTGCGCCAGCACCAGGAGCCGCGCCGGCGGTGGCATGGCCCACCAGGCGGGGGCCGGGGCGACCATCTCTGTCCCCCTACACGCGCTCGAACCAGGTCTCCTGCCGCACCATCACGGCCAGGTCCACCGGGGCGGAGACGGTCGCCAGGTGCTGGGGCTCACGAGTGCGGCGGTAGCGGAACACCCCAAGGTCCTCGTTGATCGTGTCCACCTCGGTGCCCTCCACCTCGCGCAGGTACCCGATCGTGAGGGTCAGCATCCGGGCCGAGGCGGCCAGGTACTCGGCCTGCTCGAAGTGCGGGAAGTACTGGCTGCGCTCGCGCAGCGGCAGCGCAAGCCGCATCTGCACCTCCCGGGTGGCGCCCGGCCGCACCCGGCTCAGGGCGGGCACGTACGCCCGGGTGATGTCCTGCTCCCGCGGCAGGGGCGGCCACACCCGCTTGACGTGGACGGTGTGCGGGGGCTCCCAGCTCACGTAGACCTGGTCCCCGAGGTCGGGTGCCGGGTCCTCGGGGTTGCCGCGGGCGCCGTCGAAGCAGAGCACGGCCGTGTACGGATCGCGATTGGTGAGAGCGTAGGAGATTCGGAGCGTTCCGGCCTCGACGGTCCAGCGGGCGGCCAGGGTTGGCGTGCTGCGGGCAAAGGTGCTGGCGTTCATCGCGTCCTCACTGGCTCGGCCACGGGCTTCCGGGCTGGATCTGCTGGTGGGTGTGGGTGCCGGTGGCGTCGGTGCCGTCCTGGTACCACTGGCCGTCGGAGCCCTGGTAGGTCTCGGAGACGATCGAGTCGTGATCCCTGGGGCGTGGCATGCCGTTGGCCTCGAGCATGTCGCCCTCGGACGGTGTGCCCGCCTCGTGCTGCCAGCGGTTGATTCCCATGGTGCGGGACTCCTCCTGGTTGCCGGTGGGGTCAGCGGGGTCCCCGAAGTCGCGGAGGTTCTCGCCCCGGGCGTTGTGGTAGGCGTGGGTGAGCTCGTGGTTGAGGACCTGGTGGGGCTGCTCGGTGGCGGTGCTGCCATCCTGCCCTCTGTAGGTCGGCGACCACGTCGGGTTGTAGCTGACCGTCGAGTCGCTCCCTGCCCCGCGCGTGATCGTCGTGCCATTGAGACCGGTGGCCAGGGCGTCGTCGCTGTGCCGCCTGCACCCGCCGTTGTTCTGGGCCCGCCCGGGTGGGATGGGCTGGATCGTCACGTGGCGGCCGCTGCCGTTGAGGGCGTCGACGATGGCGCGGTTGTCCGGGTGGTTGAGATCGCGGACCACGGCAGCCTGGTACTCCGGCGAGCCGGTGATGGTGATGTTGGGGCTGTACTCCGTGACGATGCTGCCGTCGGGGCGCAGGACGGACCTCGGGTAGGGGCGGCTGAGGCTCTCGAGGGCGGCCAGCACCCCGCCGAGCACCAGCCCGAGGAACCCCCCGAGCCCTCCCGAGAACGCCCCGGCCATCCCCACCAGGGTCGTGAAGTGGCCGGTGACGATCACGCCGGGAGGCCCGACGCACACGGTCATGTCGGTCATGCGCGCCTGGGGCGGACCGCCCACCAGAACGTTGAAGGCACCGAGGACGATCGGCCCGCCGACGTGGGGGATGGGAGGGACGGCCGGCGTGAGCATCGGGCAGACCTGCAGGTCCCCCATGCGCGAGGCGGGCATGTTGCCGATGAGGGTCAGCGGGGTGCCGAGGCTGACCGTGCCGCCGTGGGCGGTGGTGCTCGTGATGCGGGCCGCCGGGAAGCTCATGGACGCTCTGCTCCCCTCATCCGATGCGGCTCGACCGCCTCGAGCAGGTGAAGGAAGAGCCGGTCGACGGACTCGGCCTCCTCCCCCCGCACCTGGAGGTGGCAGGCTGCGTCACCGGCGTCCAGCCACGCCCCCCGGAGCGCCATGCCGGTGGCGTCGGGGGTCTGGTAGTCGAGGGAGAACCGCACGGCCTGCCGACCCTTCCAGACACCCTCCACGAGCTCCCGGCGGTGCACCAGGGCGACCTCGGGCTGGTTCGCGAGCCCTGCGGCCTCCCGGTCGGCCAGGGCGCGCAGCCCCAGCGGACTGGGGAGCCGGGTGGCGGCGACGAGAGCTCGGGGCGGAGCGAGGAGCATGAAGATGCCGGGGCTCGTCTCCCGCCACGCCCCGTGCAGCACCGCCGGGACCCAGGGCTCCCGGATCTGGAGCCGGCGCTCCTCCGGGGGCTGGCGCCGCAGGCCTGCCGCGACCAGGGACAGCGCCTGCAGGGCTCTGGTGTCGCCGGTCCGGGCATGCAGGGTCACCTCGATCACGCCCTCGTCGTCGAGCAGCACCTGGCGGCGCAGACGCTCGTCTGCCGGCCCCCAGGTCCTGGCAGCGCCCTGGACGCTCTCGATCGCGTACCAGCTCCGGTCCCCGGCCAGCACCCCCTGATCCCAGGCGGATGCGCGCGTCCCCGGCTCCCGGGCCAGGCGGGAGAGGGACGTGGCGAAGATCTGGTCGAGAGCCACGCCGGCCGGCTCGGCGGCGCGGAACGTGATCTCGGCACCCCGCGGCTCGCGGAGCGTGAGCGTCGTGTCGTCGAGGGACCAGCCCGTGGGAACGGGCGCGAGGAGCTGGAGCCGGGACATCAGGCCGATCCGGTCGTCGGGCGACGCGACGGGGAGCAGCAGCGGCTGGCGCCGCACGGCGCCGAGCGAGGCGGCGGCCGGGATCTCGAACGAGGTGGCGATCTCGGCGAAGACCGGCGACCAGCGGGGCTTGTCGGCCTCGGTGCCGGACAGGGTGAGGCAGCAGGCGAGGTGGCCGGTGACGACGGTGAGCTGGTGCTGGAGGAGGGGACTCCCGGCCGATGCGGTGCGGTGGGTGCCGATCCAGGCTTCGGCGAAGCGGGCGGCGAGGGCCGGCTCCTCCTTGACGACCTCGAACCCGGCCAGCATTTCGCGAGCCAGCTCGGTCTGCCTGGCAGCGAGCTCGCGCGCCGGCGTCGGCGGGTCGACCCAGCACTCGGTGACCACGGCGCTGCAACGGGGTCCGCTCGGGCGTTCCTCGACCGCTCCGGTGCCCTCGATCACCTTCCAGGTGGCAGGCACCTGGAAGCGGCAGAACCGGCTCTCGACCGTGACGTACGATGCCATCGGGCCCTCAGTTGATCTTCACCAGGGCGCCCTTGAGCGTGGCGATGGCCGTGGCCTCGCAGCTCACCATCAGGCCCGAGACCGTGACCTTCAACAGTCCCTCGAGCTTCGCGGTGGTCTGGGCCTTGTGCTCGATCGTCATCGCCTGGACCTTGTGGCCGGCGGTGGCCTTCTCCTCGATCTGGGCGGCCTCGGCCTCCACCTTGGAGCCGCCCTTGAGGGTGATGCCGGAGGTCGCCTCGATCTGCACCGAGCTCGAGGACTTGATCTCCACCGACTGGCCATCGAGCTTGATCTTGCCGCTCGGAGCCCGGACGGTGACATCTCCGGCCGTGACGTCCAGCACGATCCCCGTGCCCGAGTAGTCGATGCGGATCTTCTGCTGGCCGGTGGCGGAGCCGATCTCCACAAACCGCCCGGCGTCGCTGATCTCGAGGTAGCCGCCGCCACTGGAGGAGAGCTTGACCTGGCCCTGGGTGTCCCGCATCCACAGGCAGTGTCCACCGGTGGTCATGAGGCGGATCTGGTGCCCGTCGTCGTCGAGCAGCAGGTAGCTCATGTTCTCGGTGCACAGCTCGATCCGGTGCCGGCTGTCGTTGAGGGTGAGGCGGTGCGCGTCCTCGGTCCGGATGTCGATGCCGTTGGCCGGATCCCGGTCGGAGAGCTGAACGTGGTGACCGTTGGCCGTTCGAGCGAGGATCGAGTTGCCGATGGTGTCGGAGTTGTCCTCGAGAGTCAGCGACTCGCCGCCGCACGTGGCGAGCACCACCGATCCCTCCTGCCGACGCTTGTCCGACATGGTGAGGTGCTCGTTGCCGCCAGTGTTGAGGCGGATCGACCCCCCCTTGTCGTCGAGCAGGAGCTGGTGCTGGTACGGCGTCAGGATGCGGTTGCGCACCAGCTCGGAGGGCTGCACGATCGGCCGCCGGTCGCCGTTGTAGACGCTGCCGACGATCAGCGGGTTGTCGGGGTCGCCGTCGAGGAAATCCACCACCACCTCGTCGCCGATGAGGGGGTGGAACTGGGTGCCGTGCTTTTTCTGCGAGCTCTCGTCCATTCCCGCGTAGGGGGTGGCGACGCGCACCCAGCACGAGCTGTTCTCGTCGTTGTGCCCGTCGGGGTCCCAGTGGAACTGGACCTTGGCGCGACCCAGCTCGTCCATGTAGATCTTCTCGCCCGACGGCCCCACCACGGTGGCGGTCTGCAGGTTGACGAACGGCTTGGGGATGCTCTGGGGTGGCCGGAAGACGGGGTCCTTGCGGACGGCGGTGAGCGACACCGAGTACTGCACGCCCACGCCCGCCTCCTGGCTCGCCGAGTGGTCGACGTGGAGGAGCACCCAGTCGCCGTCGAGGTCGGAGCGGTAGGCCCTCGAGAGCGACATCACACAGCCGGCGCTCGCCGAGCGCCAGTCACCCGAGGCGGCCAGGACCTTGCGCATGGCCGCCTCGGCATCCACGGCCACCTTGGCCAGGCTCCGCCCGCGGCCGTCGTCCCGGTAGCGCTCGACGTTGTAGTCGTAGATCTCGAGATCGGTGTTGGCGGGCGCGGTCTGCTCGACCCTGAGCGGCTTGGAGGGGTCGCGGTAGTCATGGTCCTTGTAGGTGACCTTGCCAGTGTAGGCCGACTCCTCGAAGGTCAGGCTCGACAGGTACTCGTCGGCGGGCGCCAGGACGCCGGTGGAGGTCTTGTACTCCACGCTGGACTCGGGGCTGCATGTGCCCCAGTGGCCCGCCTTGTCCCCCAGCACCATCATCTCCTTCCCGTCGTGGGTGAAGTAGTAGAAGATCCCCTCCTCCTGCATGAGCCGGGAGATGAACGCGAGGTCGGTCTCGCGGTACTGCACGCAGTACTCGCGCTGCGGGTAGCTCTTCGACAGCCGCAGCTCGTACTTGCCCGCCATCCCCCGCTCGTCGAGCACCTGCTTGATGATGTCGTCGGCCTTCTTCTCCTGGAAGATCCGGGAGTTGGTCTTCTGCGACAGCAGCCACAGCGTCGGCACGACCTCGACCGAGTACTCCCCCCACTCCTTGTCCACGCCACCGAGCCCCGGCTTGCCGGCGGCGGTCTGCGTCACCGAGGCGACGATCCCGAAGTACGTGCGCTCCTTGTCCCCCCACTTGATCTTGATCTCGGCGGTCTGGCGCACGAGCCCCGCGATGTCCACGGCGGAGTCGTCGAGCCAGAGGGAGAGGTTGAAGCGGAAGAGCTGCGAGACCTCCTCGTACCCCTGCATCCCGAGAACCTGGAACGTCTGCCCCCCGATCGTGCAGGAGTACTGGGCCTTGTGCGCCGGTAT
>JALOLB010000242.1 GCA_025456225.1 Thermoanaerobaculaceae bacterium
GTGCTCGGCCACCCGCGCGGCGACCTGCGCCCGCACCATCTCGACGGGCTGGGCTTCGAACCCGGGCGGCACCACCAGCGCCAGCGCCACCTGCGCGGGAAGCGCCCGTGGGCCCTGCTGCTGAAAGAACTCTGCCGGTCGCGACACCATGCGCGGCGCCGCACCGAGGTCACCGGCCCGCGAGATGAGGCCCGGCCACAGCGCGCCCCGCGCCACCAGTCCGGCCGCCACCGGGTTGGCGAGGACATACGCGATCTTTTCGAGAACGGCGTCGGGGTCCGACAGCTCTACGGCGCTGTACGTCCCCGATGCCCAGAAGGCTTCGAAATGGGCGTAGCGGGCGTTGAGCGCGCGGGCCACGAGCAGGTCGAAATCGTGCTGGAACAGAGGTAGCACACCTCGCGTGTCGGTGAGGATGAAGTGGTAGTGGTTGGAGAGCACGACGTAGGCGTGGAGCGCGATGCTGTGCCGGGCCGCGGCCACAGCGAGGCAGTAGAGAATGAGGGCGTTGACCGCGGGGTGCGGCCGAAGGAAGCAGCGCCGCTCGGAGCAACGGCGCGTGACGAGGTACGAGACGCCGGGCAGGACGCGGCGGGGCGCGGACATGTCATGGCGAGATTGCACACGACGTGCCAGAATGCGCCGGAGTGATGTCGCGGGGATGGGTGCACCATCGAGGCCGCTGTCCGGCCGGATTCCCGGACGCGTCCGGATTTCACGAACCTGGGTCGGGGCGGCTCGGGCGGCTCGAACTCGGGTCGGGGGCTTCGTGATCGTCGTCGTGCCGATAGTCGGCTTCCTCTTCGGCTTCGTGGGCTCCATGCCGGTAGCCGGTCCGGTGTCGATCCTGGTGCTGGAGCGGGGGCTCACGAGGCGATTCCGCAGCGGGCTCTACCTGGCCGCGGGCGCGGCCGTGGCCGAGAGCGTCTATGCCTTCCTCGCCTTCTTCGGGCTCGCCGCGCTGCTCGGGCGCTACCCGGCCATCGTGCCCCTCTCGCAGGCGGCCGGCGCCGTGATCCTCCTCGGCCTGGGCGTGGCGCTCATCTGGCGACGACCGCGCCAGCCGCACGTGACGCCACGGGCAGCCACCCACGGCGACGCCGTCCTCGGCTTCACCGTCACCGCGCTCAACCCGACCTTCATCGCCACCTGGACCGCGGCCGTGACCACGCTCTACGGCACGGGCCTCGTGCCAGCGTCGACTTCGCTCGCCCTCCCCTTCTCGGTCAGCGTGTGCGTCGGCATCGTAGCGTGGTTCGCGGTGCTGCTCGCGCTCGTACGGCGCTTCGGCGCGCGCCTGTCGGAGCGATCGGTCGTGATCGCCGTGCGCGTCATGGGCGCCATGCTGCTGGGACTGGCGGTCTGGTTTGGCGTGAAGTTCGGGATGTACCTGGCGCGCTGAGGCGGGGCGCCTAGCGCTTGCGCAGCGCGCGCGCGGCGCAGAGGGCGAGCGCCAGCAGGAGCAGTCCGGCCGACGCGGGGGCATCGCCGCCGACGCTGCAGGCGAAGAGGCCGCCCGCGGGGTACTCGGCGGTGTCGTCGCCCATGTTGATCGGGTAGTCGGTGCCGTGGTCGATTGCCGTGCTCATGTTGTCGAGCAGCTTCTGTGCGTCCGCGGCCTCGCCGGTCAGCTCCGCGTCCTCGATCTCGGCGGCCTCGGCGACGAGCAGGTCGACGGTCTCCTGCAGCAGGTCGCGCGCCTCCGCGCGGCTCCCCTGCCAGAAGAGCTCGCACGAGCGCTTCTCTCCGACGGCGGTGTTCACCAGCGCCACGGTCTTGCGGACCGCCCGCTGCGAGTAGAAGACCGTGGTGTCGCGGAGCGCCTCGTCGGCGCCGTAGGCCGCGGTGATCGCGTCGCTGACGAGCTCGCCGGCGCGCGACTCGTACTGCAGGCTCAGCTCGGCGAGGGGGGGCTTGCCCAGCGGCCAGGTGCTCCCCTCGACCTCGAGGCGCGCCACGATGGCGCCGTGGTTGCGGGAGAGGAAGACCGTCGCGACGTTGATCTCCACCGAGCTGCTACCGGTCTGCCAGGCCGAGTAGCCGTACACCTGGCCGATGCGGAAGCCCGCCTTGGGCTCGAGGCGGAACTTGAGGTCGTAGGCGAGCGGCGTGACCAGGAAGTCGAAATCGACGTCGAACACCGACGCGATCTTCGCCGCGTCCTTCAGGTAGAAGTAGTTGCCGCCGCGCAGCTTGCTGATGGCGAGCACCAACTCCTGGTTCAGGTCGATGCCCACGCCGAAGACCGTCAACCCCACGCCCCGCTGGGCGTTGTCGTTCGCCAGGCCGATGAAGGTCTCGGTGCCGGTGTCGCCGGTGTTGACCATCGCATCGGAGAAGACCATCACGCGGTCCATGACACCCTCCACGCCGCCGTTCAGCGCAACCTGCGCGTAGCCGCTGCGGAGTCCCGAGGCCATGTCCGTCGAGCCGCGCGCGTAGATGTCGGAGATCCTGGCCTTGATCGCCTCGGGGTTCTCGACCAGCGTGCTCTCCAGCAGCAGGTCGACGCGGTCGTCGAAGAGCACGATGGCCAGGCGGTCGCGCGGGTCCAGCTTGTCGACCAGGCGCGAGAGCGCCAGCTTGACCGCGTTGAGCTTCTCGCCGTCCATCGAGCCCGAGCGGTCCACGACCACCGCCAGGTTGAGCGGTGCGCGCCGGAAGCTCGTCTCGTCGATGCCCGAGGAGAAGCCCATCTGGACGAACACGGCCGCGCGCCCGGTGTCGAGCGCGGGCGCCACGGCGTACGCGGCGCGGATGCAGAAGTCGCGCTCGCAGGGGGGCGCCTCCAGCGGCAGGTCGTGGTCGTTCAGCATCCCCTCGACCGTGATGTCCTCGCCGTGCGGGACGAGTCCCTCGTCGATCTGGTCGCGCGCAAGGCCGTTGTCTTGGGCGCCGCCGGGGGTGGCGCCCATGTCGGCGCTGCCGGCCGAGCCGCCGCCGCAGGCCTGCCCGAGCACCACGACCGCCGCCAGACCGAGGACGAGAACGAGCTGCGAACGCTTTGCCATGGCCGATGCTCCTGATTTCGCGCTGGTCACGTCCCCTCTCAAAGCAGGCCACGTGCCAGGCCCGTCCGCAACGCAAGACCCCGTAATCGTTGAATCCGACTGTCAACGACGGTTCACGATCACGAACCTGGGTCGGGCGTCGTTCCCGGGAACCCGGGCATCCGCGTCATGGTCAGGGCGCGTGCCCGGCGGGGCCGTGACGGGGCACTCGGCGGTCGCTGCGCCGAGATCAGTCGGCTTGACCAGGCAAGTCCGCCTCGGATACTGTGCTGACCGAGGGGAAGCACGGGGGAGCCAGAATCCTTCCCCGCTCGTTGCCGTGGCGTAGCCATGTCGAGAGACGACGGCATTGAAGTCGAGCAGACCCTGCCCGGCCGGCCGGTGGCCATCGGGAAGAGCCTCCGCCACGAGCTGCGCACGCCCCTGAACCAGATCATCGGCTACAGCGAGCTCCTCCAGGAGGAGGCCCGCGAGGCCGGCCACGGCGACATCGTCCCCGACCTGAAGAAGATCGAGACCGCGGGCCGCATGTTGTTGCGCCTCGTCGAGCAGATCCCCGAGCTCCCCGGCGCCTTCGACCATCCCGTCCTGGGGCCGACGCGGCGAGAGCCCTCGACCGCGCACCGGCTCGTCCCCGAGCCCCCCACCCCGGGCCCGCCCGACGGGCAGCCGCTCCCCCGCTCGATCCTGGTGGTCGACGACAACGAGGGGAACCGCGACATGCTCGCGCGCCGCCTCCAGCGGTCCGGGTACACGACGTACCTCGCCAAGGACGGCCCCGAGGCGCTGGCGGTGGTCCAGGCGCAGCCGCTCGATCTGGTGCTGCTTGACGTCATGATGCCCGGGATGAGCGGCCTCGAGGTGCTGGAGATCGTGCGCCAGACGCACTCGGTCGCGCAGCTGCCCGTGGTCATGGCGACGGCGCGGGATCAGAGCGGCGACATGGTCGAGGCCTTCTTGAAGGGGGCCAACGACTACGTGACCAAGCCCCTGGACATGCCCGTGGTGCTGGCCCGCATCGGCACGCAGCTCGAGCTGAAGGCGGCCCGGGAGCAGGTCGAGCGGCTCAACCGGCGCATCGCGGAGGCCCAGGATCAGATCGCCAGGCTGGCCGAGTCGTCGGCCCAGGCCGTGGCGCACCTGGATGCGTGGTCCACCCAGGTGGCCGCCCAGGTGGCGCGCGCCGTGGGCGTCGACGAGATCGCGGTCTGGCTGAAGGACCGGCAGGAGCTGCGGCCGGTGACCCGGACCGGCACCAGGGCGCCCACGCCCGAGGAGCTGGACCGCCTGGGCGGCACGGGCAAGTACCTGGAGCGGCCCGATGACGTGGTCATCAGCGTGACCGGCCTCTCGGGCCAGCTCTTCGGCGCGCTCGTGATCACCGGCGCGCACCAGCGCTGGGGGGACACGGAGCGGCGGCTGGTGGAGAGCTTCGCGCGGCAGCTCGGCGGGGCCATGGAGCTGCGCAAGATGCAGCAGGATCTCGCGGAGGCCGAGGCCCGCCGCCAGGCCACGCGGCAGGAGATGCTCGACCGGGGCATCAAGCTGCTCAAGGTCTGCCCGCAGTGCCGCCGCTGCTACGCCCACGACGTCGACACGTGCGACGCGGACGGCCACGAGCTGCAGTCGCCCCAGGTGCTGCCCCTGCGCGTCGCCGAGCGCTACGAGCTGACCCGCCTGCTGGGCGAGGGGGGCATGGGCCTCGTCTTCCGCGCCCGCGACCTCAGGCTCGAGCGCGAGGTGGCCCTGAAGCTGATCAAGGCGGAGTTCTTCAACCACCAGGAGATGCGCCAGCGCTTCACGCGCGAGGCGCAGGTCGTGGCCCGTATCCATCACCCCGGCGTGGTGGCGGTCTTCGACTACGGCGACCTGGAGGACGGCTCCCTCTACCTCGTGATGGAGCTGCTCCTGGGCTGCGAGCTCGGGCAGGTGCTCCGTCGGTGGGGCCCGGGCAAGCCGGAGCAGGTGGCCCACCTGCTCCGGGAGGCCGCCGCGGGGCTGGCGGCGGCCCACCGCGTGGGGTTGATCCACCGCGACATCAAGCCCGAGAACATCTTCCTGGTCCAGGGCGAGGGGGGCTTCCACGTCAAGATCCTGGACTTCGGCGTGGCCAAGGAGCTGGAGCGGGACACCGAGCTGACCAGCGCCGGGAGCCTGATCGGGACGCCGCGCTACATGTCGCCCGAGCAGGCCCAGATCGCGCCCCTCGACGCGCGCAGCGATCTCTACTCCTTCGCCGCCGTGGCCTTCCGGGCCCTCACCGGCAAGGACGTCACCTTCGAGAAGTCCTTCGTCAAGGTCCTGATGGAGATCATCTCCACCGAGCCCCCGCTGGTCTCGTCGATCCGGCCGGGGGCGCCGCCGGAGGTGGACGAGGCCTTTCGCTGGGCGCTGGCCAAGGATCCCACCCGGCGCCCGCCCGACGTGGAGCAGTGGGTGGCCTCCTTCGTCGACGCCCTGGAGGGGTGGGAGGCGACGGCCGGCGGCGGGCTCACCGGCGACGGCTGGCGCGAGCTGGTGGACATCTCGGCGGGCCCGGATCCGAGCGTGCCCCCGGACCAGCCGCCCGGGTCCGCGGCGGACCTGGACAAGACCCAGCTCTGAGCCGGGGCGAAGGCGCCGCTACCTCCTCGCGAGCAGGGTCTCGATCTTGGCGACCAGCCGCGCGAACTCCACGGGCTTGACGTCGTAGTCGTCACAGCCGGCGTCGAGGGCCCTGGCCCGGTCGCCGGCCATGGCGTGCGCGGTCAGGGCGATCACCGGGATCGCGCGGGTGGCCTCGCTGGCCTTCAACCGGCGCGTGGCCTCCCAGCCGTCGACGACCGGCAGGCTCATGTCCATGAGGATGAGCGCCGGCT
>JALOLB010000243.1 GCA_025456225.1 Thermoanaerobaculaceae bacterium
GGGAGGAGCCATGCGCATCCTGATCGTCTCCGCATCGGCCGGCGCCGGCCACGTCCGCGCCGCCGAGGCGCTCGAGGAGGCGACCCGCGACCTCCACCCCGGGGTCGAGGTCCACAACGTCGACGTGCTGGCGTTCACCGACGCCGCGTACCGGCGGACCTACGGCGCCGGGTACCTCAAGCTCGTCAACCGGGTGCCGGCGCTGTGGGGGGCGCTGTACCGCGCGAGTGACGTGGTGCGCCGGCGCCGCGTGCAGGACCGTTTTGTGCGCGCCTTCGACAGGGTGGAGTTCGCGAAGTTCCGGGCGTTCGTGCGCGAGCTCGCCCCCGACGCGATGCTCGCCACGCACTTCCTGCCGTGCCAGGTGCTCGCGCCGTACCGCGCCGAGGGGCGCGACACCTTCCCGCTCGGCGTCGCGCTCACCGACTACGACGCGCACGCCTTCTGGGTGCAACCGTCCGCCGACCGCTTCTTCGTCGCGTCGGACGAGGTGCGCGAGGTGCTGGCCGGGCGCGGCATCGACCGGGCGCGCATCGCAGTGACCGGGATCCCGGTGCGACGGGCGTTCGCGGCGCCCCACGACCGCGAGGCGCTGCGGGCGAAGCACGGTCTGGCGCCCGGTGTGCCCGTGGTGCTCGTGACAGCGGGAGGCGCCGGGGTCGGGGCGTTCGAGGCCACGGTGGAGACGGTGCTCTCCTGCCCGCCCATCCAGGTGCTGGCGATGGCCGGGCGCAACGAGGCGCTGCGCCGGCGGCTGCAGGCGCTGCCCGTGCCGCCAGGGTCGGCGCTGCTACCGTTCGGGTTCGTGGAGGCCATGGACGAGCTCATGGCCGCCGCCGACCTGATGGTCGCCAAGTCGGGCGGGCTCACCACCGCGGAGGCGCTGGCCCTGGGCGTGCCGATGATCGTGCGCGACCCGATCCCCGGTCAGGAGGAGCGCAACGCCGACTACCTCCTCGAGGCCGGCGCGGGCGTCAAGGCGTGCGGCCTCGACTCCCTCGCCTACAAGCTGCGCGCCCTCCTCGCCGACCCTCGGCGCCTCGCCCGCATGCGCGACGCCGCCCTCGCCGTGGCACGCCCGCACGCCGCCCGGGACATCGTCACGGCGATGCTGGGAAGCAGTGGTCAGTGATCGGTGGTCAGTGCTCGGTGATCGGTGGTCGGAGGAGAACTCTCGACTCTCAACTCTCGACTCTCGACTATCAGTTCTCCACCGAGAGGGAAGCCTCCGAGCACCGACCACTGACCACCGATCACTGCCTCTGACGTCAGCTCATCGGCGCGGCGGCGGGCGGGGCGACGGCCTCCGCCAGGGGGATGGTGAACGCCCAGTTGTCGTCGACCGTAGGCGTCACCTTGCCGGTGCGCTCGAAGTACTCCACCAGCAGCTCGACCATCGGCCGGTCGACCTCCTTCAGGCGCGGCGCGGTCGGCAGGTGCGGGTAGTTGCCGCCACCGACGCCGCGGTAGGAGTTGACGGCCATGGTGTAGGTGGCGGCCGGGTCGATGGGCGTGCAGCCGACCCGGATGTCGCGCACCCGCTGGCCCGCCGGTGCGAGGGGGTTGACGAGGTACGTCGCACCCTGCAGCGTGTCGTAGTTGTAGTAGGGCAGGCGCGGATCCCGCAGCAGCGTGCAGCCCTGGGGCCGCGCGCAGTCCAGGCCCTGCCAGCCACGGACCGCGTGCTCGAGGATGTCCTTCACCTGCGCGCCGGTCACCTGGACCATCACCAGGGTGTTGGGGTACGGGTACAACCCGTGCAGCATCCGGACCGGCAACGGCCCGGCCGGGACCTCGAGCTTTGCGCCAGTCAGCGGGGCGGCGAGCGAGAGCTGGGCGCCAGTGACGGCGAGCTGGACGGTGTGGATGAGGTCCTCCGTGGGGTCGTCGGCCGTGGGCACGCCACCCATGACGAGCGGCGCGCCGAGCTCGCCCACCGTGCGCCCCAGCTCCGTGGCCACGCGCTCCTGGAGCTTCTGCACCGACGCCACCACGGCCGGCGCGGCAACCTCCTTCGCGGTGGGCAGGTTGGCACCCTTCCAGTCGGCGATCTGCCAGCGGCCCTGCCGCTTCTCGAGGGTGAGGTCGACGCGGGTCACGAGCTCGGCCCAGCGCCCAGGCTGGGCGACGATGGTGTCGCCCAGCTTCTGAGGTGCGATGTCCTCGTGGGTGTGGCCGGTGAGCAGGAGGTCGACACCCGGCACCTCGGCCACCCGCGAGGCGAAGTTCTCGTAGTCGGTACCGTCCGGCTCGCCCGTCTTCAGGTCACGCTCAAAGCCGGCGTGCAGGACCACTACCACCAGGTCGGCCCGCTTGCGCAGCAGCGGCACCCTCTCCCGGGCCACGGCCACCGGGTCGCCGAAGCCCAGGCTCCCGAGGTGGGACGGCGGGTCCCAGTGTGGGATGTTCGGGTTGGTGAGGCCGAGGATGGCGATGCGCACGCCGTCTCTGGTAAGAAGTAGCTCCCCGCCCGTCAGCAGCTTCTCGGTCGCCCCTCCCTGGAGGTTGGCGGCGAGCCAGGGGAAGCGCGACTGCGCCAGTGACCGGCGCAGCACGTCCAGGCCGAAGTTGAACTCGTGGTTGCCGAGCACGGCGGCGTCGTAGCCCACCAGGTTCATGGCCGCGATGGTGGGGTCGGTGCCGTCGCCGAGCTCGGTGGTCAGGGCGTAGTGAGCCTGCGGCGTGCCCTGGATGGCGTCCCCGCCGTCGAGCACCAGCACGTTCCGGGCTTCACCCCGCACGCGCTGCACCAGGGTCGCGACCTGGGCGATGGAGCCCTTGCCCGGCCGCTGCCGCACGTCGTCGTAGGGCAACACCCGGGCGTGCATGTCGGAGGTGAAGAGGACGGTGAGCTGCTTCGGACCGGCAGCCTGGAGTGAGGCGGCAACGAGCAGGAAGAGGATCGCGACACGCGCTTTCATGGGGCCCCCGAATCAGCGGCCGGACATGGCCGGCCGCCTCGCAGTCAAACGCGGCCCGCCCTCCGCCCCTTCCCCGGCCGCGCGGCGAGTATAGCCCCCCTTGCCGGAGACGGCCCCCTCGACCACACCGTGACGTCGAGCAATTCCTGACGAACTTTGGCATACTTGGGACGTGCACGAGATGTCAGGCACCCTCGACCGCCTGCACATCGGCGATCTCCTGGAGTGGTTGCGCCTGACCCGCGCCAGTGGCCGACTGCTCCTGACCGCCGGTGCGATCACCAGGTCTCTCGACGTCAAGCGGGGCAAGATTGCCTTCGTGTCGTCGTCCCAGGCCAGCGAGCGCCTCGCGTCGTGGCTCCTCCGCCAGCACGTGGCATCCCACCGCACGCTCCTGCGAGCCCTCGCGGTCTCTCAGACCCAGGCCGAGCAGTTCACCACCGTCCTGGTCCGCGACGGTGCAGTCGAGGTGGAGGTGCTGGTGGAATCGGGCCGCAGCCTGGCCACCGCTCTCGCCACCCGGATCATGCAGGAAGAGGGCGTGCAGTTCACCTTCAAGCCCGACTGGCCGATGCCCGAGAATCTGATGGTCGACCTGCAGCTCGACTGCTCCAACCTCATCATGCAGGCGGCCTATCAGGTCGACACGCTGCCCCCTCCCGACCCGAACAAGGCTGTGGTCGTGGCCAACCTCGACAGCAAGACCATGGAGAAGCTCTTCTGGACGATCGTCGCGGAGCTCGAGGGCGAGCAGATCGAGGCCGCGAGCTTCGGCGAGGCGTACCAGGTCTTCCTCAAGGTGGGCGCGTTGCTCGACCGCTGGATCTCCCAGGGCCCGCCCCTGCTGCCCATCGGGCCGGCCGAGAACGCCCGCGTCCGCACCCTTGTGGAGTCCGGTGCGACCGTGACCGTGGAGGACGCCCCCACCCTGGTCTGGGATGTTCTGTGCCTCGTCAACTGCATCGACGCCCCCGGTCACCCCCGCGCCACGGGCCCGCGCGAGGCCTGGGCGATTGCGGGCAGCGACGCCTCGTTCCTGGTGAAGCTCCTCGTCGAGAGCCCGCGGTGGCAGCGGACGGTTCGCGAGGAGGCAGAGGACGCCCTGCGCCGGATGGTGCTGCGGCGCGCCGCTGCCGCCCGACCCCTTGCCGCCGTGTTGGGGGTCTCCGAGGACGTCGCCGACTCGGTCGCCGCCCTCCCGGTGGTGCTGCTCGAGCTGGTGATCACGGCGCTCGCCACCAACCCCCTGGCCAGCGCCGCCATGCAGCGCTGCGCCCTGCACCACCTGCTGCCCCAGGTGGGCGTCGCCGCAGGCGTCGCGGCCGGGCTCCCCGACGCCGTCATGGCCGCCATCACCGCCTCCCCTCCCACCCACCCGGCAGTGCAACTGGCGAGTCTCGTGGAGCAGGTGGCGGGTGCCCTGCCAGGCTTCTCACACCTCCTCCAGGCGGCCGCCCGGCGTCCCACGCCGTCCATTCGAGCCGCCCTCGCCAGGGCCCGCGACGCCGTCGCCGCAGTCTGATCCCCCTCCCACCCATGTGGTCAGTGATCAGTGATCAGTGCTCAGAGGTAAGTGCAGCAGCAGGCGACAATGTGACCTGGCCCCTGTAGTCCTTGGGGAGTGGCCCTCCGAACACCGACTTCCGTTCACCCCTCACCAACTCCCCGCCTCCGAGCACCGAGCACTGATCACCGATCACTGGGAGGGCGGGCGGGCTAGAATGGCGCATGCAGATTCTGGTCATCGGGGGGACGCGCTTCGTGGGGCGGGCCATCGTGCAGCGGCTGTTGACCGACGGCCATGGCGTGACCCTGTTCAACCGGGGCCGCACGCCCGACACGTTTGGCACCCGCGTGAGCCGCATCGTCGGGGATCGAAGCGATCCTGACGCCTGGCGTCAGGCCCTCGCCCGCCGCACCTACGACGCCGTCATCGACGTCATCGCCAGCCGCCAGGAGCACACCCGACAGGCCGCGGGAGCGCTGGCTGGCCGCATCGGCCACTTCATCCACATCTCGACGGCCTCGGTCTACCTCATCCGGGAGGGCCTGTTCTGCCCGTTCCGCGAGGGCGATTTCGCCGGCCGCCTCACGCCGCGCACCGCCGCCAACAAGGCCACCTGGCTCTACGCCTACCACAAGCGATGCTGCGAGTCCGCCCTGCAGGAGGCGTGGGAGAACGACCGGCTGCCCTTCACCTCCCTGCGCCTGCCAATGGTCGTCGGGCCTGGCGACTACACCGACCGCTTCCTGTCCTACGTCGAACGCCTCGTCGACGGTGGACCGCTCCTGCTTCCGGACGGCGGCCTCAACTCGTGGGGGTTCCTCTGGGTGGCCGACATCGCCGACACCGTGGCCGCCAATCTCGGCAACGCGGCCTCGTTCGGCAACACCTACAACCTCGCCCAGCGCGAGGTGGTTTCGCTCCGCCAGCTCCTGGAGACCTCCGCCGCCGAGCTCGGCCAGCCGGTCCGGTTCGTGTCGGTTCCCGGCGAGCTACTCGAGCGCGTGGGCCTGGGCACGGCGTTCTCACCGTTCAGCCACGACCACGACATCATCCTCGATTCGACGGCAGCGCACCGGGACCTGCTGTTCGAGCCCACGCCCTTCGCCACCTGGTGCCCGCGGCTGGTGGCCGAGTGCGTCGCAACGCACGGGCGCCGCCGCACCTCGTTCTACGCCACCCGCACGCGGGAGCTGCAGCTCGTGCAGGAGCTCGCCAACCTCCGCCTCCTCCCCCCCCAGCCACCTCGCCCTGCCACCACCCCACCGCTTCGGCTCCGACGCCGCCTGCGCTCCCGCACCGCCATGCCCTCCCACACCGCCTGACACCCTCCCCCCACCCGGGGTCCGGGGTCCGGGGTCCGGGGTCCGGGGTCCGGGGTCCGGGGTCCGGGGTCCGGGGTCCGGGGTCCGGGGTCCGGGGTCCGGGGTCCGGGGT
>JALOLB010000047.1 GCA_025456225.1 Thermoanaerobaculaceae bacterium
ACGGCTACGACCCCAACTCGTCCACCGACCGGGCCTCCCGCGAGCACACATTGCTGGCCAACGCCGTGAATGCCGTGTCCTCCCAGATCCCGAGCTCCCTCAACGTCGACACCAACAGCGACGGCCTGGTCGACAGCGTGGTCTTCATCGTCCGGGGCGAGCCGACGGCCTGGGCGACGCTCCTGTGGCCCCACCAGTGGGAGATGAGCGCGCAGGTCCCGGTGACCGCCACCATCAACGGCAAGACGGTCGACGCCTACAACTTCCAGCTCGAGATCAACAACCAGGGCAACAAGCTGCTGGTGGGCGTGCTGTGCCACGAGATGTCCCACACCCTCGGCGCCCCGGACCTCTACCACTACGACAACTGCTCGTCCGCGCCGGACCTGCAGCCGGCGGCGAAGTGGGACCTAATGGAGAACGACCTCACGCCGCCCCAGCACCACACCGCCTTCATGAAGCAGAAGTACTTCGGGTGGATCACCACCATTCCGACCATCACGGCGACGGGTACCTACACCCTCAGCCCCATCACCTCGTCCACCACCAACGCCTACCGCATCAACTCTCCCAACTCGACGAAGGAGTACTTCATCGTCGAGTACCGGCGCAAGACAGGGACGTTCGAGAGCTCGCTCCCGGCATCGGGCCTTCTGGTCTACCGCATCAACACCGACATTCCGGCCGGTCAGTGGGGCAACAACTGCGGGCCGCCGGACGAGCTGTACGTCTACCGGCCGGACGGGACCCTCACCTCGAACGGCTCACCCGACGATGCGCCGCTCGGGACCGACACCATGCGCACCGCCATGAACGACTCGACCAACCCATCCGGCTTCCTCTCCAACGGGTCCCCGGGCGGGCTCGACATCTCCCAGGTCGCCGTGAGCGGGGGCTCGGTCTCGTTCAAGGTCACGGTCGGCAGCAGCGGTGGCACCGAGACCACCGTCTTCCAGGACGGCTTCGAGGGCTCGTTCCCCGGCCAGTGGCAGTACTACAAGCCAGCGAGCAAGGCCAACACCGAGTGGGGCCGAACGACCTACCGGGACAACGGCGGAAACTACTCGGTGTGGTGCGCGGCCGGCGGCGCCAACCCGCAGCCCGCAGGGGGGGACTATGTCCCGAACATGGGGACCTGGCTGTACTACGGCCCGTTCTCCCTGGTCGGGGCCACCGACGCCTGGGCGGAGCTCGACCTCTGGCTCGACTCGGAGGCGACCTACGATCTCGTCAAGTGGATGATCTCGGTCAACGATGTGAACTACTTCGGCCGCACGCGATCCGGGACCACCAACGGTTGGGAGCACGTGACATTCAACTTCAAGGAGGTCAGTGACATCGTCGCGCTCGGCGCCTCCCAGGTCTGGTTCGCCCTGATCTTCGAGTCCGACTCGGCCACCCAGGGCAAGGGGGCGTACGTCGACAACGTCGTGATCAAGAAGAAGGGTGGCACCTCGACCTGCACCTACCAGCTCACCTCCAGCTCGCAGGCGATGGGACCGGCGGGGGGCACCGGCACCTTCGGTGTGACCGCTGGCACCGGCTGCTCCTGGACGGCCGCGAGCAACGTCGGCTGGATCCAGGTGACCCAGGGCGCCTCGGGCTCGGGCAACGGGACGGTCGGCTACAGCGTCGCCGCCAACACCGGCGGGGCCCGTGTCGGGACCATCACGGCCGCCGGCAAGACGTTCACCGTCAACCAGTCGGCCGGAACCGTGGTGTGCACCCACTCCTACTGGGTGCCGGTTGGCAGCCACGCCTCGGGGAGCCTCGAGAGCCAGTGGCGCACCGATCTCTCGCTGCTTGGCCGCAGCGGCAGCGCGACCTCGGTGGACGTGCGCCTGTACGCCACGTCGGGCATGGTGTCGCGGGCGACATCGGTGGCCGGGGGGGCGCAGGAGATCCTGCGCGACGCGGTCGGCTGGGTGAGCTCCGGCTACTCCGGCTCCGGGGCGCTGCAGGTGTGCTCGGGGCAGCCACTGCTCGTCACGTCCCGCACCTACAACCTCGTGGCGCCGAATGCAAGCTGCACCCCGAACGGCACGTTCGGGCAGTTCTACGACTCCATCGCGAGCGGGGGCGGGCTCAGCTCGGGGCAGACGGCGTGGCTCCCGGGCCTCTCGGAAGGCACCTCCTTCCGCTGCAACATCGGCCTGACCAACACCGGCACCAGCGCCGCCACGGTGACCGTGACGCTGCACAACCAGACCGGAGCGCAGATCGGCTCGTACGCCGTGAGCCTCAACCCCGGGCAGTGGAAGCAGGAGAACCAGCCCTTCAAGAGCAAGGCCGGGCAGACGGCCATGGACAGGGGGTACGCCAAGGTGACGGTGAACGCGGGCACGGGAGTCATCGCCTATGCGTCGGTCATCGACAACCTCACCAACGACCCGATCACGGTGCCGATGAAGCAGTAGCTGGGAGACAGGGGAGAGGAAAGAGGGGAGAGGGGTGAGCCCCCCTCCCGACCAGGGGAGAGCGTGCACCTGGTTCTCCTGGGATGGGCCTGGACCTGATCTGGTCTCCCCCGTTTCAGATCGCCCGCAAGCTCGGAGTGCGGCAGGTACCGGTCGCACCGTCTCCCCGACGGTCCGGCGGATGAGAGCTGGCCCGGTCGGTGTTGATGTAACCGTGGGGGCTTCCCCTGGAGGGCTGTGGCGTGAGCGGATCGTGTGGGTGTCAGTGTGAGGGGCGAGCAGTGGTTCCGGAGGCTGCGGGACCCAGGCGGGCGGAGCTGGTGCGACGGGGGGTCGGGCTCGAGTGGCTGACGGTCGGGTGGAACGTGGTGGAGGCCGTGGTCTCCATCGCTGCTGGCTGGTTCGCGGGGTCCGTGGCGCTGGTGGGGTTCGGCCTCGACTCGGTGATCGAGTCCACCTCGGGGGCGGCGCTGCTGTGGCGCCTCCGCCGCGATGACCCCGAGCAGCGCGAGCGTGCGGAGCATCTGGCCCTGCGGCTCGTGGCGGTGAGCTTCCTGTTGCTGGCCATCTATGTGGCGGCCGAGAGCCTTCACACTCTGTTGGCGCGGGAGGCCCCGGAGGCCAGTGTGCCCGGCCTCATCATCGCGGCGCTCTCGCTCGTCGTCATGCCGCTGCTCGCGCGGGCCAAACGCCGGGTGTCGGCGGCGATCGAGAGCCGGGCCCTCCACGCCGACTCCCGGCAGACCGACCTCTGTGCGGTCCTCTCGGCGATCCTCCTGGTGGGTCTCGGTGCCAACGCGGTGCTCGGATGGTGGTGGGCCGACCCGGTGGCGGGTCTGGCGATGGTGCCGATCATCGCGCGCGAGGGGTTCGCGTCCTGGAAGGGGCAACCCTGCGGGTGTGCGCACTGACCCCGACTCCGGCGGCAGCCAGGAGTAGCGTGACCTCCTCCAGAGCCAGCTCCCGGCCGGTCCCCGGCTCCAGCTCGCCGAGCGGAATGGGACCGACCCCCACCCGCACGAGACGGCGCACCCTGTGGCCGATGAGGTGGAAGCAGCGCCGGATCTGACGGTTGATGCCCTCGTGGAGCACCACATCGAGACGGGTGCCGCCGCGCGGGGCCTTGCCGAGACGCGCGACGCCGATGGGGCGCGTGAGGCGGGTGCCGAGCGCCAGCCCGCCGTTCCGCAGCCGTTCCAGGGCATCCTCGGCAGGCAGCCCCTCAACGGTCACCAGATAGGTCTTCGCCACCGCCCCTGGGTCCATCAGGCGCTGGGCCACCCGCGAGTCGTCGCACAGCAGCACGAGGCCTTCCGAGTCCTGATCCAGCCGTCCCACGGCGAACCACTCGCAGTAGGGCCGCTGCAGGAGTGCAAAGAGCGTCGGAGCCCTGCCCTCGGGCACCCGTGAGACCACGACGCCCCGCGGCTTGTGAAAGGCGTAGACGCGCGAGTGCAGGGGACGAGGCCCGGTCGGTCGGATGGGTGCCGTGGTCACCGCGGGAGCATAGCGCGCCCCCGGGGCAGTCCGTGGGGACTAGAATGCCGGCCGGGAGCCTTGCATGGACATGAGAGCCTTCGTTTCGTTCGGCAGTGGTCGATGGTGGGCGGGCCCGGGGCTGGTCGTGGGGCTCGTGAGCTGGGCCTTCGCGGCAGCGAGCGCCCAGGAGCCCTCGGGGCGAGCCGGCTGGGCGACCCGCTTGACGCCCGGGCTGGTGTCTGCGGCTCAGGACGCGACAGGCTCGCGAGGCTGCATCCTGGTCTTTCGGGAGCCCGAGGGTGGTCTGCAGGGGATGGCCGCCGCCGGGCGGTCCGACTGGATTGCACGCACTGCTTCTGACCTGGCAGGCGAGCTCGCGCCGTCGGGCGTGATCGTCACCCGCCGGTTCTCCCACCTGCCGATGCTGGCCGCCAGCGTGCCGGCCTCCCGTCTCGTCGCGGTGGCCTCCGATCCGCGCATCGCTGCGGTTGTGCCGATCCGGGTCGTCACGGTGCAGCGGACCCAGGGCAAGCAGCTCATGCACGTGCCCGAGGTGCAGGCGCAGGGCTTCAAGGGAGCCGGCATCGGCGTGGCGATTCTCGACACCGGCGTGGACTACACCCACCCTGAGCTCTCGCCGGCCGGCACCAAGACCATCAAGCTCTTCGACTCCATCGACAACGACAGCGACCCGATGGACGAGCACGGGCACGGCACCTCGGTGGCGGCCATCGCCGCTGGCTCCGGGAACGGTGTGGCCCCCGACGCCACGGTCGTGGCGGTGCGAGTCCTCAACGCCGACGGGGAGGGCAGCTCCGAGCAGGTCCTGGCCGGCATCGATGCGGTGCTGGCCAGCATCAGCGCCGGGAACCCCCACCACATCAGGGTGGTCAACATGTCCCTGGGCGGGTACGACGAGGACGACTGGCCCCCTGGCCAGGGGAGCTGCGATGCGGCCTCGACGGACTTCGCTACGGCGTTCGAGGCCCTGGTGAACGCGGGCGTGCTGATCACCGTGGCAGCCGGGAACGGAGGCTGTACCGGCGGTGTGGCCTGGCCGGCGTGCATCTCCCACGCGACGGCAGTCGGCGCCGTCTACGACGCGAGCCTGGGCCCGCAGAGCTGGACCAACCTGCAGTGCAACCAGCTTGGGTGCTTCGACTTCTTCACGGACGCCGACGATGTGGCCTGCTACTCCGACTCGGGCGAGAAGCTCGGGGTGTGGGCTCCGTCCACCTGCGCGACCACGGCGGTTCGCGGGGGCGGGACCGAGGACTGCTTCGGCGGCACCTCGGCGGCCGCCCCCTACGTTGCCGGCGTGGCGGCGCTGCTCTCCCAGGCCGTGCCCGGCCGCTCGGTGGCCGGTCTGCGGCAGGCCCTGGAGCAGACAGGGCACCAGGTCACTGACCCGCGCAACGGCATCGAGCGGCGTCGGGTCGATGCCCAGCAGGCCCTCGTGCAACTGCAAACCGGCTGCAGCGCGCCAGCGGCACCGGCGGGTCTCGGCGCCAACCGGACGCGGGTGTGCTCCGGCGAGCCGGTGACCCTGAGCTGGGGTGCCGTGAGCGGTGCCTCCGGCTACACCCTGCAGGTGGACGACGGCCCGAGCTTCGCCTCGCCCGAGCAGCTCACGTCGTCCACCACCTCGGCGAGCTACAGCACGACCCGGACCACCGCGGCGACGTTGTACTTCCGCGTGCGAGCCGACGCGTCCTGCGGGCTGTCGTCGACGTGGTCCACCTCCGCGCAGGTCGTCTACGCACCGGGCTGCACGGGACCTTCCTACCCGCGGGCCTACTACGTCTCGGGTATCGCGCGCCTTCCCGGAGTGCCGCCCACCGACTGGTACAGCGACCTGTCGGTCCTCAACACCTCGTCCCTGGCGGCGAGCCTGCGCCTGAGCTTCTACGGCGGCACCGCGCCGCCGTCGGTGACGGCGACCGTACTGAGCGGCCAGCAACTGACCTCGGCCAACGTCCTGCAGAGCCTGTTCGCGGTCTCCGGCCAGGACGTGGGGGTGATCGTCGTGGAGAGCACCCAGCCTCTGATCGTCCAGGCCCGAACCTACTCGAAGCTCGTGGTGGGCGGTGTCGCCAGGACCTACGGGCAGTCGTACGAGGGCCTGGAGATCACCGAGGCGCTCACCGCCGGCGCGCTCGGGTACCTGCCCGGGCTGCGGAGCGACGGTCAGTTCCGCACCAACCTCGAGGTCGTGAACGTCGGGGACGTGTCGGCCGCGGTCGAGGTGCGGTTCTACAACAACGGCGCGGTGCCGGTGGGGCAGCCGCTGACCCTGGCCGTCCAGCCGGCACGCCGGGTCGCGGTGACGCGGGCGCTTCCGAGTGGCGAGACCGGGGCCTACGCGGTGGTGCGGGTGACCACGAGCGGCGCCCGGGTCATCGGGTTCGCGTCCGTGGTCGACGGCACCTCTGGTGATCCGACGACGGTCGCGATGGGCGTGCGGTGAGGCACCGCGGCTCGCGACTGGACCTGTCCGGCCGGGTGGCCCTGGTGACCGGGGCTTCGTCGGGCATCGGCGCGGCGGTGGCGCGGGAGCTGGCGTCGCACGGCGCAGCCGTCGGGCTGGCGGCGCGCCGGCTCGACCGGCTGGAGGCGCTGGCCGGCGAGATTCGCGCGGCCGGTGGGCGTGCCATGCCGGTCGCCTGCGATGTGAGCCGCGACGGGGATCCCGAGCGGGCGGCGGCGACGGTCCGGGACGCGTTCGGGCCCCTCTCCGTCGTCGTGGCGAACGCCGGCTTCGGCGTGTCCGGTCGGGTCGACGAGCTGTCCGTGCAGGACTTCCAGCGCCAGTACGACACCAACCTCTTCGGGGTGGTGCGCACCGTCCGGGCCACGCTCGAGGACCTCAAGGCGACGCGTGGCGTGGTCGCCATCCTCGGCAGCGTGGCCGGCTACTTCGGGGCACCCGCCCAGGCGCCGTACTGCTCCAGCAAGGCGGCGGTGCGGATCATGGCGCAGTCGCTCTGGGGCGAGCTGCGGCCGCTGGGCGTGGGGGTCGTGCTGATCTCGCCGGGGTACGTGGAGAGCGAGATCCGGCGCCGTGGTCCCGATGGGCGGCTCGCGGAGGACCCCGTTCCTCCCTGGCTGATCATGCCCTCGGAGCAGGCCGCCCGGAAGATCGTGCGGGCCATCGTGCGGCGCCGTCCCGAGCTCATCCTCACCGCCCACGGCCGCCTCGGCGCCTGGCTCGCCCGCCTCTGTCCGACCCTCCTAGTCCGCCTCCTCGCCCTCCCTTCCTCCCGTCGAGCGTCGCGGGTTCAAGGCTGAAGGTCCGCCGACATCACTGCGCACCGGAACCGGGTGGGAGGGGGACTCTCGACTCTCGACCTTCGACTCTCGACCGGGTGGGTGGTGGTCCTTGAGCCTTGAGCCTGAAGCCTTGAGCCTGATCGGGTGGTGGAAGGGGTATCATCAGGCATGCGCCTGCCCCGTCCTCTCGACCCGGTCGAGCTGCGCGTCATGGGGTCCCTGCTCGAGAAGCAGCAGACCACCCCGGAGTACTACCCCCTCACCCTGAACGCCCTGGTGGCCGCCTGCAACCAGAAGTCCAACCGGGATCCGGTCATGGAGCTGGTGCCGGGGGATGTCCGCGAGGCTCTCGAACGGCTGCGCGCCGAGGTGCTGGTGTGGCCGGTGGGAGGGTCGCGGGTCGAGCGGTGGGAGCACAACGCCGACCGCGCCTGGGAGCTCGACGCGCCCGCCCGCGCGGTGATCACCGAGCTGCTGCTGCGGGGTCCCCAGACCCCGGGGGAGCTGCGCGGTCGTGGGGAGCGCATGCATACCTTCGCCGGACTCGGCGAGGTGGAGGAGGTGCTGCGTCGCCTCGCCTCGGGGCCGGAGCCGCTGGTGGTGGAGCTGCCGCGGGGTGCCGGCCAGAAGGAGACGCGCTGGGCGCACCTGATCGGCGACCCGCCTGCGCTGCAGCCGGTGGCCCCGGCGCCAGTGGTGGTGGCGAACGGCAGCCGCGAGCTCGCGGAGCGGGTGGCGCGCCTCGAGGAGCAGATCGCGGCCCTCAACGAGAAGCTTGCCGAGCTGTTGGCGCGACTGGGAGAGTGACTGCACCGGGAGGGCAGGTCGGGCGACGACCCGGTAGCCGTCCAAACGGAAGGGGACGTCATGAGCGATGACAACGTGACACGCCATCTGACGCGACGCGGGTTCCTGACCACCGTGGGGGTCGGTGCCGCCGGCGTGGCGGCGCTCGGCCCCACCCCGGCCGAGGCTGCTCCGCCAGCCGTGACGGAGGAGGGTGACATGCTCCGGGTGGTCCTCAAGGTCAACGGCCGCGAGCACCGCCTCCTCGTCGAGCCGCGCTGGACGCTGCTGTTCGTGCTGCGGGAGCGCCTCGGGCTGACGGGCAGCAAGGCCGGGTGCGAGCGGGGGGAGTGCGGCGCCTGCACCGTGCTGGTGGACGGCGTGCCCCGCTACGCCTGCATGACGCTGGCAGCCGAGGCCCAGGGTCACGAGATCACCACCGTCGAGGGTCTCATGGACGGCGAGCAGCTCGGGCCGGTCCAGAAGGCGTTCGCCGAGCACGACGCGTTCCAGTGCGGATACTGCACGCCGGGGCAGATCATGGCCGCCGAGGGGCTCCTGCGGGCCACCCCGGCGCCCGGCCGGGAGGAGGTCCGCCTCGGCATGTCGGGGAACATCTGCCGGTGCGGCGCCTACGCCCACATCGTCCAGGCCGTAGAGAAGGCCGCCGGGCTGCGCCAGGGAGGTGGGCGATGAGAGGCGACGGTCTCTACTTCGTGGAAGGCGCCCTCCCCGAGACTCCGACCGGCGGTGCCCAGGCCGAGGCGTGGCAGACAACGAGGGTCGTCGGCACGCGGCAACCGCGCATCGACGCCTACGAGCGCGTGAGCGGCACCGCGGTCTACCCCTCCGACGTGGTCCTGCCGGACATGCTCTACGGCGCCATCCTGCGCTGCCCCCACCCCCACGCGAAGGTGAAGAAGGTGGATCTCGCAAGCGCCCGGTCGGTGCCCGGGGTACGTGCGGTGCTCGCCGGGGACTCCCCGGAAGCCGACCTGCGCTGGTACTACACGCGCCAGGTCTTCACCAGGCTCTTCGACGCCACCTGCCGGTTCGAGGGCGAGGCCGTCGCCGCCGTGGCCGCCGAGACCCCCCAGCAGGCCCGGGACGCCCTGCGGGCGATCCGGGTCGAGTACGAGGTGCTGCCGTTCGTCGTGGAGGAGGGCAGGGCCCTCGCATCCGACGCCCCGAAGATCGCCGAGGGAGGCAACCGGGTCGGGGAGCCCGAGGTCTACACCCGGGGCGACGTGGCGAAGGGGTTCTCCGAGGCCGACACGGTCGTCGAGCGCACCTACCGCACCGCCGCCGAGATCCACTCGCCGATGGAGCTGCACGGTTGCGTCGCCAGGTGGGACGGACCGAAGCTCACGATCTGGGAGACCACTCAGGGGGTGTACCCGGTGCAGCAGCGGGTGGCCTCGCTCCTGGACATCCCGCTGTCGCGCGTGCGGGTGATCGGCCACTACATGGGCGGCGGGTTCGGCTCCAAGCTGAGCGCCGACAAGTACCACCTGGTGGCGGCGGTGCTGGCGCGCCTCACGGCGCGGCCGGTGAAGCTCTTCCTGAGCCGCGAGGAGACGTTCCGCTGCGTCGGCAACCGCCCGCCGGCCACCATGCGTCTCAAGGCCGGAGTCAAGAAGGACGGCACCCTCACCGCCCTCGAGATGGACGTGGTGGGCGCCAGCGGCGGCTACCCGGCTGGCGGCGCTTCCCTGGTGGACTGGTTGGTGCGCGACCTCTACCTCTGCCCGAACGTGAAGTGCACCTCGACGGACGTGCTCACCACCACCGGCCCGGCGCGGGCGTTCCGGGCGCCGGGGCATCCCCAGGGGGCGTGGGCGCTCGAGCAGCTCGTCGACGAGCTGGCCACCGCCATCGGCATGGACCCGGTGGCGTTGCGTGTCAAGAACGTGCCCGCCTTGTCCCAGGGCCGTGACGACCTCCCGTACTCGACCACGGGTCTGAAGCAGTGTCTCGAGGAGGGCGCGAGGGCATTCGGCTGGGAGGAGGCGCGGCGGCGCGCACCCGGCAGGGGACCGTGGAAGCGAGGGGTCGGCATGGCTGCCGGCACCTGGGTGGCGGGCGCCGGAGGACCGCCGTCCACGGTCATCGTCAAGCTGGGCGCCGACGGTTCGGCGAACCTCAACATGGGGGCCTCGGACATCGGCACCGGCACCAAGACGGTCATGGCCATGGTCGTGGCCGAGGAGCTGGGCGTGCCCCTGGACCGCATCCACGTCGAGCACGCCGACACCGGCACGACCCAGTACGCCACGGCCTCGGGCGGCTCCAAGACGGTGCCCACCGAGTCGCCCGCCACCCGCGCCGCCGCGCTCGAGGTGAAGCGTCAGGTGCTGGATCTGGCGGCGGAGGAGCTGAAGCTCCCGGTCGCCGAGCTGCGCCTGCAGGACGGCGTCGTGACCAGCCTCAAGGATCCCGCCCTGAAGAAGCCGCTCGCCGAGCTCGGCGGGCTCCGCCGGCGCGGGGTGGTCGTCGGTGTCGGCACCCGTGCCCCCAACCCGGAGGATCTCGCCACCTGCCCGTTCGCGGCGCAGTTCTGCGAGGTGGAGGTGAACGAGCGCACCGGCGAGGTGCGGGTGCTGCGCTTCCTGGCCGCCCAGGACTCCGGGCGGGTCATGAACCGCCTCACCTACGACAATCAGGTGATCGGCGGCATCACCATGGGGATCGGCCTCGCCCTCACCGAGGCGCGGGTGCTGGACGGTGCCCAGACAGGCCGTCTCGTGTCGGGTAACTTCCACGACTACAAGCTTCCCACCATGCTGGACGTGCCCGCCGACATCACCTCGCTCCCGGTGGAGCTGCCCGACCATCGCGCCAACTCCACCGGTGCCAAGGGCCTCGGGGAGCCGGTGACGATCCCCACCGCCGCGGCCGTGGCCAACGCCGTGTTCGCCGCCACCGGAGTGCGGGTGACCGACAGCCCCATCAGCCCGGCCCGGTTGCTGCCGCTGCTGGCCGCGGCCCGGAAGGAGGGTTGAGCCATGCTGCCCGCCTTTTCCTACGTTCGCCCCACGACTCTCGGCGAGGCGATCCGCCTGGCCGGAAGGAAGGGCGCCCACATTCACGCCGGCGGCACCGATCTGCTGGGGTGCCTTCGCGACCAGGTCCTCGGCGCCGAGACGCTGGTGAGCATCACCGGGCTGTCGGAGCTGCGCGGCATCGCGCCCGCCAGGGACGGCGGCCTGCGCCTCGGGGCCTTGACGACCATTGCCGAGGTGGCGGCCGACCCCACGATCCGGGGACGTTACGCCGGTCTGGCCGAGGCCGCCTCCCAGGTGGCGAGCCCCCAGCTCCGCAACCAGGGCACGCTCGGCGGCAACCTCTGCCAGAAGCCGCGCTGCTGGTACTACCGCGGCGACTTTCACTGCCTGCGCAAGGGCGGCGAGATGTGCTTTGCCGCCGAGGGCGAGAGCCAGGGTCACGCCATCTTCGGCGGCGACCGGTGCTTCGCCGTCCACCCCTCGGACACCGCCCCGGTCCTGGCGGCCCTGGGCGCCACCGTGCGCATCGCCGGCGCCGCCGGCACGCGGACGATCCCGGTCGAGCAGCTCCTCGTGCCGGCCGGCACGAACCCGCAGCGGGAGACGGTGCTGGAGCCGGGCGAGATCCTCACCGAGGTCGTCCTGCCGCCCCCTGCCGCCGGCCTGCGCTCCTCGTACCGCAAGGTGCGAGCGCGCGCCGTCTGGGATTTCGCCCTCGTGGGCGTGGCCCTGGCGCTGCGCCTGGAGGGCGGTGTCGCGCGACAGGTGAGGGTGTTCCTCTCCGGCGTCGCGGCGGTGCCGTGGCGGCACCCGGGGATCGAGGCGGCGCTCACCGGCAAGCCCCTCGACGCCTCGATCATCGCCGCGGCCTCTGTGGCGGCGGCAAAGGGCGCCGAGCCGCTCGGCAAGAACGCCTACAAGGTGGAGCTGCTGCGCGGCCTGATGACCGAGGAGCTCGAGCGCCTGGCCCGCGGATGATCGCCAGGATGGTGCCGACGCGGGCATAATGGCTGGCATGTCAGGCAACACCTTCGGCACCCTGTTCCGCGTCACCACCGCTGGCGAGAGCCACGGCTCGGGCAACGTGGTCATCATCGACGGCGTGCCGGCGGGGCTGGTGCTCGACCTCGACCACCTGCGAGCCGAGCTGCGCCGGCGGCGGCCGGGGCAGAGCCGTCTCGTCAGCCAGCGCATGGAGGAGGACGAGCCGGAGGTGCTCTCGGGAGTGTTCGAGGGGCGCACCACCGGCATGCCCGTCGCCATCCTGGTGCGCAACCGGGACGCCCGCAGTGCCGACTACGACGAGCTGGCGAACGTCTGGCGCCCCGGGCACGCCGACGCCACCTATGCGCTCAAGTACGGGATCCGCGACCACCGGGGCGGCGGCCGCGCCTCGGCCCGCGAGACCGTGGCCAGGGTCGCGGCCGGCGCGGTGGCGAAGCAGCTCCTGGCCACCTTCGGGTGCCGGGTGGTGGGCTGGGTCCGGCAGGTCGGAAACGTGGTGGCGGACATCGCCGACCCGGCCGCCGTGACGTTGGAGCAGGTCGAGCTGCGGCCCGACGGCTCGCCCAACGTCGTGCGGTGTCCGGATCTCACCGCGGCCGGCGCCATGGTGGAGCTGATCGAGCGGGTGCGCCGGGAGCAGGACTCCATCGGCGGCGTGGCCGAGATCGTCGCCACCGGCGTGCCGCCGGGCCTCGGCGAGCCGGTCTTCGACAAGCTCAAGGCCGACCTCGGCAGGGCGCTCCTGACGATTCCGGCGGTGATGGGCGTGGAGCTGGGCATCGGCTTCGGCTGCGCCACGCTGCGCGGCAGCGAGTGCAATGACGCCTGGGTTTCGACCGACCCGCCGCGCACCGCGACCAACCGCCACGGCGGCATGCTGGGCGGCATCTCCACGGGAATGCCCCTGCTCCTGCGCGCCGCCGTCAAGCCGGCTGCCAGCATCGCCCGCGAGCAGGCCACCGTGACCCGGGACGGCGCGCCCACCACCCTCTGCATCAAGGGCCGCCACGACCCCTGCCTGCTCCCCCGCTTCGTGCCCGTCGGCGAGGCCATGGTCGCCATCGTCCTCGTCGACCACTGGCTGCGCGCCCGGGCGGCGGCTCCCCTCCCGCCCGCCCGGGGGTCCGGGGTCCGGGGTCCGGGGTCCGGGAGCTGAGGCGCAGGGCTGCGGCAGGGCCGTTGCGAAGGTCACGTTGCCCTTGCGGTCGATGCTCGTGTCGCCCCAGCGATCCCTCGTGTCGACGCTCCGGCGTGTCACCTCGAGCATGAAGCCATCACCGGGGTCCGACGCCAGCACGGCATGCGTGGGCGTGCCTCTCGAAGCAGCTTCGCCAAGGTCCACCCACTCGTCCCGAGCGCAGAGCGGCGTGAGGACGCCAAGGTCACCAGGGAAACGAAAGCCCCCACCGGGTGGGTGGGGGCCTCCGACTCTCGACTCTCAGCTCTCGACTCTCGACCGGGTGGGTGGGGGCACGGACCCCGGACCTCGGACCCCGGACCCCAACCCCCACCAGCGCCGGCTCAGATGTCGCCGTACAGCGGGAACGCCCTCGTCAGCTCCTCCACCTCGTGGCGGACCTGGGCCCAGACGGCCTCGTCCTCGCTGCGCAGCACACGGTCGATGAAGGCGGCGATCTGTTTCATCTCGGGCACGCCCATGCCGCGCGTCGTCACGGCGGGGGTGCCGATGCGGATGCCGGAGCCGATGTACGGCTTGCGGGTGTCGAACGGCACGGTGTTCTTGTTGACCGTGATGCCGGCCTTGCCGAGCCGCTCCTCGCCCTTCTTGCCGGAGATGCCGTCGGCGCCCAGGTTGAGCAGCATGAGGTGGTTGTCGGTGCCGCCGGAGACCATGGTCCAGCCGCGGGCCTGGAGCTCGCCGCACAGGGCGCGCGCGTTGTGGAGCACCCGGGCGATGTAGTCCTTGTAGGCCGGGTCGAGCGCCTCGGCGAACGCCACCGCCTTGGCGGCGATGACGTGCATGAGCGGGCCGCCCTGCACGCCGGGGAAGACGGCCTTGTCGATCGCCTCGGCGAACGGCGCCTTGCACATGACCATGCCGCCGCGGGGGCCGCGCAGGGTCTTGTGGGTCGTGGTGGTGACGAACTCGCAGTGGGGCACCGGTGAGGGGTGCATTCCCACCGCCACCGGGCCGGCGATGTGGGCGATGTCGGCCATGACCATCGAGCCGACCTCGCGGGAGATCTCGGCGATCGCCGCGAAGTCGATGATGCGCGGGTAGGCCGAGGCGCCGCAGACGATCATCTTGGGCCTGTGCGTCCGCGCCAGCTCGCGCAGGGCGTCGTAGTCGATCGTCTCGGTCTCGCGGCTGACGCCGTAGGGGACGACCTGGAACGTCTTGCCCGAGTAGTTGAGCGGGTGTCCGTGGGTGAGGTGGCCGCCGTGGGAGAGGTCCATGCCCAGCATGACGTCGCCCGGCTGCAGCATCGCGAGGTAGACCGCCATGTTGGCCTGGGCGCCGGAGTGGGGCTGGACGTTGACGTGGTCGCACCCGAAGAGCTGCTTGGCGCGCGTGCGCGCCAGCTCCTCGGCGACGTCCACGAACTCGCAGCCGCCGTAGTACCGCTTGGCCGGGTAGCCCTCGGCATACTTGTTGGTCATCACCGAGCCCATGGCCGCGAGCACGGCCGGGGACACGAAGTTCTCCGAGGCGATGAGCTCCAGCCCCTCGTTCTCGCGCGCCCGCTCGGCGCGCAGCGCCGTGGCCACCTCGGGGTCCGTGGCGGCGACGATCTCCTCCTGCCGGGCAAAGTAGATCTTGCGTTCAACCTGGTTCATGAGGTCTCTCCTTTGGGTTCAATGGACGCGACACGGCGCGCGTGGCGGCCGCCTTCGAACGGGGTGGTCAGGAACAGCTCGAGGATCTGCATGGCGACGCCGGGGCCGGTGGTGCGCCCGCCCAGGCACAGCACGTTGGCGTCGTTGTGACGGCGGGCCGCCTGAGCGGTGAAGGCGTCGTGGCAGAGGGCAGCGCGCACGCCAACGTGGCGATTGGCGGCCATCGAGACACCGATGCCGGTGCCGCACACCAGCACGCCGCGCTCGCCCTCTCCGGCCAGCAGTCGGATCGCGAGGTCGTGCGCCGGGTCCGGATAGTCCACCGGTTCCCGACCGTGAGTGCCGAGGTCCACGACGTCGTGCCCCAGCTCCCGGGCGAGAGTCGCCATGAGCTGCTTGAGCTCCCACCCCGCATGATCGGACGCCAGCAGCACGCGCATCACACCCTCCCGCCGGGATGGTACAACGCCTCGAAGTCGTCGAGGGCGTAGCGGTCCGACATCCCCGCCAGGTGGTCGGCGATGAGGCGCACGAAGCGCGGCTCGGTGTGGTAGTGCTGGCGGACCTCCTCGGGCATCTGGGGGATGGGGAGGTCGCGCAGGTAGCGCCGACCGGTCAGCTCGTGGAAGCGCAGCAGCGCGTAGGTCGGCAGGGTCAGGGGGTTGGAGAAGAACGCCCGGAACAGCCCGCCGATCACGAGGTGGGCGCGGAAGTCCTGCCGGTTGACGTCCTGGTGGTTGATGATGTGCCGGTAGATGAACGCCTTGAGCTCGGCGAACAGGTCGTTCACATGGGGCGAGAACGCCACCAGGGCCGGGGGCAGCTCGTCGGCGACGGCCCGCCAGCCGGCGTGGTCCCCGATGCCGCGAGCCGCGAGGAGCTCGTTGACGCGGCGGGCCGTGGTCTGGATCGCGTCGGTGACGAAGAGGTGGATGAGCCCGCGCTGGAGCATCGCGGCGCGCCGGGAGCGGCGGGCCTCGCGGTAGCCCTCGCCGAGGTGGAGGAGGACCGCCTGGGCCGCGGGCACCCCCTCGATGGACTCCAGGGTCACCGCCTCCGCGTGCAGGCCGTCCTCGAGGTCGTGGGTCTGCTGGGCGATCTCGTCGGCCAGCGCCACCACCTGGCCCTCCAGGTGGCACGGCAGGCCGAGGCGCAGCCCCTCGGGGTCGGGGAGCGGGAAGACGATGCCGGGCTTCTGGGCGGTGTGCTTGAGGATGCCCTCGCGCACCTGGTCCGTGAGGTTGAGGCCGGGCCGGTCGTAGCGCTGCTCGAGCAGGTCGACGACGCGCACCGACTGGTAGTTGTGCTTGAACGTCCCGACCTCGGGCAGCAGCTCGGCGGGCAGCGGGCAGTCCTGCGCCTTGCCGGCGAGGATCCGCACCAGGCAGCGCTCGCCGGAGTGGCCGAACGGCGTGTGGCCGATGTCGTGGGCGAGGGAGATCGCCTCCACCAGGTCCTCGTTGAGCCCCAGCGCCCGGGCGATGGTGCGGCCGATCTGGGCGACCTCGAGGGTGTGGGTGAGGCGGGTGCGGGGGTGGTCGCCGGTGTGCGGCACGTACACCTGGGTCTTGTGCTTGAGCCGCCGGAAGGCCCGGGAGTGGACGATGCGGTCGCGGTCGCGCTGGAAGGCGGTGCGGTAGTCGAACTGGCGCCCCTCGGCGGTGAGGTCGCGGCGGCGCGTCGACTCGCGGGCTCGGAAGGCGCAGAACGCCAGCGCCGTCTCCTCGCGGGCCTCCAGCTCGGCGTGGTCGCGGATGGTCAGCTCAGCCATCGATCCCTCCCGTCACGCCCAGTATCGCGCCGACCAGGTAGAGCGAGCCAGTGGCCAGGGTCGGGCGCTCGCGGGACAGCATCGCCAGGGCGGTCGCCACGTCGGGGACCTCCGCGGCGCCGGGGAACGCCGCGGCCAGCTCGTGGGTGGGCAGGGCGCGCGGCGAGTCGAGGCGGACCACCGTGACCGTGCAGACCCGCGGGGCCAGCAACGCCGCCATCGCGGCCAGGGGCTTGTCCTGCAGGCAGGAGAAGAGCAGGTCGACGCGGCCTTCGAGCCCCATCGTGTCGAGCGCCGCGCAGAGGGCAGCGGTGGCCTCGCGGTTGTGGGCGCCGTCCAGCAGCAGTCGCCGCCCCTCGTGCTCGACCCACTGCAGCCGCCCCGGCCACCGCACCGCTTCGATCCCGCGCGCCACAGCCCGGCCGTCGAGTGCCGGCATCGCACCGTGTCGCGAGAGCGCCGCTGCCCCCGCCAGCGCCAACTGCAGGTTCGCAAGCTGATGCGCCCCCAACAGAGGCAGGATCGCTCTCCCGTGGACTCCAGTAGCGTCGAAGTCGACATGGGGTCCGGGGTCCGGGGTCCGGGGTCCGGCCCACCCCTCCTCCCGGGGACCGGAGGAAGCCAGTGGTGCTTCATGTGGCTGTTCCGTCACGCTGCCAGTGAGTCCCGAGGTGCTCGGACCTGGGCTGGGTTCCGCATTCCGGAGCCCGGACCCCGGACCCCGGACCGCAATCGTCACTTCCGCCCATGCGCTCGCCAGGCTCAACGGCGCCTCGGCATGGGCGCGTATCACCGGCTCCACCTCGCCGTCCCAGACGCCGACGATCGCCTCGCGGCCGCGCAGGGCGGCGGCCTTCTCGGCGGCGACATGGCCGCGGGTCGGCCCCAGCCAGGCCTGGTGGTCGGTGCCCACGTTGGTGAGCAGCGAGAGCACCGGCTCCACGGCGTTGACGGCGTCCCAGCGCCCGCCGAGCCCCGCCTCCAGCACCGCCACCTGCACGCCGCTCGCGGCGAAGTGCTGCAGCGCCGCCACGGTGAGGGTCTCGAAGTAGGAGAGCTCGGGGAACCGCCCGAGGGCGTCCACCAGTGCGGCCAGGTCGTCGGGAGCGATGCAGCGGCCGTCCACGCGGATGCGCTCCTCGATGTGCACCAGGTGCGGCGATGTGTACAGGCCCGTACGGACGCCGTGGGCGCTCAGGATGCTCTCCAGCAGCGCCGACGTGGCGCCCTTGCCGTTGGTGCCGACCACCAGCACCGAGGCGAAGGCGCGCTCGGGGTGGCCGAGACGGTCGAGGGCCACCGTGACCCGATCGAGGCCCGGGATGATGCGCTGCTCGAGTCGGGGGGCCAGCAGCTCGGCGGCCGGGACGCTCACTGCAGGTGACCGAGACACCGGGCCAGCGTCTCCTTGAGCTCCTGGCGCGGCACCACCATGTCGAGCATGCCGTGCTCGAGTAGGAACTCGGCGCGCTGGAACCCCTCGGGCAGCTTCTGGCGGATCGTCTGCTCGATGACGCGGGGGCCGGCGAAGCCGATGAGCGCTCCGGGCTCCCCGATGTTGACGTCGCCGAGCATGGCGTACGAGGCGGTGACGCCGCCGGTGGTGGGGTCCGTGAGCACCGAGATGTAGGGCAGCCTCGCCTTGGACAGGCGCGCCAGGGCCGCCGAGATCTTCGCCATCTGCATGAGCGACAGCACGCCTTCCTGCATGCGGGCGCCGCCCGAGCAGGACACGATGACGAGCGGCAGCCTGTACTTGACGCAGCGCTCGGCGGCGCGGGTGAGCTTCTCGCCCACCGCAGAGCCCATGCTGCCGCCCATGAAGGCGTACTCCATGGCCCCGACGATCGCCTTGATGCCGGCGATGCGGCCGAAGGCGACGACCACGGCGTCGTCCTTGAGCCCTTTCTCGTGCAGGCCCTTGAGGCGATCCTTGTACGGCCTGGTGTCCACGAACTCGAGCGGGTCGGTGGAGAGGACCTTGGAGAACAGCTCCTTGTACGAGCCGTCGAAGAGCTGGCCGAGGCGGGTGCGGGCCGAGATGCGGTGGTGGAAGCCGCAGCGCGGGCAGACGTGCAGGGTGCGCTCCAGCTCCTTGTGGTACAGCGTCTCCTTGCACCCCTCGCACTTCACCCACAGCCCTTCCGGGATGCGGGAGTCACGCGAGCGGTCGGAGCGCCGGAACCACATGGCCCACTACTGTACCGCCCGGCCGGCCGGCCGTCCACCGCCCGCACGGGGCAGAGGGGAGAGGGGAGAGGGAACAGTGCCCCCTCCCGCCCAACCGTGGCAGGAGGGAGGGTCAGACGGGGGAGGGAGCTGGGCGACGAGGCGGGCGAGCAGCTCGTCGAGGGAGGTCTGGAACGCCGTCAGCGCGTCGTCGGTGGAGACGCGGAAGTCCCGGTGCAGGTGGCGGTAGCGGGCGTGCATCCGGCGGACCACACGGTCGCGGTAGGCGGTGAGCTCGGCGGTGCGGGACGCGAGGTCCCGGGCGGAGACTGCCGCGACGCGGGCCTCGAAGGCCTGTGTCATCGTTTCGAGGCTGCTCCGGAAGGAGTCCACCTCAAGCTCCAGTACGTCGGAGGCATTTCGGGAAACACGAGGAGAGCCCTCTGGCCCATCTCACCTCCTTGCCGAGGGCCCAGGCGCATCTGGCCCCCCGTCGCTGGACGGACCAGGGAGCCCCGTCGAGGAGCTCGACCGGCGGTTGACGGGGCGAACGGCGGCGAGCAGAATGCGGGCGCCCGGTCAAGGGAAGGGAGTGCGAGACTCCCGCCGCCCCGCGACTGTGATCGGGACGAACGCCGCATCGAAGCCACTGTCCTCCGGGATGGGAAGGCGCGGCAAGTAGGACGAACGAGAGCC